>JALYMU010000194.1 GCA_030773595.1 Actinomycetota bacterium | reverse complement strand
GCGGTGTTCAGCAAGGACGCCGGCCTGCTCGGCGAGGGCATGCACCTGGGCACCGGGACGCTGCCCGAGCGGCTGTGGCACCACCCCGCACTGTCGGTCATCGGCATGGACGCGCCCTCGACCGGCGAGGCGTCGAACGTCCTGCTTCCCCGCGCGCGAGCAAAGCTCAGCCTGCGCCTCGCGCCAGGCGACGAGGGGCCGCGCGCGCTCGAGGCGCTCAGCCAGCACCTGCGCAGCCACGCTCCGTGGGGCGCGGACGTGCGCGTGATCCCCGGTGCGGTCGCCGAGCCGTTCTCCCTGGAGGCGAAGGGCGACGTCTACGACCTCGCGCGCGCGGCGTTCCGCGACGCGTACGGCAACGACGTGGTCGAGGCGGGCATCGGCGGCTCGATCCCCTTCATCGCCGAGTTCGCCCGCGCCTACCCCGGCGCCACCGTGCTCCTGACGGGGGTCGGCGACCCGGCGTCACGCTGGCACGGCATCGACGAGAGCCTCGACCTGGCCATGTGGCAGCGCGCCTGCCTGGCCGAGGCGCTCATGCTCGCCCGGCTCGCTCCCTGACCGAACCGAGCCCGGGCAGCTGCTGGGCGCTCGCTGCGTCCGCGAGCCAGTAAGTCGAGCGCTCGTAGTCAGTGGTGCACGGCGCGGTGACCGGCGAGCACGTCGAGGCCGAAGTCCGTCGTCGGGTTCCGCCATACCGAGTGCGCGTGGTTCGCGCCGCGCTGCGTGTTGTCCCACTCGAGCAAGAGCTGCGGTCCCTGCACGCGGTAGTAGTGCGGCGCGCCAGGCTCGGTCGGGCCGGCCCAGGCGAGGTGCACCGCGTCGAGCTCGGCGTCGTCGTCGTATCGCGACAGCGGCGACACCTCCGGGGGCACGCGGCCGAGGTAGGTGCTCAGCAGCAACCGGAGCATGTGCCGCTGCTCCGGGTCCAGCTCCGCCGCGGCGACGCCCTTCGGCGCCGCGCTGTACGAGACGATCGCGTGGTCGGCGTCGCTGTACACGGCGGCGTCGTCGATGGCGTCGCTGAGCTTCTGCAGCTTGGCGTGCTCGACGGGATCAGGGAAGCGCTCGTCGCGCCAGACGCCCGCCAGCGGAATCACGCGGTCGCCGTCGGAGACGCGCGTGCGGTTGGCGGTGACGATGTCGGAAGGGGCATGCGCGAGCAGCACGGCGCGCTTCGCCAGCTCTCCGGGCAGTGATCTGACGATGTCGCGGGCGAGGTCCTCGACACGCCCGAGCGGGCGGTTGACGGCACCGCCGAGCAACGGGGCGGAGGCCGGGTCGGCGCCGAGGAAGCACGGCGTCGTGCTCACCAGTTCCCCCTCGACGACGAGGTTGTTCAGCGAGACATGGTGGCCGCCGAAGCGCCAGCCCCACGGTCGCGACCCGCTCGGCTCCCCGAACACCCGCAGGTAGTACAGGCCCGGATCACGCCCCCGCTCGCGGTCGAACTTCACCGTGAAGCCCTCGACGCGGTCGAGGACGTTCTCCAGCCCCATGATGGTGGCGACCGTGACGTAGGCCGGCATCGACAACCCGGTCGAGACCAGCCGCATCGCCGCTCGCTGCTGCGCCGGCCGCTGCGCGTGGAACGTCAGCCCGCCGTGATCGGTCGGGGTGTAGAACCAGCGCCGCCGCTCCGCGTCACTGGCGTCGTCGCTCGGTGCGGTGCCGGTCGCGGTGGCCCGCTGGTCGGCATCCAGCGTGTCGAGCCAGGCTTCGGCCGCCTCAGCCATGCGGGCCGCCACCTCCCGACGGGAACCGGCGGCTGCGTCGACCATGCCGAGCAACGTAGCGCGGACAAGGGCTTCCCGCAGCCGCCGCTGATCCGTAGCGTCAGCGGAGTCCCGCCGCCGGCCGGATCGGTGCCGGTGGCTTGCCTTCTGGAGGCTGCGCGTGTCTACGCCCACCGACGAGCGCCGTGACCTGCTCACCGTCATCGCCTACATGAGCGCGGCGCCGGGGAAGCGAGAGGAGCTCCGACAGGCTCTCGAGGCGCTGGTCGAGCCGACCAGCAAGGAGAAGGGCTTCATCAACTACGACCTGCACCAGAGCATCCAGGATCCCGACCTCTTCATGCTCTACGAGAACTGGGAGTCCGAGGCCGACCTCGACGCTCATCTCGCGGCGCCGCACCTGCAGGACTTCGCGGCCCGCATCCCCGAGCTGCTCGATGAGCAAGGTCTCGCGGTGAACCGGCTCCGGCGCATCGCCTGAGGGCTCGCGCACGCGCGCCGGGGGCACGTCACGCAGGACACTCGCCACTCCGGCGGATGCGGACCAACGGTCAGCTCCTGAAGGTGCCCCCGGCAGGATTCGAACCTGCGCACACGGCTCCGGAGGCCGATGCTCTATCCCCTGAGCTACGGGGGCTCGGGGCGTGGGCAAGGCTACCAGGACGGCGGCGGCGCACCGCGCACCGAGGACCTCGGGCAGACCTTCCGTAGGCTGCACGTCCGTGACCGACGGACTCGACCCGGACGTGATCGCCTTCGCCCACCAGATGTTCGACCTCGCCCGCAACGGCGAGACGGCACGGCTGGCGGAGTACGTCGACGCCGGCCTGCCTCCGAACCTCACGAACGACAAGGGCGACACGCTCCTGATCCTCGCTGCGTACAACGCCCACCCCGACACGGTGCGGGCGCTGCTGGAGCGCAGCGCCGACCCCGAACGCGTCAACGACCGCGGGCAGACGGCCCTCGGCGCAGCGGTGTTCCGCCGGTCGGGCGAGACGGTCCGCATCCTGCTCGACCGTGGCGCCGGCCCGGACACCGGTTCCCCCTCGGCGGTGGAGCTCGCGCGCTTCTTCGAGCTGCCCGACATGCTTCGCCTTCTCGGTGCGCGGGACTGAGCGACACGGTTGAGAGCGACTCGGCCGGGGCAGGTCGCAAGCGTCCAGGAGCGGCCACGCCCTCTCGCCGCTCCCCGAACGGCTCGCGTCTGACCCCCAGCCGCCCCAGCCCGGTACGGCGGGCGCCCGCAGCACCGTCCCGCCACCGAGGCGCCCGGTGCGCCGCCGCGTCCTGCGTACGGCGCAGCGCCCACTTCCCCGGAGGACCCATGACCGTCGCCCCCACCGTCACGCTGAACGACGGCGTCGAGATTCCCCAGTTCGGCTTCGGCGTCTACCAGATCCCCTCCGACGAGGTCGTCGCCCCGGTGCGTACGGCGATCGAGTGCGGCTACCGCCTCATCGACACCGCGGCGCTGTACGAGAACGAGGAGGGCGTCGGAGAGGCGGTCCGGGAATCCGGTCTCCCGCGCGGCGAGGTGTTCGTCACGACCAAGGTCTGGAACACCGACCAGGGCTACGACGCCACGATGCGCGCCTTCGACGCGAGCATGGCCCGGCTCGGACTCGACGTCGTGGACCTCTACCTCATCCACTGGCCGACGCCGGCGCGCGACCTGTACGTCGAGACCTGGCGCGCGCTGGAGAAGCTGCGGGCCGACGGGCGCGTCCGCTCGATCGGAGTCTCGAACTTCCAGCCGGCCCACATCCAGCGGCTCCTCGACGAGACCGGCGTGGTCCCGTCGGTCAACCAGGTGGAGCTCCACCCACGCCTGCCGCAGGACGAGCTCCGGGCGTTCCACGCGCAACACGGCATCGCGACGGAGGCCTGGGGACCCATCGGCCAGGGTCGCGGACTCCTCGAGGAGTCCGCCGTGGTGGAGATCGCAGAGTCGGTGGGTCGCACGCCTGCGCAGGTCGTGCTGCGCTGGCACGTGCAGATCGGCACCATCGCGATCCCCAAGTCCTCGAACCCGGAGCGCATCCGGCAGAACCTCGAGGTCTTCGACTTCACGCTCGACGACGAGCAGATGGCTCGGCTGGCCACCCTGGCGACGGGCGAGCGGCTCGGCCCGGACCCGGACACGTTCAACTACGCGTGAGGCGGTGAGGCGACCGGCTCGGGCACCCACGGTCCGGCGACCGTCGCCGAAACCGGACAGGAGTGTTCGTCGACCCACCCACCCGTGCGCCGGACATCTATGTACGTCGGGTGGGTGGACGTCCACGCGCCCGCGTCCTGCGCCGTGCCCGCACACTGCCCGGACACCGGTGTACGCTGCGACGCTGCCGCCCGGTGCCCTACGACGGCCGCGCGCGTGCTCGCCCGACTGCGTCAGGCCGTCACGACACCCAGGCACCCGGCGGATGGGCGGGAAGTGCCAGATCCGCAACGACGCCGAAGTGGTCACTCCCCCAGACGCCGTCGACGGGCTGGTCGAAGACCCGGAAGCAGTCGAGGACCTCGAGCGTGGGCCCGTGAACTCCGCAGCGGACCATGACGTAGTCGATCCGGCGACCCAGCTCGAGGGACATCTCACCGGCTCGTTCCAGCGGGTTCGCCGGCGTGAACGTGTGACCGGCAGCGTTGGCCTGGACGGCCTCCCAGGCGTCGCGGTAGGCGACGCTCGTGCCGTCCAGGGACTGGCGTCCGGTCCAGAACCGCACGCTCGCGGAGTCGGGGTTGTCGTCGAAGTCGCCGGCGAGCACGACGTGAGCGGCGCCGGTGTCGACGGCGTCCTCGACGAAGCGCGCGGTCCGCACCGCCTGCAGCTCACGCTCGTACGAGTAACCCACCTCGTACGTCGGCTTGTGATGGACGAACACGAGCGGGCTGAACGGCTCCGGAACCTCGATGTCCGCGACCACCGCGGCGCACCACGGCAGGGTCACCCGGTCGGTGACGTGCAGGTCGACCTCGCGGACCCGGGTGAAGGGCCATCGGCTGGCCAGGGCCGCTCCTACCCCGTCCGCGGACCGAGCCGAGTGCCTGGCGAGGTGGTACCCCGGACCGAGCAGCTCCGCCGCCTGGTCCCAGCCGTCGCCCCACACGGTCTCCTGGAGCGCGACGAGATCGGGGCCAAGCCGCCGGATCCCCTCCGCGAGCACGTCCCGCCGGCGTGGCCAGTCGGCGTGTTCGGGTGAGAGCAGGTTCAGCGTGAGGACGCGCAGGCGATCGGTGGGCACAGCCTTCTCCGTCCGGCGTCGACCTGTCCCGCTCGTCGTTGGCAGCCGGCCCGCGCGCCACGGTGTGCGACGCGCGGGCGGGGTTTCCGTCGAGCAATGACGCGAGCCTCAGACGGCGTCCTGGTTGTTCGGCTCGATGCTCGCGCTGGGGTCAACGCCCTCATCGGCCGCTGCCTGCAGGCCGCCCGATCCCGGCTCAGAGCCGCTGCCCGCGGCGGTGTTGCGGGACGACCGCTCGGGGTCGGTGACGTCGTCGGTCGTCGGGGCCTGACCGATCCGCTTGGCGGCCTCGCCGGTGCCCTGGGTCTCGAGGTCGTTCTCACTCATGGGAGCTCCTCCGGTGGCTGTCGTGTCCCTGGCGGGCCGGTCGTAGTCCCGGACCGCGTCGGCGCCATACCCACGCCGCGGCGGGCCAGTCACCTCCCCGCGCCGCAAAGCGTGCGGATCGCGCCTGGTGGCGGACGGGACAGGACGCGGATTGTGCGTCAGCTGCGCCGCCGGTGCACGCTGACCGCGTAGCCGCCGCCGTCGTAGGCGTCCCCGTCCCACGTCGCGAACCGGCGCTCGAGCTCCAGCCCCGCCGCCGAGCACCATTCGTCGTACGACGAGAGCGACACGCGTGCCGCACCGTGCGGGAGGTGCGCGTCATCGAGGCCGAAACCTGCCACGACGTACCCACCCGGACAGATGTGTGCGGCGAGCCGGTCGACCACGGACGCCTCCGTCCCCTCGGCGACGAGCGGGACGATGTTGCCCGCCATGACGGCGGCGTCGAACGCGCCGTGGACCCCGAGCGCCGGCAGGTCCAACGTCGCGAGGTCCGCGTGCAGCCACGTGAGGTCGGGCCGGGTACGGCCGGCGACCGCCAGCATCGATTCGTCGAGGTCGACGCCGACGCAGTCGTAGCCGAGCTCGGCGAGCCGCACGGCGACCCGGCCCGTGCCGCAGCCGGCGTCCAGGACCCGCGCGCCCGCGGGCAGCAGGGCAGCGACGAAGCGCGCCTCGCCGTGGACGTCCGTTCCGGAGGCGGCGAGGTCGGCGAAACGGGCGGCGTAGCGCTCCCCGTCGCCGTCGGAGACCCTCGCCCAACGGCTCACGACTCCTCCTCCAACCAGGACGCCAGCAGGTGGCGGTCGATCGAGTCCGGGCGGCCGAGCCTACGGCCGCTCGCGAGCGATCCGCGCACCTCCGCTGCGGAGAACCACCGCGCCTCGACGAGCTCGTCACCGTCGACGGCGATGTCCTCGCGCACGGCGGTCGCGCGGAAGCCGAGCATCAGCCCCGAGGGAAACGGCCAGCCCTGCGACCCGACGTAGGTCACCGCCTCCACCGCGACGCCCGCCTCCTCGGCGGCCTCACGGCGGACCGCCTCCTCCAGGCTCTCCCCCACCTCCACGAATCCGGCGAGGAGCGAGAGCGACTCGGGGCCCGCGCCGCCGGTGCCGTGCGAGCAGGCACCGGCGGGGATCACCGAGCCCCTCGACCAGCACGATCACGGCAGGTTCGATGCGGGGGAAGTGCTCTCGGCCACAGTGCTCGGAGGCGCACCGCCGGACATGCCCGGCACTCCAGCTCACCGTTCGCGTCCCGCATGTCCCGCAGTAGCGCTGGAGCCGGTTCCACAGCAGCAACCCGCGACCGTAGGTGAGCACGGCGGCGTCGGGCGGCTCAAGATCGCCCGGAGGTCGGCGGTCGCCGTCGCATCCGCCGTACGTAGCGCCTCGTCCTCGGACAGGGCCGAGAGGTCCGCCGCGACGACGAAGCGGTTCCCGTCGCGGCCGAGGAACACCGTCTGGTCCGCCGCGCGCGAGACCTCGACGGCGCGCGGACCGGACAGGACGACCGGACGACGTCCCGTCCCGGACACCAGCCAGGCGTCCTGCCAGAACGGACGGACCTCCGCCGCACCGCTCGCGAGCGTGCCTGCCAGCCACTGCGGGTCCTGCCGGCGCAAGGGCTCGCGGTCGAGCCCCGTCGCGCAGTAGGCGGGGGTCGGTCCGGAGTACGCCGGAAGCCGTGTCGACGCTGTGCCCACGACGAGTCCCTTCCGACGGCGCGCCCGGTCCACGCCGCCGGCGCGGGCGCCGGGCGCTGCGTGGAACGCTCCGTCCCCGGACAGGCGCTCCCTGGTTGGCGCGGGTGCCACTGTGCCAGGCACCATCAGGTCACCATGACAGTGACCGGGACACTGACCGAGCTCGTGCCGTCCTCGCCTGACCCCGACCTGGTGTACGAGTCCTTCACCGGCTGGGCCAAGGACCGCGGGCTCGACCTCTATGCCCACCAGCAGGAGGCGCTGATCGAGGTGGTGTCCGGCTCGAACGTCATCGTCAACACCCCCACGGGGTCGGGCAAGAGCCTCATCGCCACCGGAGCGCAGTTCGCCGCGCTGGCACAGGGGCGGCGCAGCTTCTACACCGCGCCGATCAAGGCCCTCGTGTCGGAGAAGTTCTTTGCGCTCTGCGAGGCCTTCGGGCCCGCCAACGTCGGCATGATGACGGGTGACGCGAGCGTCAACGCGACCGCGCCGGTGATCTGCTGCACGGCGGAGATCCTGGCCAACCTGGCCCTCCGCGACGGCCCCGCGGCCAATGTGGGCCTGGTGGTCATGGACGAGTTCCACTTCTACTCCGAGCCCGACCGGGGCTGGGCGTGGCAGGTCCCCCTGCTCGAGCTGCCGCACGTGCAGTTCGTGCTCATGTCGGCGACCCTCGGCGACGTCAGCCGCTTCGAGAGCGACCTGACCGGGCGTACTGGTCGAGCGACCGCGGTGGTCGCCTCCGCGGAGCGACCCGTGCCGCTGCATTTCTACTTTGCGATGACGCCACTCCACGAGACCTTGCAGGAGCTGCTGGACACTGGCCAAGCACCTGTGTACGTCGTCCACTTCACACAGGCCGCGGCGATCGAGCGCGCGCAGTCGCTGATGAGCGTCAACGTGTGCAGCCGCGCGGAGAAGGACGCCATCGCCGCGCTCATCGGTGGGTTCCGCTTCGGCGCGGGTTTCGGCAAGACGCTGTCCCGGCTGGTTCGCCACGGCATCGGGGTGCACCACGCGGGGATGCTGCCGAAGTACCGCCGACTGGTCGAGCAGCTCGCGCAGGCCGGGCTGCTCAAGGTGATCTGCGGGACGGACACGCTCGGTGTCGGCATCAACGTTCCCATCCGTACAGTACTGTTCAGTGCCCTCAGCAAGTACGACGGTGTGAAGACACGTCACCTGAGCGCGCGTGAGTTCCACCAGATCGCCGGGCGCGCCGGCCGTGCCGGCTACGACACCGCGGGCACCGTCGTCGTACAGGCTCCCGAGCACGTCGTGGAGAACGAGCGCGCCGTGGCCAAGGCCGGAGACGACCCAAAGAAGAAGCGCAAGATCGTGCGGAAGAAGCCCCCCGAGGGTTTCGTCTCGTGGGGGAAGCCGACGTTCGACCGCCTCGTGGCCGCGGACCCCGAGCCGCTCACGTCGAGCTTCGCGGTGAGCCACTCCATGCTGCTCAACGTCATCGGTCGGCCCGGCGACGCCTTCGCGGCGATGCGCCATCTGCTCACGGACAACCACGAGCCGCGGCCGGCGCAGGTCCGCCACATCCGCCGCGCGATCGCGATCTACCGGGCCCTGCTGGCTGCCGGCGTCGTGGAGCGGCTGGACGAGCCGGACGAGACCGGCCGTTCGGTGCGGCTCACGGTCGACCTCCAGCTCGACTTCGCGCTCAACCAGCCGCTGTCGCCCTTCGCGCTGGCGGTGCTGGAGCTGCTCGACCCGCAGTCCCCGACGTACGCCCTCGACGTCGTGTCGGTCATCGAGGCCACGCTCGACGACCCACGCCAGGTGCTCTCCGCCCAGCAGTTCAAGGCCCGTGGCGAGGCCGTCGCGCAGATGAAGGCCGACGGCGTGGAGTACGACGAGCGGATGGAGCTGCTTGACTCGGTGACGCACCCCAAGCCGCTGGAGGAGCTGCTCGGGGCGGCGTACGACACCTACCGCCGCGGGCATCCCTGGGTGGCTGACCACGAGCTGCGCCCGAAGTCGGTGGTGCGGGACATGTACGAGCGCGCGATGGGCTTCGTCGACTACGTCGGCTTCTACGGGCTGGCCCGGTCCGAGGGGCTGGTGCTGCGCTACCTGGCCGACGCCTACCGGGCGCTGCGGCAGACCGTGCCGGACGAGGCGAAGACCGACGAGCTCGTGGACGTGCTGGAGTGGCTGGGCGAGGTGGTGCGCCAGACCGACTCCAGCCTGCTCGACGAATGGGAGCGCCTGACGGACCCCTCGGAGGACGTGGCAGCGGGGCCGCGCCGGGACGAGACACCTCCTCCGGTGACCGCCAACCGGCGTGCCTTCCGGGTGCTGGTGCGCAACGCGATGTTCCGCCGGGTGGAGCTGGCCGGACTCCGCCGCCCGGACCTCCTCGGCGAGCTCGACGCCGCCTCCGGCTGGGACGCTGACCGGTGGGCCGGCGCGCTCACCGACTACTTCGCGGAGTACGACCGCCTCGGCACCGGCCCCGACGCCCGAGGTCCGCACCTGCTTGTCGTGGAGGAGGAGCCCACCCGCTGGCTGGTGCGGCAGATCCTCGACGACCCGGAGGGCGACCGCGACTGGGGAATCCACGCCGAGGTCGACCTCGCGGCGTCCGACGAGGCCGGTGAGCCGGTCGTGCGGGTGCTCTCCGTCGGCCCGGCCTCAGCCACGGTCTGACCGACGCGCCCATTCCGGAAACGCGGGCAGCTGCGGGTGTCGGCTGCCGCGCAGGCGGGCACGGGCACCGACGAGCGAGGACAGTCGCCGAGGAGACTCGCCAGGCACGGGAGGCACGAGATGAGCGAGAGCCAGGGATTCCCCGCCGCGGGCGGCGCGGCAGCCAACGCCGGCGCGGCGACGGGAGCGGCGCGCGACGCCACGCAGGGGACTCCGGGAGCCGTCCCGGGCACGGCCGCGACCGGGCAGTCGTCGGTGGACAGCCCGGCGGACATGACCGGGCGGCACATGCACCAGGCGGGCACGTCCAGCGAGGCGGACGCGGCACTCGAGGCGGAGGACGGCTCCGGCGCCTGAGCGCCGGCGCCCCGTGCCCGAGCTCTCGCGAGACGCCCGACCCCGAGGCAAGCCGTGCGTACTTGAGGCATGCCCCCGACCGCTTCCGTCGAGCCGCGCCCGTGGGACTCATGACGCGCGCGCCCTCGTCACGAGCCGAGGGATGTCACGCAAGGCGTGCGCCTTTATGCGGGCCACAGCGCCTCGATCCGCAGCCGTGCGCCGCTACGGGCGCCGCCGCAGTTCGACGCACCCCGCTGCCGCTCTGGGCGCCGCGGCAACTCAAGCAAGCCGTGCGCCTTCACACGCGCCACGGCGCGTCGACCCGCGGCCCTGCACCTCTACCGCCGCGGCAGCCTCGAGGTACGCCGTGCGTCTTCACGTCCGCCACGGCGCTCTCGGAGGCGCTGCCGCTTCGGGCAGCGACGTAGCGGCGCCCGGAGCTCAGTGGCGACGAGGCGCGGTGGTGAGTCGCCAGGAGGCGTCACAACCATGCAGCGAGCGACGCGCGCAGGGCCGGGCACTACCGGATGGGAGCGTTTGCCGCTAGCGTCCCCTCGTGGCGACCAAGGTGTTGGCGGTGGTCCTCGCGGGTGGCGAGGGGAAGCGACTGATGCCGTTGACGGCGGACCGGGCCAAGCCCGCGGTGCCGTTCGGCGGGATCTACCGGTTGATCGACTTCC
>JALYMU010000193.1 GCA_030773595.1 Actinomycetota bacterium | reverse complement strand
ACAACGTCCGCTGAGTGCCCGCCTGGGCAAAGGACGAGTCGAGCTCCGACACGGCGGCCCTCGCGGCACCCCTGGTAGATGGCGCACGCTTCCGCTTGCGCAGCGTGATCTCCAACTGGCCACCTTCATCGGTCGTCATCGATCTGCCGCGACCACCGCCAGGCCGATGCGGCGGGCCTCGAGCTCCTGATGCTGCAGATGCGCTTGGCGTCGGCGCACGTACGTCCATCCCGGCTCGGACGGCAGCACGTCGGCGCGACTGCTGCTGGCCAACCGCCGCGCAACAGACCTGTCGCAAGCACCGGCTGCACCCCTGCACAACACCACTCACCCGCCACCACGCTGAGGCACCGCGGCGCCTATCCCAACTAGGAGCGACACGTGAATTTCACTGCCAGGACGACCAGGAGAGCCGCGGCCGCCCTCCTGTCACTAGTCACCGCCATGACCGGAGCCGTCTTCACCGCACACGCCGGCACCGCCCAAGCGGCCGTGACGCCAGCCACGTCTGCCCAGTCCTTCCCGGTGCGGGCGACCCTCGATGGCCGGACTGCTAAGACCCTCACGAATCACGCCGTCCCGAACAAGTACCCAGCGGGCACCCGAGTCGTCGTGGTGTGCCAAGCCAGCGGTGGCGCTACCTACGGCGGAAGCACGATCTGGGACCTGACGCAGGACGGCCTGTGGATCCCCGACTATTACGTGGGCACCGGCTACACCGGCTTCTCGCCAACCATCCCTCGGTGCACTGTTCCAAAGTCGTACACCGTGAGCGCCACCCTCGATGGTCGGACGACGAAGAGCATCGGCAACCACGCGTACCCGAACAAGTACCCTATTGGCAGCACCATCCGGGTGAAGTGCCAGGCGTACGGCGGGCCCACCTACAACGGCTCCTACCTCTGGGACAAGACGACCGACAACGTGTGGGTGCCGGACTACTACGTCCGCACAGGCACCAACGGTCTCGTGGCCGGGTTGCCCCGCTGTGACGTCGACCGGCCGACCAGTACGACCGGAGGACGGGCGACCGCCTCCGACCTGCGGTTCTCCGTTGCCGGCGCGTCCTTCGTGGCCAAGTACGAAGGCTTCGTCGCCAAGCCGTACAACGACTCCGCCGGCCACTGCACCATCGGCTACGGACACCTCATCCACCGCGGCGGCTGCACCAGCACCGACTTCAGCGCCTGGGGCAGCATCAGCCGCGACCGCGCGCTCGGGATTCTCTGGAAGGACGTGGACCGGGCCGCCGGCGGCTTGCGGACGTCGCTCGGGCGCACGCCGCTCTACCAGCGCGAGTTCGACGCCGTCATGAGCTTCACCTTCAACATCGGCATCGGCACGTTCAACAACACCAACGTGCGCGCCGACCTCGTCGCCTCCCCGCCCCGGTACGGCTCCGTCCCCACCCACCTGCTGTCCGTCGTCTACGCCGGCGGCAAGAAGAGCTGCGGGCTCTACCGTCGACGGATTGACGAGGGCAATATGTTCCGCGATGGGACCTACGCCCGCACCTACCCGACCTGCCCGTCCGGCTACGTTTAGGGGAACTGGTGCGCCAGTGCCGGCCCTCGCCCACGCGAGCGCCGGCACTCGCGCGCCGGGGACCGCCAATCAGGCCGCGCCGCTGAGGCGCCTGCTCATCGACGAGGTTGTGCTCGACATGACGAGCGTGCGCTCACCTGCACCTTGCCGCCGCCGGCTGGGACGCAACCTGCGGCACCTGATCGACGTCGTCTAGGGGCTGCAGCAGCGCGAGGTGGCCTTCATCAGCCTCACCGAGCAGATCGACACCAGCACGCCCGGCGGCCGGCTGATTTTCCACGTCTTCGGAGCGCTCGCGGAGTTCGAGCGTGACCTCATTCGGGAGCGAACGAACGCTCGCCGGCCTGGCGGCCGCTCGCGCTCGGGGCCGGAGCGGAGGCAGGCCAACCGTCTGGACGCCGGAGAAGCTCCGCACCGCCCCGGGCCATGCGCGCCAGCGGCGACTACGACGTCGCGGGCATCGCCCGCGTCGCTCGGGGTCAGCAGGGCCTGCGTCTATGGGGGGCCCTGGACCTGCCCTCGAACGAGGCGTGAACCCGGGTTCCGCAGTTGAAGGGCACATGAGGCCGTCGAGGAGCGTGAAGGTGGAGCTCAGGGCGTTGTAGGCCCTCGCGAAGCGCCGAAACGCGTGGGCACACGCCTGACCGTGTCGCGGTGGACATGCCAGCACAAGCGCCGGTTGACTGTGGGCATGTACTTGCGGACGACGTCGCGGCGCAACGCCGATGGCAGCGTGGTCCGGTACGTGCAGCTGGCGCACAACCGCAGGATCGAAGGGCTGACGCAGGCGCAGGTGCTGCTCAACCTGGGACGGGAGGACAAGCTCGACCCGGACGGGCTGCGCCGCCTGGTCGCGTCGATCAGCCGCTACCTCGGCGAGCCCGCCGGCGCCGACGACGTCCGCGAGGCGGTCGGCGACGCCCTCACCGTCACCGACGCCCGACCGCTCGGCGCGGTCTGGCTGCTCGACGGGCTGTGGCGGCAGCTCGGCGTCGACACGGCGCTGCGGCAGGTGCTGGGCGGCCGCAGGTTCACCACCGACGTCGAGCGGGTGCTGTTCGCGTTGGGCGCCAACCGGGCGGTCGACCCGCGTTCGAAGCTGTCCGCGGCCGAGTGGGCGTCGCACTACGCGGCGATCGCCGGACTGGCGGCGATGGATGAGGACCAGGCGTATCGGCGATGGACCTGCTCGTCGAGGCCGACGCCCAAGCGCAGGTGCAGGAGGCGGTGTTCTTCGCCGTCGCGGACCTGCTGAACCTCGAGGTCGATCTGCTGTTCTTCGACATCACCAGCACCTACTTCGAACGCGACACCGAAGAAGCCCCGACCGAAGCTGAGCCGCAGGGCGGGTTGCGTCGGTACGGCCACTCCAAGGACAGCCGACCCGATCTGCCGCAGATCGTCATCGGTCTGGCGGTGACCCGCGAAGGGATCCCGGTGCGCTGCTGGGTCTGGCCCGGCAACACCGCCGACGTCGCCGTCCTGCCCGAGGTCAAGGACGACCTGCGGGGCTGGCGGCTCGGCCGGGTCGTCACCGTCGTCGACCGCGGCTTCTCCTCCAAGTCGAACCTGGACTACCTGCGCCGCGCCGGTGGGCACTGGATCGCCGGCGAACGCATGCGCGACGGCAACCCGCGGGCGCAGGCGGCGCTGTCCCGCCAAGGCCGCTACCGGCAGGTCCGGGACAACTTGCGCGTCAAGGAAGTCGCCCTCGACGGCGAGTCCGGGGTGCGGTGGATCGTCTGCCACAACCCCGTCGAAGCCGAGCGGGACAAGCTCCGCCGCGACCAGGCCCTGGAGCGCCTGACCGCAGAGCTCGAGCGGATCAAGACCGCCCGGGCGAGGGACGCGCAGCGGCGCAAGGCCGGCAAGAAGGCACCAACCGACGACGTTCACGTCCGGGTTGAGTGCGCGCTGCGCGACCACCCGACGCTGGGCCGGTGGCTACGGCAACTGCCCTCCGGCCGCCTCGTCCTCGACAAGACCAAGATCGCCGCGGAGGAGCGGCTGGACGGCAAGTACCTGCTGTCCACCTCCGACCCGGACCTGAGCGCCGAGGACGTCGCACTGGGCTACAAGAACCTGCTCGAAGCCGAACGCGGCTTCCGTGACCCCAAGAGCACCCTGGAGCTGCGCCCGGTGTTCCACCGCGTCGAACCCCGGATCCGGGCGCACGTGCTGCTGTGCTGGCTGGCCCTGCTGCTCATCCGCCTCGCCGAACGCCGCACCGGCCTGACCTGGCGACGCATCGAACTAGAACTCAGCCGGCTGCACGCCGTCACCCTGACCGGCAGCGCCGGCACCGTCGTGCAGACCACCCCGATCACCGACGTCCAAGCAACCATTCTTCGGGCCTGCGAACTCGCCCCGCCGCCCCGCGTCACCACGCTGCACCCCGCCTCACCAGCACCAACAGCCTCAACCGCTCGCCTCACACGCGTAGGCACACGCGCCGTCAGGCGCCGATCAGGCGTTCCTGCAGGTCACAGCGCATGTCCGGCATGATC
>JALYMU010000192.1 GCA_030773595.1 Actinomycetota bacterium | reverse complement strand
CGGGCAGCCAGGCGTACGCGATCGAGCGGCCGATCGTGTAGCCGTGCGCGGCGCTGGTGACGTAGCCGGCGGGCACGCCGTCCAGCAGCACCGGCTCCTTGCCCAGGACGACGTGCGCCGGGTCGTCCAGGACCAGGCACGTCAGCCGGCGGGCGGCGGTCTCCTGGGAGCGGCCCTCGATCGCTGCGCGGCCGACGAACTCGCCCTTGTCCGGGCGGACGGCGAAGCCCAGACCCGCTTCGTACGGGTCGTGCTCGGAGGTCACGTCGGTGCCGTAGAGCCGGTAGCCCTTCTCCAGGCGCAGGCTGTTGAAGGCGCTGCGACCGGCGGCGACCACGCCGTGCTCCTGGCCGGCGGCCCACAGCAGGTCCCACAGGGCCAAGCCGTGGTCGGCGGTCGTGTAGATCTCCCAGCCGAGCTCGCCGACGTAGGACAGGCGCAGCGCGCGCACCGGGATGCCGCGCAGCGAGGCGCTCTGGGCGCGGAAGTACTTCAGCGCGTCCTTCGAGAAGTCGGTGCCAGTGAGGGGCTGCAGGACCTCGCGGGCCTTCGGCCCCCACAGCCCGATGCAGCACCAGCCGCCGGTGACGTCGCGGACCCGCACGCCCGCCGGCGCCTCGCGCAGGAGCCGGTCGGTGTCCAGGGGGCCGTTGGCCATCACCTGGAACTGCTCCGCACCCAGGCGGGTGACCGTCAGGTCAGACAGCACCCCGCCCGCCTCGTCGAGCATGAGCGTGTAGGTGACCGAGCCGACGGACTTGGCGAGGTTGTTCGTCGTCAGGCGCTGCAGGAGCTCCAACGACCCAGGGCCGTCGACCTCGAGGTGCTTGAGCGGCGTCATGTCGTACATCGCGACGCGGTTGCGGGTGGCGTGTGCCTCGGCAGCGGCGATCGGCGACCAGTAGCGTGCCGACCAGTCGTCACGCTCAGGCACGGCGGCGCCGGCCTCGGCCAGTCCAGGCACGAGCGGTGCGTTGGCCTCGTACCAGTGCGGCCGCTCCCAGCCGCCGGCCTCGAGGAACACGGCGCCGAGCTCCTGCTGACGGGCGAAGAAGGGCGAGGTGCGCAGCGGCCGCAGCGCGTCGGACGGCTGCAGCGGGTGGAGGATGTCGTAGACCTCGACGAAGCTGCGGACGCTGCGCTCCTCGACGAACTCCGGTGTGAGCTGCACGTCCTCGAAGCGGTAGAGGTCGCACTCGTGGACGTCGATGCGCGACCGTCCCTCGATCATCCACTCCGCCATCGCCCAGGCGACCCCGGCGCTGTGCGTCACCCACACGGCCTCGGCGACCCAGAAGCCGGACATGTCCCGATGCTGACCCATGATCGCGGCGCCGTCGGGAGTGAAGGAGAAGATGCCGTTGAACCCCTCCTCCACCTTGTTGCCCTGCAGGACGGGCAGCAGGTCGACGGTGCGGTCCCAGGCCTCGGCGAAGTCCTCGTCGGTGAAAGGGAGCATCGACGGCATCGTGCCGTCGTCGTCACTCAGGCCGTCGACGCCGACCGGCATCGGCCGGTGGCCGTAGGACCCGATGCCGATCCGGTCGCCGTGCTCGCGGTAGTACAGGTCGGCGTCCTGGTGGCGCAGGATCGGCTTGCTCGCCTCCCACACCGGGTCGTTCACCAGACCTGGCACCTGCCCCGTCTTGGCGTACTGGTGCGCCATCGGCAGCAGCGGCACCGTCAGCCCCACCATCGAACCGATCTTCGCGCCCCAGAAGCCGGCGCAGGACACGACCAGGTCCGCCGGCACCAGGCCCCGGTCCGTGACGACGCCCGTGACCCGGCCCCCCTCGCTCGCGATGTCGACGACGGTGTGCTCGCCGAGGAAGCGGGCCCCGCGCTCGATCGCCCGCCGAGCCTGCGCCTCACCGGCACGCAGCGCCTTGGCGAGGCCGTCGCTGGTGACGTGCAGCCCGCCGAGGACCTTGTCGGGGTCGACGAGCGGGTGCAGGCGCGCGCACTCCTGCGGGTCGACCAGCCGCGAACCCTCGACGCCCCACGACTGGGTGTAGCCGTGCCGGCGCTGGATTTCCGCCCAGCGCTCGGGCGTCGTCGCGACCTCCAGGCCTCCGACGGGGTTGAAGCACCAGGCACCGTCGAGGGTCAGTCCGGAGAACTTGCGCACGGTGTACTGCGCCAGCTCCGTCATCGTCTTGCTCCCGTTGGTCTGGAAGACCAGCCCGGGCGCGTGCGAGCTCGACCCACCGGTGGAGAACAGCGGCCCCTGGTCGACGACGGTCACGTCGGTCCAGCCGCGTTCGGTGAGCTCGTCAGCGAGCGAGCACCCGACGATGCCGGCGCCGATGATCACGACTTTGGGCGTGGATGACATGAAGTCCTTCTCGGAGGCGAGTGGGGGTGTACCAGGACGGCAGCGCCTGACGCGGTGCGCCGACGGCGCAACGACGGGGGCGAACAGCGGGGGAGGCTCCGGGGGGCCGGAGCCTCCGCTCAGGCGCTAGGAGTCAGCGTGGGGTAGAGCGGGTGACGCTCGACGAGCGCGGTGACACGCGCGCCGAGGTCTGCGCCGACCGCGTCGGTGAACGAGGGCTGGAGCGCCCGGGCGATGACGTCCGCGACCTCGACGAAATCGTCGACGCCGAAGCCGCGCGTGGCGAGCGCGGGCGTGCCGATCCGCAGACCGGATGTGACCATCGGCGGGCGGGGGTCGAAGGGCACCGCGTTGCGGTTCACCGTGATCCCGATGCCGTGCAGCCGGTCCTCCGCCTGCCGGCCGTCGAGCGCGCTGCGACGCAGGTCGGCGAGCACGAGGTGCACGTCGGTGCCGCCGGAGAGCACGTCGACGCCAGCAGCCGAGGCGTCCGGCTCGAGCAGCCGCTCCGCCAGCACGCGTGCACCGTCCAGCGTGCGCCGCTGCCGCTCGGCGAACTCCTCGCCGGCGGCGACCTTGAAGGCGACGGCCTTCGCGGCGATGACGTGCTCCAGCGGCCCGCCCTGCTGCCCGGGGAACACCGCGGACGCGATCTTCTTCGCCAGGTCGTCCACGCTCAGGATCACCCCGCCGCGCGGACCGCCCAGCGTCTTGTGGGTCGTCGTGGTGACCACGTGGGCGTGCGGCACCGGGTTCGGGTGCAGACCCGCGGCGACCAGGCCCGCGAAGTGCGCCATGTCGACCATGAGGTAAGCACCGACCTCGTCGGCGATAGCGCGGAACGCCGCGAAATCCAGCTGCCGGGGGTAGGCGGACCAGCCCGCAATGATCATCTTTGGACGCCGCTCGAGGGCGAGCTCGCGCACCTGGTCCATGTCGACCCGCGAGTCCTCTGGGCGCACGCCGTAGGCCGCGACCTCGTAGAGCTTGCCGGAGAAGTTGAGCCGCATGCCGTGGGTGAGGTGACCGCCGTGCGCCAGGTCCAGGCCGAGGATCGTGTCCCCCGGTGTCAGCAGGGCGGCCATCACCGCGGCGTTCGCCTGCGCGCCCGAGTGCGGCTGCACGTTGGCGGACTGCGCCCCGAACAGCGCCTTCACCCGGTCGATGGCCAGCTGCTCGACGACGTCGACGTGCTCGCACCCGCCGTAGTACCGCTTGCCCGGGTAGCCCTCGGCGTACTTGTTCGTGAGCACGGACCCCTGCGCCTGCATCACCGCGAGCGGAGCGAAGTTCTCTGAGGCGATCATCTCCAGGGTCGACTGCTGGCGGTGCAGCTCATGCCCCAAGGCGGCGGCGATCTCGGGGTCGAGCGACTCGAGCGGGAGGTCCAACGAAGGAACAGTGGCCGAGAGAGTGGGGGACGACACGGGGCGCTCCTGGGGGTCGCGGGGACTCGCAGTTGCACCGTACGCACGACGTTGCGTGACGCACAACACTTTGGCCGAGACTAATTCCCCAGACGCCGCCCGAAGTCCTCCGCTGCCTGCAGCAGACGCGGCGCGATCTCCGGGAAGTCCTGGGGAGTCAGGCGGAAGGACGGCCCAGCGATGCTGATCGCCGCCACCACCGCGCCGTCGTGGTCTCGCACCGGGGCTGCCAGAGCGTTCAAGCCAGGCTCGTACTCCTCGACCGTGCAAGCCCATCCCCGCACCCGCACCAGGTGGAGCTCGCGCGCCAGCAGATCGACGTTGGTGATCGTTCTCGGGGTGTAGCGCTGCAGCTCCGAGCCCAGAAGAGCCTCGAGGTCCAACTCAGGCACATGCGCCAGGAGCACCTTGCCGCTTGACGTCGCGTGCGACGGCGTGCTCTGCCCCACCCAGTTCTGGACGGCAACGGCGCCGGACCCACGGACCTCGCTGATGTTGGTGACGCGTCCCCCGTCCAGGACCGCCAGGTTGACGGTCTCACCGGTGCGCTGGGCCAGTGCCTCGCAGACCGGTCGGCCCGTGTACGCGAGGTCGCGGTGCACCGTCAGGGCGCCGGCCAACCGGGCGATCCCGAACCCGAGCCGGTACTTCCCCCGGTCGCTGAGCTGCTCGACGAAGCCGCGGCTCTCGAGCACGGCGACGAGGCGGGATGCGGTCGACTTGTGCACGCCCAGCTCGACGGCGATCTCGGTCACCCCGGCTACCCCACGCTTGGCGAGGATCTCCAGCACCGTCAGCGCCCGGTCGACCGACTGGACCAGGGCCGGCTCGCGCTCGCGCTTCCGCACGGTGTCGAGCGTGAACTGCGGATCACCGCCGTCGAGCTGACCGGCTTCTGCTGGTGTCGTCACCACACCAGATTAGGCGCGGGCCTCCCGAGGGCTTGACGAGTCGCGCTTTGAGGAGCAGTGTGTTGCGTCACGGACACCAGGTTGCATATCACGCAACAGTCCACGAGGGAGCGTCGCGTGATCCAAGTCTGCCCGTTGAAGGACCTGGCGCCAGGGACCGCTGTGCGCGTGGATGTCGAGGTGCCGATCGCGGTGTTCAACGCGGACGGCGACCTGTACGCCATCGACGACACCTGCACGCACCAGGACGCCTCGCTCGCCGACGGCTACCTGGAGGATTGCTCGGTAGAGTGTCCGCTGCACGCCTCGACGTTCGACCTGCGCACCGGCAAGCCCAGCGGCCCGCCGGCCAAGACGCCGGTGCGCACGCACGGGGTCGAGGTCCGCGACGGCGTCGTCTACGTGCTGCCCTCCGACGTCACGATCGAGACCGCGCCGTGATCGGCAGTGTCACGGTCGTCGGCGCCTCCCTCGCCGGCCTGTCGACGGTGCGGGCGCTGCGCTCCCGCGGCTTCGACGGCAGGGTCGTCGTGGTCGGCGCCGAGCCCCACGCGCCGTACGACCGGCCACCGCTGTCCAAGGCCTTCCTCGCCGGCACCGCCACCGAGACCGACCTCGCGCTGCTCGGCGAGGACGACGCCGAGCTCGGCGTCGAGTGGCGGCTCGGTGTCCCGGCTGCCGGGCTCGACGCCGCGGAGCATGCCGTGACGCTCGCTGACGGCGACGTCGTCCGCTCCGACGCAGTCGTCCTCGCGACCGGCTCCCGCGCCCGGCAGCTGCCAGGCGCCCACGAGCTCGCCGGCGTCCACGTGCTGCGCACGCTGGACGACGCAGTCGCCCTGCGGGACGACCTGGCTGCCGGCGGCCGCCTCGTCGTGGTCGGCGGCGGCTTCATCGGTGCCGAGGTCGCCTCCACCGCCCAGGCACGCGGACTCGTCGTGACGGTCGTCGAGGCCATGCCGACACCGCTCGCCGGCCCGTTGGGCCCCGAGATGGGCGCCGTGTGCGGCGCACTGCACGCCGACCACGGCGTCCGCCTGCTGACCGGCGTCGGCGTCGCAGGCCTGGTCGGCACCGACCGCGTGCAGGCTGTCGACCTGCTCGACGGGACCCGCCTGCCCGCGGACATCGTCGTCGTAGGCGTCGGCGCGCTGCCCAACGTCGAGTGGCTCGTCGACAGCGGGCTCGACACCGCCGGTGGCATCGCCACCGACGCCAGCTGCGCCACGACGGCGCCCGGCATCGTCGCGGTCGGCGACTGCGCCCGCTCCTACGACGTGCACGCCCGCCGCCCGGTCCGCATCGAGCACTGGACACACGCCCTGCAGCAGCCCGCGACCGCCGCCGCGACCCTGCTCGGCGGAAGCGCCCCGTACACCGGGCTGCCCTACTTCTGGTCCGAGCAGTACGGACTGCAGATCCAACTCGTCGGCAGCCGCGCCGAGGGCGACGTCGTCACCGTCGTGCACGGCACCGTCGACGAGCGCTCCTTCGTCGCCACCTACGAGCGCGAGGGCCGCCTCGTGGCGGTGCTCGGCGTCGGCGCGACCGGACCGTTCAGCCGCTGGCGCCGCACCCTGCGCGCTGCCGCCGCCGCCGACGTCGTGCTGGCGGGCTGAGCGCGTGGCGGTCAGCGCGTTCGACCTGTTCTCCGTCGGCATCGGCCCGTCCAGCTCGCACACCGTAGGACCGATGCGCGCCGCCGGCACGTTCGTCGACGGCCTGCGCGCGGCCGGCACGCTCACCGCCACCGCCCGCGTCCGGGCCGAGCTGTTCGGCTCCCTCGGCGCCACCGGCCAGGGCCACGGCAGCCGGCAGGCCATCGTCCTGGGCCTGCTCGGCGAGCAGCCCGAGCACGTCGACACCGACAAGGCCCCGCAGCTGGTCGCCGACGTCCGGGAGCGGGGGCGGCTGCCGCTGCTCGGTGTGCACGACGTCACCTTTTCCGAGCGCGAGGACGTGGTCCTGAACCGCAAGAAGAGCCTGCCTGCGCACCCCAACGGCATGCGCTTCACCGCCTATGACGAGCACGGGGACGTGCTCGTGGAGCGGACCTTCTACTCCGTCGGCGGCGGCTTCGTCGTGGACGAGGA
>JALYMU010000191.1 GCA_030773595.1 Actinomycetota bacterium | reverse complement strand
CCCCCGCAACGTGGTCTTCGTACAGCAGCGGGGCGAGCTCCGGCCGGCTCCGCACCCCGAGCTTCGCGAAGACGGACTTGACGTGACCGCCCAGCCTGTGTGGAGAGATCCACAGCGATCTCGCGATCTCGGTGACCGGCGTGCCCCGCAGCAGGAGCTGGGTCACTTCGCGCTCGCGGGGAGTGAGGCTGCCTAGCGTGACGATGAGCGGGGCGAGCTCGGCGGGACGCGCCGGCTCGAGCACCACGGCGGCGCGCAGGGGGGCCGCCGCTGCGGGAGGCGAGGCAGGTCCCCGCACGAGGATGTAGCCCCGGACCGGGCGCGTGCCCGGGCCGTCGCCGGTGTGCAGCTCCGCCGGCGGCGAGCAGGCGGGCCTGCCGGGCCACCGTGTAGACCACGCCGGGGAGTTCGAGCCCGTCGTCCGGCAGCTCGAGCAGCCATCGCCGGGCGCTGTCATCGAGTGACTCGACCTGGTCGTCACCGTCGAGCAGCACTACGCCCGGACCGGCAAAGGAGCCGCTCGGCCGACCATGGTCCTGGACCGCGAGCGATGTCCGCAGGGCGTGTCCGACGTGGTCAACGAGCCGAGCGAGCGCCGCGACGTCGCCGTCGCCGTCGGAGAAGTCAGGGTCACTCTTCAGGTGGTGGCGGTGGCGTAGGTGCTCTTGCCTGCTCGCTTGGCCTGGTACATGGCGGAGTCGGCGCGCTGTAGCACTTCCTCGGCGGGTCGAGCGGGGGCGGCGTGGGCGATGCCGATGCTGGCGGTGACGCTCGCGGTGCCGGCGCTGAGCCGGTAGGGAGCGTTGACCGCGGCGAGGACACGGCGGGCGGCGGCTTCCGCGGAGGTGGGGTCGCCCCCGGTGTCCAGCACCACGGCGAACTCGTCGCCGCCGAGGCGGGCGGGGAGGTCCTGCTCGCGCAGGGCGCCGCGAAGCCGGCCGGCGACGGCGGCCAGGAGCTCGTCCCCCGCGGCGTGGCCCAGGGTGTCGTTGATCGGCTTGAAGCCGTCGAGATCGAGGAACAGCAGCGCCCGGCTGTGCCACGAGGTGGTCACCTCCCGGTGTAGGTGGTCGAGCAGCGCGGCCCGGTTGGGCAGCCCGGTCAGCCCGTCATGGGTGGCCTGGTGCACCAGCTGGGCCTGCAGCAGGGCGCGGTCGGCGACGAGGCGCCCGATCCGCCACAGCACGAGCACGGTCAGCACTGTCACGGCCGCCGCCAGCGGCCCCGGGTGGCGCGCCCCGTGGGCTCCCACCAGCACGACGAGGGCGGGATTGACCAGCAGCGCGCTGCCCAGGGCGAGGAACCTGCGGGCGGACAGGCTGCCCGGCCCGGCGAGCTCGGGTTCACCGAGCAGGCGCATGTCGGGCAGCAGCGCGGCCAGTGCGGCCAGCGCGACCCCACTGAGCCACAGCGACTCCACCCAGCGGGGTGCGCTCGTCCCGGGCGGGGCGGCGACCATGGCGAAGTTCCCGGTCAGCGCGACCACCACCGCCGTGACCAGCAGTGAGAAGCTCGCCGGGCGGCGCTGGGTGAGGTACAGCCGCCCACCGACCACGAGCGTGGCGACCATGAGCACCGCGACCAGCCAGGCGCCGGCCCGCCCGACGTCGAGGACCCGGTCGAGGCCGCCCTGGCTCTCTCCCCACTGCCACAGGAGCAACCCCCCGGCCAGCAACACGGTGGCCGCGTCCACCAGCCCGGCGCGGTCCTGTCCCGGGCGGCGGGCGGCGACGAACCCGACGGCGGCTGCGATCATCATCAGGTGCGCCGACCCGTCCACCACCGCCTCGGCGACCGGCAGCCACAGCACCTCCCGGCCCGCAGCGGCGGCCAGCGCCTGCGCGAGCAGCGTCGCGCCGTACCCGGCGTGCAGCCACAGACCGGCCTCCAGCCGCCGCCAACCCGGGGTGGCTGGGCGGAACGTGGCGATCCCGCGGTGCATCAGCGCGGCCGCGATCACCGCGGCCGCGGTGTAGGCGACGTAACGCAGCACGTCTCCCGGCGCGGCGAGGTGCGCGGCCGTCGCCACGGTCAACAGCACGCCCGCCCGCACCGGGCCGGGCCCCCTCTTCGCGTCCACGGCAGGCATCTCACCGTCTCTCGGCCAACCTTCGGTCAGCCGCTCTGCTAAGTGGCGCATGCTGGTCGCCGGATGTGGTCCACGGCTACGGGCGGGGCATGGGTGGCCGCGGCCGGGTGGTGGGCGGTCAGCCAGTCAGCGAGCATGGGTTCTGGAATCGGCCGGGCGTAGTGGTAGCCCCGAGCGGTCTCGCAGCCGGTCTGGATGAGTCGCTGCGCGGACAGGTGGTCTTCGACCCCTTCGGCGACGAGGGTGAGTCCGAGGTTGTGTCCGAGTTCGACGCCAGCGCGTCGCGCGCCTCGTCGTAGGCGTCGGCGAGCGCGGTGGCGGACGCCGCCTCGTCCGTTGCATCCGTTCCGACGGCGTCGCTCCACGTCGCCACCGCGACCACGGACAGCATCGCCGTGACCAGCCCGGCCGTCGCCACGCGACCCACCACGCTGCGACCCACCCAGCTGGACCCCGCGGTCGTCGTCGGCGTGCTCGGCGTGGCAGACATCAAGAATTCCCAACGGGCGTAAGGGATGACACTCACTGCATCGGCCGTACGACTGGGCCGTCGAAGAGCCCTCCCGGGTGACGCGCCCGAACCAAGCCTTGACGATCACGCGTGGACGGCCCCAGGTATGCGCCTTGCGAGCCCCCGGCCGCCCGGTCCGACTGGACCGGGCAAGCCGTGTGGTTCGAGGTCGCGGCCTGAGCCGGACGGCCGGCCCGCCGAGGCTCAGAACCGCCACCGCTGTGCTTGGACGAACCCGACGAGGTTCATCCACGGGATGCCCAAGCGCCTCGCACACGTCGGGGATGCGAGGGCTGGTGAGGTTGTTCGCCATCGTCTCCTCGGTCACGACGGTGCCGGCGTGTAGGCGGGCAAGGGCCACCACGAATGGGTCGGCGCCGTTGCGGCCCTTGCCGCGGCCGAGCATCCGCTGGTGCTCGGTGAGTACGGCCCGCGTCTCCTGCTGCAGCTCCAAGGACAGGGGCACGAACAGGTGAGGCCTGGCGCACGCCCATGCGCGGACTTCGTCGTCGCGGCGGCTCAGCTCGTCCTTGACGACGTCGACACACCGGATGCGCTGCCTGCGTCGATCATCGTCTCGATGTTGGCCCAGAGCGTGTGAAACGTCTCGGGAGGTAGGAGGTCGCGTCGCCCGTTGATCAGGCAGCTGGTGTCGAAGGAGTAGAGCACCGTCAGCTCACACCGCCGACCGCAAGGCCGCCGCCTCGGCCAGGCGCTCGATCTGCGTGACCTTGACGTCGAGGAAGCTCGCCGCGGTGTAGCTGTCGATCACCCGTCGGCGCCGCGCGTCGGCCACCAGCCGCACGTAGCCCTTGCCGAGATCACGCGCCTTGTTCCGGTAGAAGCTCCCGCCGGCGGGCCGGTCACGCCTCTCCTCCTCCTCGTAGGCGGCGAGGAACTCCTCGCGCCGCGCGCGGTAGAAGGCGGCGCTGACGCGCCCGAGGGTGACCAGCCGGCGCAGGAACGCCTCCGCGCTGACGCCGAAGGGGGGGCGGCCTCGGTCAGCGACGTGTAGTCCCAGCTGGCCGGCGCGGTCGTGCGCTGCTGCACCAGGGGCGAGGCGAGCACGAGGTCGCGTGGCATGAGGATCGAGGCGGCGATCGCGTTGCAGCGCGCTTCCAGCTGCGCGTCGGGCGTCGTCGCCTTGGTGTCGGTGACCATGTCGCACAGGCCCTCGCTGTGCAGCAGCAGGTGCGCGTACTCGTGCAGCAGCGAGAACAACCGGCCGCGCGCCCAGTCCGCGCCGTTCACGACGATGACCGGCAGCACGTCGAAGTAGAGCGAGAACGCCCGCATCTCCTTCGTCGAGACGCGACCGCCTGCGGTCGCAAGGACGAGCACGCCGGCGGTCTCTAGACCCGCGACCCAGGTGTTGCCGGTGGTCGTAGATGTCGCCGCCCTTCCCAGCCGGGAGGTTCAGCGGCGAGGCCTGCAAGATCGTCGCCTACGCGCTGGGCACGCTGCTCCAGGTCGCCGTGCTGGCGACCGGCGTCGTCATTCCTGTCATGTGGGTGCTCGCGGGATCTTCGCGCTCCTGTGGCTGCTGGCGCTCCACCTCGGTGCGAAAGCGGTGGCCTTCGAGCGCGAGCGCGTTGCCGGGTCAGCAGGTTCGTGGGGGGCGTCACGGCGCGCGGAGTTCTCGCGGCACCGCTGACGATCACGTGTGCGGGTCGAGGCGCGGTTTCGAAGCGGGGTGCGGGGCCCGTCGTCGAAAATCTGTCGGTTGACTGGTCAGGGCGGCAACTCCCCGGAACCGCGAGCGACGAGCAGCGTGGGGACCACGACGGAGCGGGGAGGGGCGTCCTCGCCGTCGATCCGGGCGAGAAGGAGCCGGGCGGCACGCCGCCCGAGATCCTTGCTGT
>JALYMU010000190.1 GCA_030773595.1 Actinomycetota bacterium | reverse complement strand
GCCCGGCCCGGTCGGGGCCCGGCCGCCGGCGGCGGTCAGTAGACGTCGAGCCGGTCCAGCTCGGCGTACGCCGCGTTGCGGGTGAAGCGGACGGTGTGGAAGCCCTCGCCGACGCTGACGTCCTTGTAGGCGTACTGCCAGTTGTCCCATCCGGTGTTGGGCAGCGAGATGGTGCCGACCGGCGTGCCGTCGACGTCCACCCAGTCGGTCGCGTTGCCGGCGCCGGCGGCGTAGCGGAGGCGGAGGGTGATGGTCCCGCCTCGGGGGACGTAGATGCTGCGCACCTCGACCCAGCTGTCGCCGAAGTCCATGCCGGCGACGACCTGCCCGTTGGACGCGCCGGCTGCCCCCGAGCGCACGTAGGCGTGGTTCACGGTGCCGTGCTCGGCCTCGTACTTCACGACACACCCGGCGACGACCGGGTAGCCGTTGGCGAAGCCCAGGTCCTGGACGTACATCGCGCGGTAGGAGGTGCCGTTGCGCCAGCCGTGGAAGACGATCTTCGGCTTGCCGTCCGTCCCGGTCACGACGTCCTGCCCGCCGGGGCCGACGACGATCCCGCGGAAGTTGTCGGTGGTCATGAGGGGCGCGGGGGCCTTGGTGAACCCACCGGTCGGTGAGGAGGAGCGGGCGTAGCTGGTGAGGTAGCTGCCGTTGCCGTAGAAGTTCGCCGAGTAGAACAGGACGTAGGTGGAGCCGACCTTCCACATGGTCGGCGCCTCCACGAGGTTGCCCTCGAAGTCGCGGTCCTGGCGCACGAGCTGCGAGGCGGACCCGGTGAGGGTGATGCCGTCGGCGGCGACCGGTCGGATCCACAGCCAGGTGTCCTGCGCGCAGCAGTTGCCGTCGTTCTTCCACAAGATGTAGCGCTGGCCGTTGGTGTCGAGGAACGACGCGGCGTCGATGGCCCCGCCGATGCTCGTGGGGCAGATCGCGGGGGTGGAGCTGGTCGGGGTGAAGGTCTGCTCGGGGCCGGCCGCGGTGGCCACACCGATGCACTGCTTGCCGCTCGCGCGGTCCCACGCGGTGAACCACATGACCATCCGGCCGTCGCCGCGCTGGAACACCTCCGGCGCCCAGGTGCGCGCCGCCTGCGCCCAAGCGGGCAGCGTGAGCGCGCTGCCGTTGAGGTAGGTCCAGCTGCGCAGGTCGCTGGAGCGGGCGCGCTGGACGGTGTTGCCGCCCGACTCCGTCGCGTAGGCGTAGTACGTCGACCCGACCTTCACCACGTCGGGGTCGGGGAAGTCCCGGTCGAGCGCCGGCGCGCTGACCGGCAGGGCGACGGCCGGGGCGGCGGGGACCGCCAGGCCGGCGAACACCGCGGTGATCGCGAGTCCGACGGCGCAGACGGCGCGCCGGAGGCGTCCGGGCGCAGGCCGGAGCGGTGCGGGCGCGGATTCGGGGGTCAGGGCCACGGGGAGTTCCTCCAGGTAGGTACGGCGGGCAGCGGCCGCCCCGGGCGGGGCGTCGGCGCCCGTCCCGGCCCCGCCCGGGACGGACACGCCGCGGGTGTCACACGTTCCGGCGACGGGTCAAGAAGGTCTGGACGACGACGACCACGATGAGGAAGCCATCGTTCACCACGGCCTGGTACGGCGAGTTCAGCAACCCGGCCAACAACGTCACCACCGACCGCACGAAGGGCTTCGTGACCAGGCGGCGGCCCCGGCCGAGCCAGGAGAAGGCGGAACCCTTCGGCACGATGCAGCGCGACCGCGGCTAGCGCGGCGAGCCCGGGCGTACCGTTGGGCCTCCCCTTCATAGGTGCCAGTCCTTCGTGTAGAGCGCTCTCAAGGCTGCGCGTGACGGTCAGATCGACGATGGCGGGCAAGGTCGATCGTGAAGCTTCATGGACCCGGGGCGGCGACGAGCAGGTCGCACGTCGCCACGGGGACAAGCACGCCCATTCGTAGACGATCGCGTCCAATTGCGTCAACGACCCGGTCACAAAAAGACAGACTCGATCAGGTAACGGTCACCGGGCGGGTGCGTCCGACAACTGCTCGCTGCGCTCCGGCGCCGCCACGTGGACCGTGACGCCGAGCCGGCGGAGCTCGTCGAGCTCGTCGGCCGGGGCTTGGTCGTCGGTGACCAGGTGGGTGATGTCCCCGGCCGGAACGGTCTGCACCATCGTCTCGACACCGATCTTGGTGTGGTCGGCGAGGACGACGACCTCCTCAGCCGCGGCGACCAGCGCGCGGTCCACACCGGCGACCGCGAGGTTGGGCGTGGAGAGCCCGCGTGACGCCGTGAGCCCGTTGCCGGAGAGGAAGACCTTGGCCGCCCGCATGCCGGCGAGCGTGTGCTCCGCCCCACTGCCGACCAGCGCGAAGATGGAGCCGCGCAGCGTGCCCCCGGTCATGACGACGTCGACCCCCGGCGACCGGGCGAGAACCTGTGCCACCAGCAGCGAGTTGGTCATCACGGTCAGGTCGGTGTACCGGGTCAGGCGCCGCGCCAGTGCCTGCGTTGTGGTGCCCGCACCGATGGCAACCGCCTCCCCGTCGGACACCAGCGTCGCCGCGAGCTCCGCGATGGCGGCCTTCTCACCGGCAGCGAGATTCGACTTCTCGGAGTACGTCGGCTCGTGCGTAAGGGCTCCGTTGGCGACGGCCCCGCCGTGGCGGCGACCGAGCAGTCCCTGGGACTCCAGAAGCCGCAGGTCACGGCGAACGGTGACTTCGGAGGTGCCGACGACGCGGGCGAGCTCGCGGAGGGTTACCGCGCCGTTCGCGCGGACGTGGTCGAGAATGACGTGTCGTCGCTCATCCGCGAACATGGCGCGACACTACAGCGGAGTCGACATGTCCCCGTGGGACATCGCGATTCCGTCCTGCTCCGCTGCCCTCAGGCGTCGCCCATCACCAGGCCCTCGATGGTGTGCTGCTGCACGATCGGTGGGGTACGTCGACGACCGGGCAGCGCGTGTGGTTGCGCACGCGTGTGGCAAGGCAGCCCAGAGCTCCTTGGTGACGGCCATGTCCTGCTGCTCGGCGTTTCCGGTGCCCGGGGCGTCGACCCCGAGTACGAGGGCGCGGTCGACCTCCTCGCGCAGCGCCGCGACCCACTCGCGCGCGAACGCGCCCTTGAGCCCCACGATCCCGTCGGTGTACAGCTCCTCCACCGCGGCGGCGGCATCATCGTCGGGTGAGCCCGCCCGCGACGCGTCGCGCTCCGGCGTTTTCACGGTCAGAACCTCGTCGTCCCACCTGCGGGTGCGCGCGCGTCAGGGCAGCCGGACTCCCATGTCCGGCAGCCGGGGCACCACGGCGCCGCCTCAGTCGTACGCGCCGATCACCCGCACGTTGAGGCACGCCACCAGCGCGCCGAGTACCGTCACGACGGCGAAGCGCGGTGCGATGCGGGCCCACGACAGCTCCTCGCGGATCAGTGACCGCATCGACTCCATGTAGTAGGTGCTCGGGCCGCCGCGGGCCTTCTCGATCATCCGCACCTCACTCCACGGGGACGGCGGCCGGCTCCTCCGGTGCACGGGTGCGGATGACGACGGCGAGGCCGGCGAGGACGAGGGCGAGAGCGGGCAGCGCCGCGGGCGGCGGGACCTGCCCGAGGAAGACCGCGGCGAGCAGGGCGGCACCGGGGACCTCGAGCAGGATGCTCAGCGAGACGACCATCGGGC
>JALYMU010000189.1 GCA_030773595.1 Actinomycetota bacterium | reverse complement strand
AGCAGCGCCCACTTCCAGCCGGCGGTGCCGCCCCAGGCGAAGACGCTGCCGGGCGCGAAGGACGGGTCGTCGTAGGTCATCAGCGCGTAGATCAGGTACGCCGTGATGGCCAGCTTCAGCGGAAACGCAACGCGCGAGAGCACCTTGAGCGATCCGTAGCCGACGGTGGCGACGAGCACCTGGAAGATCGCGAACACGACGCTGACGAGCGCGAGGTTGAGGGAGACGTCCCAGAGCTGGCGGGCGACCGCGGTGATGCCCAGCGCGCCGGCGATCGTCTGGAACGCGAACCAGTAGATCGAGGCCACGGTGCGCAGGAGCGACGGGATCCAGCGCGAGCCGCGCAGCCCGAAGGCCATGCGCGTCGCGACCTGTCCCGGAATGCCATGGTCCACGCCGACGGTCGCGACGATGACGTAGACGGTGAAGGCGATCGTGATGCCGATCACTTCGGCCGTGAGCGCGCCCCAGAACGAGAGCCCCGAGGCGACGGCGAGCCCGGCGACGAGCACCGTGCCGGGGTTGACGAGGAAGTTCAGGACGATCGCGAACAGGTCCCACCAGCGGACGTCGCGCTTGGCCTCCGGCACGGCCTCGATGCCGTACTGCTCCACGCCGCGAGGCTGACGGTAGCGCTTGGCGAGCTCGTCCTCGAGCTGCCGAGTCGACTCGGTCATGATTGATTCCTCCGTGGCCCTGTCGTCTCGGCGCCAGGGGCGTGGTCTGACCCCCGGGGGGTCGGAGCGAGTGTGGAGTCGTCGATGCTCCGCGACAGCAAGCGTGGCAATCGATTGCGGCTAGAGTAGGCAAACGTTTGCAGAGGCGTCAACGGGCGGGAGGAGAAAATGTCCAGCGAGTCGTCGCATCGCGGCCGGGTCACACTCCGCACGATCGCGGAGGAGGTCGGCGTCGACATCTCCACGGTCTCGCGCACCCTGCGCCGCCGGCGTTCCGGACACGCCGCGGTCACGGACACCGCGCGCCGAATCCTCGAGGTCGCCGACCGGCTGGGATACGTCCGGGACGAGTACGCCGCGAGTCTTCGCACGCAGCGCACCGCGGCGCTGGGCGTGCTGATGCCCAGACTCAGCGACGTGGTGCTCGCCGATCTCTACGAGGTGATTGAGGACACCGCGACGCAGTTCGGCTACCAGACCGTGGTCGCCAACACGAGGGACGACCCGCAACAGCAGCGCCGACGCATCGACCTGATGCTGAACCGGCGAGTGGACGGCCTGATCCTCGGTGACGCCCGGCTCGACTCGTCGCTACTGGACGAACTGGCGGAGCGTGACGTGCCCTTCGTGCTCGTCAGTCGGCGCGCGGGAGACCACGTCGCCGTGACGATCGACGATCACCTGGGCGGCCGGTTGGCCGCGACCCACCTCGCCGACCTGGGCCACAGGCGCATCGGCATTCTCGCCGGCCTGCGGTACGCGAGTACCGCGTGTGACCGGCGCGACGGCGCGGTCGCCGCACTTGGGGAGCGCGGCATCGAGGTCTCCCCGCAGCAGGTCGCCGAGTCCCCGAACTCGGCGGCGGGCGGATACCAGACGGCGCTCCGACTCCTGACGCAGGACCCCGGGATTACGGCCCTCTTCGCCGTCAACGACTTCACTGCAATCGGGGCGATGGGCGCCATCCGCGACCTCGGGTTGCAGGTGGGGCGGGACGTCGCCGTTGTCGGCTTCCACGACACCGCGGTTGCCCGAGAACTGACGATTCCGCTGACGAGCATCCGCACGCCGCTCGCCGCGATGGGTGCCACGGCGACGACGACGCTCTTGGCGAGGATGGCCGGTGAACCTGTTTCGTCCGTGCGTCTGTCGCCTGAGCTCGTCGTCCGGGAGTCCTCGGACACGAGTGTGGGCAGTGCCGCACGCAGATCACGGCTCGACGGTCCGCAGGCGATTCGCGCCACAGCGGCTCCCGGACAGCAGCGCCACGGCAGCGCGTCGGGACGGGAGACGTCTGTGAGGTGAGCGGCTCGCTCATCGGCGTGGCACCGCGGTGAGCCCGCGATTCCCTGGCGTCCTGGAGCTCACCCGCAGTCGCGGCACGCGGGCCGCCGCACCGTGGTCGTACAGGAAGCCCTCGCTGGGCGCCTGGACCTGAGGGGCCTGCACGATCTGCGCCACCTGCCCTCCCGGCAGCGCGAAGAGCTCGTCCGGGTCCCACGGGCCCTCGACAGCGGCTCCACGAGTCATCGTGAGCAGATGCCACTAGGTATGGCTCTCGGCGGGCGTGCCACGCAGAGCCCGAAGAATGTCCGAGACCGGAGTCGCCAGGTCCGGCAGCAGCCCCCGCGCGGCCGCGACGCCCAGCGCCGTCGCCAGCACGCTCTTGGTCACGGAGAAGACCTCAGCCCCAGCGGCCCGCGGAGATGGCGGTCGACGACCACAGTCGCGTCGACCCGGACGTGCAGATGACTGGTGTGCGCGTAGCGCGGGTCCGCGAGCGCGGCCAGCACCTCACGCCTGGCGTCCCTGACGGCGGAGTGGCTGGGCGGCATCCTCTCCACCTTCCCGGCGGTGCGTACGCCTCGCAACAGGATTACGGAACGGGACGGGCCTCCGCTGCGTCACACCGGCACATCACCTTCGCCAGTGCCGCTCGGGAAAGGTCCACCATGCAGCGTCACGTAATCCTCGGGTCCGCCGTACTCGCCTCCCTCGCGCTCGCCGCCTGCGGCCAGCCGCCCCACGCCGGTGCGGCAGGCTCCGTCGTGGTTGGGCAGTCGACGCGCTGACTGTCGCGGGCGCGCTCAGCACCGATGCGAGGGGGCCTCTGCGGGTCCGCGGTGCGCTTGTGTACGACGGGGAGGTCGCGCGGCTCTGCGACCGGCTCGCCGAGAGCTATCCGCCGCAGTGCGTCCAGGGCACGACAGTCACGGGCTTCGACGTGGGCATCCTCCCCCCGGACGGCGGGCGGCAAGGGCAGATCCGTTGGGTCGACAGCATCGAGCTGATCGTCACCCGCGAGAACGGCGCGCTGAAGTACGTGTCGACCGCCACGACCGCGTGAGGGCACGGCGCCGTGGGCGTCTTCGCCGTCCCTGTCGGCAAGGGAGCGCGATCGCTCCCGTGGCCGGCGTGGGTGTTGCCAGCGTCCTGCGCAGTGATCTCGAGCGCGAAAGGCGACAAGCCATGCCGGGCTCAGCCCGCCTGTCCCTGCGCGGCCACCCGCCCGACGGCGGCGAGAGCGGGAGTCGTCACCGTACTGCCGATCGGGCACTCGCCGTCGCGGTGAGTGGCACTCCGTCGGCGTAGTCGGCCGACAGGAGGTTCACGAACGGCAGGGGTACGACGGCGGCGAACGTCACCGTCGCGGCCTCGCCGTCGGTGTCGACGGCGACGACCTGGAAGCGGTCAAACTGCGCGGCCAGACCGGCGGCGTCTGCGTAGTCCTCGACCAGCGCGCCGGCCGCTGCATCTGACAGCGGCACGGCCTCCCCGAGGTTCCCACGGTAGATCTGTCGCTCGTCCAGACCGTTGGACGCCGCGACCGCCGCGCCGTCGGCGGCGCCGGCCAGGGACCGTCGTACGAGCAGAACTTTGGAGACGTTGACCACGACCGTCACCAGCAGCACGCAGACGAGGAAGTAGCCCAGCACCAGTACCGTGATGGATCTTTCATCGTCGCTGCGGGCACGGGCGATCATGCGCGGACCCGGAAGCGGTCGACGTACTCGGGTCGGCGCCCGGTACCAACTGGCGCTCGACGGCGCGGTCGTCCCCGCGCTCGTACACCTCCCGGGGGTCGAACCGGTCCTGCAAGGTGTCGATTGCGAACCGCGCCAGGACGTGCGCTGGGTGCCGTGACGACTGAAGGTCCACAGCGCAGAACTGCATCGCCCGATCCGATGGCAGGCTGCGCCCCGCGGCGTCCACGCTCGGCGGACCTAGGATCGCCTCAAGACACCACGAGGCCCCCGGGATGCACCCGGGGGCCTCGTGCTGTGCGCTGCCGGTCGGCCTCAGTGGCGGCTCTCGGCTTTCGGGTCAGCTCAGGCGGCGCTGCATGTCTCCATGGACGCCGTAGAACTTCGCCTTGACGCCGGGCACCGAGACGGTGACTGTCTGGCCGGTCACCGTGAACTTGTGCCTGAAGGTGCCTGGCTCGACGTACGCCTTCGGCTCGCTGTCGAAGGGCTGGATCTTCAGGTTCTCGGCGACATCTGCCCACCGCCACCCGTCGTGGAGCACGATGCGGAAGAAGGTCGTCGTCGAGTTGCGGGTCATGTAGATGTCACCTGCGTCGTACTTCTGGCCCGCGATCAGGTCGACCTTGGCCGTCGTGTACGGCGTGTACATGAACCAGTTGGTGCTGCCCGGGTAGACCTTGCCGGCACCCGTCGCGGTCTCGTCTGCCCACCGCGGAATGGTGCAGGTGACGGTGACCGTCGCGTTCTTCGACAGGTTCGTGCTGTCGCCCTTGAGGGTCGCGACGTTCGTCTCGGTGAGCGTCAGCTTGCCGTCCGCGTCGTACCGGCTCCCGTCCGTCGGGCAGGTAAACGTCTCCGGGAACGTCTCCGTCACCGAAGCACCGATCCCCTTCGAGTACTTGAACCGCTCGTCGGCCAACGTCACGTTGTCATCGCCCACGAGAGTGTCGCTCCAGGTGATCGCCTTCGTGGCAGTCGCGCTGCGGTTGCCGAACGTGACCGTCGCCGTGTTCATCGTCGCGCTCCGGTTCGCCGGGCTGGCCGTGTAGGTGCACACGACCTCGCCGTCGGCCGGGACAAGCCCGCCGGCCTGGTTGCCCTCGGTGTCCCGGTCGCAGTCCACAGCGGCTTCCGTGCGGTCATCGAGGACGTCCTTCACGGTGAAGGCCTGCGCGGCCTTCGCCGGGTTCGACACCGTGATCGAGCCCGTCACCATGTACCCGCTCTCGGCATCGCTCTTGCCGGCGGCCACCTTCCAGTTCGACTGGAAGCTCTGCCCTGCCACGCCGGTGTGGGCGTCCTTGTCGACAGTCTTGTCGAGTGTCCACGTGACTGTGCGCGTGTAACTGCCGTCAGCGGTCTTAACGGCCGTCAGCGCCGGCAGCGAGCAGGTGACCGTCACCGTCGCGTTCTTCGACAGGTTCGTGCTGTCGCCCTTGAGGGTCGCGACGTTCGTCTCGGTGAACGTCAGCTTGCCGTCCGCGTCGTACCGGCTCCCGTCCGTCGGGCAGGTAAACGTCTCCGGGAACGTCTCCGTCACCGAAGCACCGATCCCCTTCGAGTACTTGAACCGCTCGTCGGCCAACGTCACCTCGTCGTCACCGATCCTGTTGGCCGACCACGAGATCGGCTCGAAGTCCGACCCCCCAGGGACCCGGAGGCGGTCATCGGTTGACAGCGCGACGGCGTTGTTGTTCTCGGCGTTCGCGTTTGGCGGTGATGCCGAGTAGGTGCACGAGACGGATGCCTTGGCGGCGACCGTCGCGGTGTCCTGGTTCCCCGCGGCGACGGGGTCACAGTCGACAGCGCCGGAGGTGCCGTCGTCCAGCTTGTCAGTCACGGCGACCGGAACCGCAAAAGCATTGGGGTTTGAGACGTCGATCGTGCCGGTGACCTTGAAGTTGCTCTCGACGACCTCCTTGGTCGCTGTGACAGTCCATGTCGAGCTGAACGGGTGGCCCGCATTGCCGCTGTGGCTCGTGGGCGACGCGCTCTTCGCGAGCTTCCATGTGATCGTTCGGTCGTACGTGCCGACGGCGGTCTTTTCCACGTTCAGCGCGTCCGGCGGACGCACCGGCTCCTCGTCCCAGCAGAACGACACGTGGCTGATCTGCTGGGATGTGGGCACTGCCAGGCCGCTGTGCGCCGTGGTGCCGCCCTTGGGCCGGAAGTCGTAGAAGTTGCCGCCCTCATTCCCGCCCTTGACGAAGACGCCGAGCACGGCGACCGTCGAAGTGAAGGCGACAAGCTTGCCGTCCGGCGAGAACGTGACGGTCAGCGGCCCGTAGCTGCCGGATTTCGGCGGGTCCACTTTGATCTCGTACGCCGCGTCGTTGAGCAGCTGCTTGCATGTCAGGTTCCCGGCGTACGGCGTGGGCTGGACGTCGTGGGCCAAGGCGGGACTCGGCGCGAGGACCGCAAGGAGAGCTGCTGCTGCGGCGAACGCGACGAGACGCGTTCGCGGGACTGCCTTTGGCTTCATACCGGCTCCTCGCTGAGGTCATGGCGTCCGCGCGGGGCGCGCGGGGTGTCGCCCTGCCTGCATCTTTCGCCCGGTCTAGACCCATCCGCATGATGTTGCGCGGCCGTCCGGTGTTGAGATTCCTCAGCGTGGAGGACTATCGAACGACTAGTTAGCTACGGCTCTTGTCGCAGCGTGCGCGTGGTCATGCACGATGCGTCACCGCCGGTGCTGAAAGGTCACTTACCGTCAATAGCTCGCACCGCCGCGTCACGGTCGCCCACGTGCAGCTTGCGGAGGATTGCAGCCACATGCGTCCGCACCGTGACAGGCGCGACAAAGAGGTGCTCCGCGATTTCCTGCGTCGACAAGCCTTGACGCATGAGGTCGAGCACCTCCCACTCCCGCGACGTGAGCTTGGCGAGCATGCCGCCGCGCTGCGGCGGTGCAGCCCGGTCACGGCTGCGGAACTCGTCGACGAGGCTGGTGACGAGGCTGCGCGGGACCGCGGCCTTCCCTTCAAGTACTCCGCGCAGCGCGTGCGGCAGCCGCGCCGGGTCGATGTCTTTGAGGAGGTAGCCGCGAGCCCCTGCACGCAGTGCTTCGAAAAGCGTCTGGTCGTCGGCGGCCATCGTCAGCATGACAACCGCGGCCTGGGGCACCTGCTCGCTGATGGCTCGAGCGGCCGCGATGCCTCCGCCGGGCATGTGGACGTCGAGCAGGATGACGTCGGGGCGGTGCTCGACCGCTGCCGCGACAGCCGTGCGCGCGCTCGCTGCCTCGGCGACGACAACGAACCCGTCGGCCTCGAGAACCGCCCGGACGCCGAGACGCAGCGGCGCGTGGTCGTCAGCGACGACAACCCTGATGGTCACGGGCGGTCACTCCAGCGCGGGAGCAGCAGCGGGGTCACCGCGCCCCCGAAGGAGAACCGAACTCAGCGGCTGACCACCGGCGCACGGCAGCCGCAGCAGCTCGACCGGGCCCCACGCGCATCATCCTTCATCCTCGCGCGACTTGCGCGTGTGCGCACCGCCACGTCGACAGATTAGCCCGGGCCGTCACAGGAACGATCGCGGTGACGTCCGTGGTCGCCTCCGGCAACTCGCGGCTGGCGGCGCGCGTCTTCACGCCATGGCGTGCACCTCTTCGCGCATCTGGGTGACGAGCGCCGCGATCGGCGAGCGTTCGGAGCGCGTCAGTGTCACATGCGCGAACAGCGGGTGTCCCTTCAGTGTCTCGATCACAGCGGCGACCCCATCGTGCCGGCCGACCCGCAGATTGTCGCGCTGGGCCACTTCGTGCGTCAGCACCACGCGCGATCCCTGGCCGATGCGCGACAGCACCGTAAGCAGCACGTTGCGCTCCAGTGACTGCGCCTCGTCCACGCTGACGAAGGCGTCGTGCAGAGACCGGCCGTGGATGTGGGTGAGCAGAAGCAGTGCTCTGGAAGGACGCCGTCCTCGGCTTCGAAGGCGGCGCGCTCCAGTCGAGCCGCACTCGTCTTCGTGGGGATCGCCATCGCTACGTGCCGACGATGGGGCAACACTCGACAGGCAACAGAGGCTCTGCCGCTACCACGATGTCCCGCGTCCCACTGGGCGGGCCGTCGGGACCTGCGAGCGCGTGCACGATCAACCTCCGTCGCCCCGCTCGACCACGCCGCCCACGCGCAGCGTCTTGAGCAGCGGCTCGATCCGGCCGCGTCGTAGCCCTGGGGCGCGGCCACGGCCAGTGAGGAGGTCATGCGGGCGTCGATGGAGTACCCGACGATGCGCCCGGAGCAGACGTCCTTGACCGCACAGAGGTAGAGCCCTCGCGACTGGGGTGCTCGGTGATGTCCGTGAGCCACAGCTCGTTGGGCGCCTGAGCGGTGAACTGCCGCTCGACGAGGTCGTCGTGGACCGGCGGGCCGGGCTGGCGGTGCGGGCCCCGGCACCGCGAGTGCACGGACCAGACCTTCTGCAGGGTGCATAGCCGGTTCACCCGGTTGCGCCCGGCGGTGATGCCGCGGGCGACGAGCTCGTCGGGGATGAAGCGGTAGCCGAACTCGGGGTCGTCGTGATGGATGTCTAGCGCGGCGTTGAGCAGGTGGGCGTCGTCCCAGTCCCGTTGCGTGACCGGGTCGGCGCGCCAGGCCTAGTAGGCCTGCTTGGAGAATCCGAGCACCCGACAGGTGCTGGCGCGAGCGACCGCGACGACGTCACGGCGGAACTCCGGTGGGAAGGGGTGGGCACGATGCTGATCCTTCCAGCGAGGACGAGTCCTCACAGGTCAGGAGTCAACCGAACCCGGGGCAGTCCCCCCGGTCGCTGATGCAGAGGGACCTGCACGTGTCAGCCCCGCAGGATCGACGAGCTGGTCGAGGCTCGTCGGCGCCGACGCGGCGCTCATCAGAATGGAGGTGTCGAGGCATGGTCCGGCCGCCGGAGCGGGTCGGTCGTACAACGTTTCGGACAATCGCGGGGCGATGCCTCGACAACGGCGCGGGACGTCCCGACGATGGAGGGAGGTACGACGGCCGAGGGCGCTGCCAGAGGACGACGGGGCCGGGGTCCGCGCGATCACGAGGGAGGACGCCATGGGCGACATCGGAACCGAGCGGCGTGAGGTCGAGTTCGAGCCCCTCGAGGACGTGCCGGCGACCCGGCCGGCGACACCTGCCGAGCCCGCACCTGCTCAGCCCGTTCCGGCCACGCGGTGACCCCGTCGGCGCCGGACTCGGGTGGCGGACCGGCCCTCGTCCCCGGCGAGCTGCGCGGCTACCGGCAGTTCCAGCTCCGCTCCGACGGGCTGTACCCGCTCGTCCACTTCGCCTCCGGTGCATGGGACGGGCGCCTCGAACGGGCGCACTGCGCGGTGGGTGAGGACCACGACGCCCCTGCGGCCGAGTGCCGCTGCGGGCTCTACGCGTGGTACCAGCCGACCAGCGCCAGCGTGTCGATCGGTCCCGTGAGCGCCGTCATCGCTGCCCGCGGTAGGTGCATCCTCGGCGACCGCGGGTTCCGCGCCTCCTCCGCGCGGATCGAGGCAATCGCGCTCCCGGTCGCCGTGCGGTGGTACCCGCCGGCCGCACGCCGTGTCCGCCGGATGCTCGCGGCGCACTACCCCCACACCCGCGTCTACGGCTCCGTACGCCGGATGGTCGCCGAGCATCCGCCCCAGGACGTCGGTTCCCTCGGGATCCACCCGTCGCCCGACCACAGCCGTCGCTACCGCACCGCGGCGGCGGCCCTGTGGGCGACGTTCGTGCTGGGTAGCTACTCCCTCGCGGCCCTTCCCCGCGAGGCCGTGGCCGGCGCCGTGTCGACGTGGTGGCCACTGCTCGTGCTCGTCGCCATCGGCTGGCAGGCCGCCCTGGTGTGGCTGGTGACCCGCCTCATGGCGGGTCAGGCCATCGACCCGCCGCACTTCGGCACGAGCGGCGGCGAGCCGCCGAGCAACGCCGGCGGCTGAGTCACGAGCAGCCCGCGGTCTCGCGCTGTTCGTCCCGCGCGGAGTGATCAGCCACCACGCGCGGAAGGGTGCCCGTGTGCTGCGCTACCACTTCGACGTCGTCTGTCCCTACAGCTACGTCCTCGCCCGAGAGGTTGAGGCCGCCGAGGACGCGGGTACGGCGGTCGAGTGGGTGCCGTTCGAGCTGCGACCCGCCCCGGACCCGCTCCCGGAGCCGCGCGGCACCTACATCCGCGACCACTGGCGGGACCACGTATACCCGCTCGCACTCGACTACGGCACCGAGATCCACGTGCCGGTCCACCAGCCGCGCTCGACGCTCGTCCTCGCAGCAGGCCTGTGGGCGGAGGACCAGGACGCGGGACGGGCATGGCGCGACGCCGCGCACCGCGCGTTCTTCGTCGAGGCCCGCGACGTGAGCGACGAGCGGGTCCTACGGCGGATCGCGCGCGAGGCGGGCCTCGATGCCAACGAAGCGGTCCGGGCGGCGTGGGACCCCGAGCGGCTCCGGCAGCTGGGACGGCTCCGGAGCCGAGCGTCCCAAGCAGGAGTGCACGGCGTACCGTCCCTCACGGTCGACCACGAGCTGGTCTTCTTCGGCGCCCCACCGCCCGACACCGTCGCAAAGGCGCTGGCGGAGTGGGACGGGACCCCGGCCGGTCTGGCGCGGCGCCTGCAGCCGGTGTGATCCCGGCGTACCGCTTGAGCGAGGAAGGACGCGGGGCGGCTACGACTCCTCGGCCCAGCTCGTCGAGATCGTGATGGTGCCCTCGATGCTGCGGGACACCGGGCACAACCTGTGGTGGCCGGCCAGCGCGCGGTCTGCCGCCGCCTGCTTGTCAGGAGGCACGTCGACGCCTGCATAGGCCACGTGGATCCGGGTGATGACGAGCACCTTCCCGTCGAGCTCGATGTCGCCTCGCACGTGTCCCACCAGACCGGTGGGGTCGATCCCCCGGGCCTTGAGCGCCCCGGCGAACGTCCCGGTGAGTCAACCGCCGGCCGCGGCGATCACGTGGTCGAGCGTCGTCGCGTGCTCCTCGAACTGGCCGGCACGGTAGCCGTAGTGCTCGGCGATGACGCCGTGGGCGCCGTAGCGCACCGGTTCGGTCTCGGCCGGGAGGTACGCCCGGCGCACGGGCCCGCCGTCGCGTTCGATCCGCACCTCGGAGACATAGACGGGCTGTCCCATGGCGCACTCCCGGGGTCGATGACGACTCCACGATGGCGGCTCGCCGGATCGAGGTCAACCTCCGGGTAGCGGCCACGACTCGCTGTCGAACGCTTCCCGCGGAGCACGGCCCGCGTCCGCGCCGCGCCTGTCCGACGTACCGTGGGGAGGTGAGCTCCCCGATCGACCGCGAGGACCCCTTTACCGTGGGGACGCGCCACTGGCACGCGCTGCCCGACGGGCGCGTGCAGTGCGACGTGTGCCCACGCGCCTGCCGGCTGCACGAGGGACAGCGAGGGCTGTGCTTCGTGCGCGGCCGGGCCGGCGACGAGGTGGTGCTCACGACGTACGGCCGGTCCAGCGGCTTCTGCGTCGACCCGATCGAGAAGAAGCCGCTCAACCACTTCCTTCCCGGCAGCTCCGTGCTGTCGTTCGGCACGGCCGGGTGCAACCTGGGGTGCCGGTTCTGCCAGAACTGGGACATCTCGAAGTCCCGCGAGGTCGACACGCTCGCCGACGCGGCCGGCCCCGACGACATCGCCCGTGCCGCGGAGCAGCTGGGGTGCCGTTCCGTCGCCTTCACCTACAACGACCCGGCGATCTTCCTCGAGTACGCCGTGGATGTCGCGAAGGCTTGCCACGAGCGTGGCATCAAGGCGGTCAGCGTCTCGGCCGGGTACATGTGCGACGAGCCGCGCCGCGAGCTCTACGCGCACATGGACGCCGCGAACATCGACCTCAAGGCGTTCACCGAGGAGTTCTACTCGAAGGTCGCGCTCGGCTCGCTCCAGCCGGTCCTGGACACGTTGCGCTACCTCCGCCACGAGACCGACGTGTGGCTCGAGATCACGACACTGCTCATCCCGGGCCACAACGACAGCGACGACGAGATCGCCGCCATGACGTCGTGGATCGCCTGCGAGCTCGGCCTGGACGTGCCTCTGCACTTCACGGCATTCCACCCGGACTTCAAGATGCGCGACGTGCCGGCCACACCGCCCGCCACGCTCACCCGCGCGCGGGAGATCGCGATGCGCAACGGGCTGCGCTACGTCTACACGGGCAACGTCCGCGACCGTGCCGGCGGCACGACGTACTGCCCCGGCTGCGGTGAAGCTGTCGTCGAGCGCGACTGGCACGCCATCCGCGGCTACCGGCTCGACGACCAGGGGCACTGCCGCGCGTGCGGGGCCACGGTCGCCGGGCGGTACGACGGGCAGCCCGGCGGCTGGGGACGCCGACGGCTGCCGATCGTGATGTCCGGCAGCTGACCGGCGGGCCTCTACGGCGGGGCCGGATCGCCGCACAGCTATGTCTCGGCCGGCTCGGCCAGGCGCTCGACCGCCAGCGCGAGGGCCGCCGTGACGTCGGCGAGGTAGCCGTAGTCCAGGGTGTCAGGCAGGTCGCCGGGCAGGTGGTAGTGCGGGTTGCGGAAGTCCGCCGTGTCGGTGAGCTGCACGGCGGGCAGGCCGGCATCCCAGAACGACACGTGGTCGCTGCGCGCGAAGTTGCGGGCGAACGGGACGGCCGCGTGCAGCACGGGGCCGACCAGCGGCAGGTCGGTCGGCGCCCGGAGCAGGATCGGCGCCGACGGGCCGGCGAGGGCAGCGAGCCCTTCGGCGAAGCACGTCGCGAGCCCCACCGCGGACTGCCGGTAGATCACCGCGAGGAAGTCGCCGCGGTGGTCGCGTCCGGCGACCTTGCCGACCTGTCCGCGGTAGACCGTGCCGATGCCCGCGGGCAGCTGCTGGCTGCCCGGCACGGACGAGGCGTAGCCGAGCATCTCGCAGACGAAGGCGCCGAGGACCGGGCGCTCCGCGGACAGCCGCTCGACGAGCCGGCGGGAGCCGTGGAAGCCGAGCTCCTCGTGGTCCACCGCCGCGAGCACCACCGTCCGCCGGAAGCGAAGCGGACCGAGCAGTCTCGCCACCTCCAGCAGCGCGACCACCCCGCTGCCGTTGTCGTCCGCTCCCCCGCTGCCCGGAACCGTGTCGTGGTGCGCCACCACGACGACCGCCTCCGGCACGGCGCCTTCCTTGACAGCGACGACGTTGACCCCGACGAGCGAGTCGGCCGGCTCGACCGCCAGTCTCCCGCCGGGCGCCCACGCCCAGACGTTGCGCGCCTGGAACTCGTCCCTGCCCGCGAGCCATCCGGCAGCGGTGAAGGCGTCGAGGACCATGCCGTCGACCGCAGCCATCACCTCGGGCCGGGAGGAGCGCACCCGCGGGGCCGGCAGCTCCTCGAGCGCCGCGCGGAGCCGTTGCGGGTCGACCGAGGCGCGCAAGGCCGCCGCCCGCTCGGCCGATGCAGGGTCGAGCCGGCGCAGCCGGGGTTCCGAGGCTCCGAAGATGGCGGCAGCCTAGCGAGGTCGCACACCGGCCGGTCGGCGCGCGTCGCCGCGAAGCACCCGGGTACTCCCGTGTCCGTGAGCAAGCCGTGAGCTGGGACCCGCTGGCCAGGTTCGTGCCCCGTCCGCCCACTCCGGGTGTGGTGGGTGACCCCGGGCTGTTCGGGCCGGGCTCGGCGGCCTGGCGCCTCGGCCGGGAGCGGGTCCTGCTCGCCGGCGGGCCGGCTGCCCTCCTGCTGCAGGTGGCGCACCCGCTGGTCGCGGCCGGGGTCGCGGCCCACAGCGACTTCGCCGGCGACCCTCTGCGACGGCTGCACGGCACGCTCGACGCGACCCTGACCGTCACGTTCGGCGACACGGCCCAGGCCCGCAGCGCCGCGGCGTACGTCGGGCAACGGCACCGGCCGGTCCGCGGCGCGCTGCCCGTCACGACCGGCACGTACGCCGGCGGGACGCCGTACCGGGCGGACGACGCGGACCTCGCGCTGTGGGTGTTCGCCACTCTGGTCTGGAGCGCGGTCGTGGTGACCGAGCAGTTCGTGCGACCCGTGGCCACGGCCGAGCGGGACGCCTACTACCGGGACATGACCGCGTTCGGGCGACTGTTCGGTGTGCCCGACTCCGCGCTCCCGGGGGGATACGCGGCCCTCGACGCCTACGTGGACAGACAGGTGGCGGAGGTCCTGGCTGTCGGACCGGCAGCGGCACGGATCTCGCGGCAGGTCTTGCTGCCGGACCCTCCCGTCGCCCCGCCGCTGCTGCGCGCGGCTCCGGCGATCCTGGCCGCCGGCATCCTGCCCCCGCCGGTGAGAGAGCAGTACGGCCTGCCTTGGGGCCGGCGTGAGCGCCTCGCGTTCCGGGTCACGCGACACGCGGTGAGGCACGCCGTGCCACTGCTGCCCGCAGGCCTGCGCTACTGGCCACACTACCTCGTCGCGCGGCGCCGGCACGACGGCCGAACGGCCGGCTGACGACCGTCTCCGGCGCCGCCACGAACCGGGAACATCGGAGAGCGCGACCCGGAAGGGGCCAGCCCGTGGCCTACCGGGACGTCGCACGGCGCGGAGGCGGCACTACGCGCGCCACGTACGGCGAGGTGCTGTCCGCAGGATCTCGGAAAACCCCTCCAGGGCTGCACCCGTCGTGTCTCACTCCGACGTCCCGGGCTCACGACGGCCCTGAACTGCCCTCCAGGAGGTTCTGTGCGCACAACGCATGCTGGCTCGCGGCACCGCTGGATCACGGTGGGAACCGCGACGGCCCTTTGCGCGACTTCGCTCGTGTTCACCCAGCCCGCCGTGGCACTCGGCGAGAGTGACTCGCAGGGCCTCCGCAAGGCGGTCTCGACCGACAGAATCAAGCGCCACATGCAGGCACTCCAGACGATCGCCGACACCTACGGCGGCGGGAACCGGCTCGCCGGGACGGCCGGGTACGACAAGTCCGCCGAGTACGTGAAGAGCAAGCTGGTCGCCGCGGGGTACCACGTCACCGAGCACGCTTTCACGTTCCAGCTCAACTCCGAGCGCACGCCGTCGGTCCTGGCTCAGACCGGCCCGTCCTCACGGACGTTCCCCAACGGCGTCGACTTCGCCGCGATGTCGTACTCGGGCAGCGGGGACGTCACCGCTGCCGTCACGGCGGTGGACATCCTCGAGCCCACCGGGCCAGCCAACTCCAGCACGAGCGGCTGCGAGGCGGCCGACTTCGCCGGCTTCCCGGCCGGCACGGTCGCCCTCGTCCAGCGGGGCGCCTGCTCCTTCCGCCTCAAGGCGGAGAACGCCAAGGCCGCCGGCGCCATCGGCACGATCGTGTTCAACGAGGGCCAGGCGGGGCGCACCGGGATCATCAACGGGACGCTGGCCGAGCCGGCCTTCGACCAGCCGGTCGTCGGCGCCACCTATGAAGTGGGTCAGGCACTCAGCAACGGCGTCAGCACCGGCAGCACCGGCAGCACCGCCCGCCTCCGCACCGACATGATCAACGAGTTGCGCTCGAGCGTGAACCTCCTCGCGGAGACGCCCGGCGGAGATTCCAACAGCGTGGTGGTCGTCGGTGCCCACCTCGACAGCGTCAGCCGCGGCGCCGGCATCAACGACAACGGGTCGGGTTCGGCCACGGTCCTGACCCTGGCCGAGCAGTTCGCGGCGCGGGGCATCACGCCGCGCAACAAGGTCCGGTTCGCCTGGTGGGGCGCCGAGGAGCACGGGCTCATCGGCTCCAACCGCTACGTCGCGTCGCTGTCCGAGGCGGAGCTGGCGAAGATCAAGATGAACCTGAACTTCGACATGATCGGTTCTCCGAACTACGCGAGGTTCGTCTACGACGGCGACAACTCGGCCTACCCCGCCGGTACGGGCTCGGCGGCGGGACCCGACGGCTCGGGTGAGATCGAGCGCGTCTTCCACCAGTACTTCGCCTCGCAGAACCTCGCCTCGGAGGAGACCCCGTTCAGCGGCCGGTCCGACTACGGGCCCTTCATCGCGAAGGGCATCCCGGCCGGAGGGTTGTTCACCGGCGCGGAGGGCGTCAAGACCGCCGAGCAGGCGGCGAAGTTCGGCGGAACGGCGGGCGTCGCGTACGACGCGTGCTACCACCTCGCCTGCGACACGATCGCGAACGTCAACATGCAGGGCCTCGACGAGATGTCGGACGCCGTCGCGCACACGACGCTGCACTTCGCGAAGCGCAACTTCGTGAAGTACCCGCTCGTCAACCCGGCCGGTCCGGTGGGCCCGGGTGGCGGCACGACGTCCGGTGGCGGTCTGCACGACGACCACGACCACGAGGCCGAGGAGAGCTGACGACCCGGTTCATCCCACGGGTGTCCCGCCTGTCCGTGACAGCCGGGGCACCCGTGGGCCCGGGGACGCCCTACCGCCGTCAGCTCACGAGAACAGCGGAGCCTCGTCGTCCGGCGTCGTCGTCACCGGTGGACCGACCCGGCCGACCACAGAACACGGGTCGCGCTGCCGACACGACACGCCGTGCCGATCCGCGCTGCTCGGCGTCCCCCGTGCTTGACTTGCCCGCATGCCCCATGGCGGTGCACTTGCCGGCGAAGACGAGTCCTCCGATGCGCGTCGAGCCGACCCGCTCCCTCCTGACCCGTCCTACCTCGACGCCCTCATGGCTCGCAGCGCAGCCGCTGCCGCCGACGCCGAGCAGCTGCGCAGCGCCCACGCCGGAGCGGGCGAGGAGGTGGCGGCCGCCGTCGACGCCGCGGTGGACGGGCTGTCGGCCGAGCTCGTCGCGCTGAGCCACGACATCCACGCCCACCCGGAGGAGGCATTCCAGGAACGGCGCACTGCGGGCGTCGTCGCGGACCTGCTCCGGCGCCACGGCGTGACCGTGGACGTGGGCGTCCACGGGCTGGAGACGGCGCTGCGGGCCAGCGTGGGCAGCGGCAGTCCGCACGTGATGGTCCTCGCGGAGTACGACGCTCTGCCCGGCGTGGGGCACGCGTGCGGGCACAACGTCATCTGCGCCAGCTCAGTGGGAGCGTTCCTCGCTGCCCGAGTGGTACTGACCGGCGACGACGCCGGACCCGACGGCGAGCCCTCCGGCGGCACGGTGACGCTTCTGGGGACGCCGGCCGAGGAGGGCGGTGGTGGCAAGGAGACGATGGCGCGCGACGGTGCCCTCGACGGCGTCGACGCCGTCGTCATGCTGCACCCCTTCTCCGCCGACGTCGCGGACCACCCGTTCCTCGGGCGGAGGGAGCTCGACGTCACCTTCGTCGGCGTCGCGGCTCACGCCTCGGCGCAGCCCTTCATGGGGCGCAACGCCCTCGACGCCGTCGTCGCCGGCTACCAGGGCGTCGCGATGCTCCGGCA
>JALYMU010000188.1 GCA_030773595.1 Actinomycetota bacterium | reverse complement strand
CGTTTCCGCTGAAGCTGGCCATCACGGCGTACCTGATCTACGCGCTGATGACCTACGACGACCCGTCCTTCGCGCCCGGCAGCGTCTTCGCCTGGGGCGGCACCGCCGGCTGGAAGTGGGCGCTGCTAGCGCTGTGGATCAACTCCGTGGCAGCGGCCTGGTACTCGATGGTCACCGACGCCGCCGACTTCTGCCGCTACTCCCGCACCCGCGTTGACATGTGGATCGGGACGCTCGCCGCCGCCATCACCGGCACCGTCGTCGCGACCGTGCTCGGCGCGTACGCCGTGGCCGCCACGCGGGGAACCAACGGAGATCCGTGGGATGTCCTCGCCGGGATCGCGACGACGCCTGTGCTCGTCCTGATCCTCGTCGTTATCGTGCTCGACAACTGGACGATCAACGTGCTCAACCTCTACACGGGCGGGATGTCCCTCGTGAACATCTTCACCCGCCTCGGGCGGTTCTGGGCGACGCTGGCCGTGTCGGTGCTCGGCGTCGTCCTGTCGATTTTCCCGGAGATCACGAACCAGTACGTCGGGTTCATGACCACGATGGGGAACTTCTTCGCCCCGATCGCAGGCATCCTCATCGCGGACTACGTCATTCTCAAGCGCACGCGCCTCGATGTACCGGCCCTGTTCGACCGGACGAAGGCGTACTGGTACTGGAGGGGCTTCAACTGGGTCGCCGTGGCGTGGACGGTTCTCGGCTTCGGTGTCTACCTGCTCGTCCCGCAGGAGTGGATCAAGGTCCTCGTCACAACCCTGATCGTCATGGCCGGCTACACGCTCACGATGCGAGTGGCAGCGAGCCGCTCGCGAGTGGCGGCGGAGGCGGCGAGGCCGGCCGCGGACGACGTCGTCGACCTCGAGGAGCTCGATCGTCGCCTGCTCGCCGGGCACGGGTCCTGATCCTCGGCAACGGGAAGAACTGCGCCGACCCGCACCACTTGCGGGTCGGGGCGGTGTCTGAAGCGGGGGAGCGCGGGGAAACCGAGGGCGCATGACCGAGACGACGATGGCCGGCGACATCATCGACGCACACACGCACGTCGACGAGGTCCCCGCGCTCGGATGGATCGACCCGCCGGAGAAGCTCGTCAAGCTGCTGGACGAGGTCGGGATCGCCCGCGCCGTCGTGATGACCTACACCGAGCTGCCAGGCTTCAACCCGCGTGCGCTGGAGTACCTCGCCGACGTCGTCGCGCGCTTTCCGGATCGACTGGTCGGGTTCGTGCGGCTCCACCCGTGGTACGCCGAGGCCGCGGACCTGCTCCAGCGAGCGATCTCGGAACACCGGATGAAGGGGATCAAACTCCACCCGGTCGGAACGCTGGATCATCCCGCGAGCGACGCCACGGTGCGTCTCCTGCGCCTGGCCGGTGAGCGAGGTGCACCCGCGCTCTTTCACTGCGGGGACGAGCCGATGACGACGCCGACCGCGATCGCGGCGGCTGCCGAGCAGGCTCCGGACACGACGGTGATCCTCGGGCACATGGGCGGTTATCACCACGTCGATGAGGCGATCCGGGTGGCCGAGCAACACCCCAACATCGTGCTGGAGACATCGGCGATGCCGTATCCCGCGAAGATTCGCGAGGCTGTGTCCCGAGTCGGCGCTCATCGAGTGGTGTACGGCAGCGACGGCCCCGGATGCCCGCCGCGCCTCGAACTGCGCAAGGTGCGGGCGGCGGGGCTGACCGACGACGAGAGCCGGCGCGTGCTGCACGACAACATGTGCGAACTCTTCGACGGAGTGGTTCACCAGTGACGCGGCCACGCGCAGTCGACTCTCTGGCGTTCGTAGGGACGTCGCTGTTCGGTCCGGCCCAGTCGTACGACGATCTGCGGCGCGGGCTCGACGAGAACGCGATCGACGCAGCGGTGGTCGCCGCGGCGCGCCCGGTGAACTACCACCTCCGGCCAGCCAACGACGAGATCGCCCAACTCCAGGAAGCCGACACCGAGCGGGTGGTCGGGTTGGGCCGCGTGGACGCCAACCGCGCGGATGCCGCGGACGAGACTCGACGTTGTCTCGACACGCTCGCATTACACGGGATCTTGCTCCACCCGCGCGAGGAGGTGTTTCCGGTCAACGCCCCTCGGGTCGACGCCGTGCTCGAGGTGTGCGCCGACCGGGGCGCACCCGTCGTGGTGGCGGCGGGATACCCGTGGGTGTCCGAGGCGCTTCAGGTCGCCGAACTCGCGACCCGGCACCCCACCGTCACGATCGCGATGACGCACGGCGGGCAGCAGAACAGCAGCGGCCTGGGGCAGATGGACGCGGTACTTGCGTTGCGCCGGTGCCCGAACGTGCTCGTGCAGACGAACGGCGTCTACCGCCAGGACTTCATCGAGGGCGTTGTCCGCGAGTTCGGCGGCGCCCGGGTGATGTTCGCGTCGGCCAGCCCGCACTTCGACCTGAGCTACGAGGTCCTGCGTGTCCGGCTCGCCGAGTTCAGCGAGGGAGACAAGGCGCAGGTGCTGGGCGGCACGGCGGGTCGCGTCTTCTCCCTCTGATCCTTCCTCCAGAGACCGGCGAGGACACGCCCGCCTCGGCCGCTGCGTCCTCGGTCTTGGCGCGGCGCGCGATCGCGGCCCAGCACCTGACCAGATCGTCCCGCCAGGCCACCGTTGGACGGCCCGGCGACGGGATCTGTCCCGGATACGTCCGCACCTGAAGCTGCCGCGTCCCAACGCCCACTGCTCGACCTCCAGATGGAGGTGTTGAACGACCAGTTGAATCCGCCCAATACACCAGTTGGATCTTCGGGCATCGGCTCCGCGAAGCGGGCCTGCTCGGCTCGATGAAGCCTGCTACAACCCACCGGACGGCACTCCAGCCTCGGCGACCTCACCGGCAACGAGTACGAGACGTTGTACACCGCCGCAACCCCCGCTGCCTGATCACCACACGGTCGGTGTCCACCGAAGTGGATCGAGTTCCGTGTTGTCCAACCGCGGGTCTGTCGGAGCGTCGAACTGTGAGCAGCTTCCCCCGTTTGGGTTACGTGCCACCCCACTGCGTGACGTGTTGTTCACGTCCCGCAGGAATGTGGATAACTGCCCCGATCGCCGTTCCTCGACGTGGCAGTCTGCTCCGACCCGCGGCGGTCGCGGGTGTGGGGAGGGGCAGTGAGCAGCGCGGTCGCCTTCGTCGAGGACGAGGTACGTGAGCTCGTCCGCCGACGCGGGCTCGACCCTGCCACGGACGTGACGGCCGTCCGCGCGCTCGTCGACGAGGTGATCGGGGAGTACGACGAGCGCAGCCTGACCAGCAGCCTGCCTCCGCTGGTCGACTCCCGGCTGGCGGCGAAGCAGGTCTATGACGCGGTGGCCGGGTTCGGCCCGCTACAGCG
>JALYMU010000187.1 GCA_030773595.1 Actinomycetota bacterium | reverse complement strand
CGCTCAGCAGGAAGAAGCCGACGAGCGCGGCGAGGCCGCCTCCGGCGGTCGCGGACCCCGCGCGGGCGCCGCGCAGGGCGATCCACAGCGCCATCCCCGTCAGCAGGAGGATGGCGAGCAGACCGAGCACGCCCGCTTCGAGGAACCAGTTGAGCCACAGGTTATGCGCGTGGGCCAACTCGCGCTCGCCCGGGATGCGCTCGCTCACCACGGCGCCGCCCCGGCAGAGGCGGTCGCAGGGACAGAGCCGACTAGCGCCGAGACAAGGAGAGCCCCGTCCCCCTCGTGGGGCGGGGCCCTCTCCGTTGCAGGGACGGAGCGTGCATCGGCGAGACTTGTGTGGTGACGACCACTTCAAAGCGAGCGCGCGTCCGCGCCCCCGAGCTCGTCGGCCGCGGTGGCTGGGTCAGCACCGGCGGGCGCGACCTGTCCCTCGCCGCGCTGCGCGGCAAGATTGTCCTGTTGGACTTCTGGACCTTCTGCTGCGTCAACTGCCTGCACGTCCTGGACGAGCTGCGCGAGCTCGAGGACGCCTACCGGGACGTGCTCGTGGTCGTCGGCGTCCACTCGCCGAAGTTCGTGCACGAGGCCGACCACAACGCCCTCGTCGCGGCCGTCGAGCGCTACGAGGTCCACCACCCCGTGCTCGACGACCCGGACCTGACCACGTGGAACGCCTACGCCGTACGCGCGTGGCCGACGCTCACGGTCGTGGACCCCGAGGGGTACGTCGTCGCGCAGATGTCCGGTGAGGGCCACGCGCACGCGCTCGGCCGGCTCCTCGACGAGCTGGTCGAGGAGCACGAACGCCGCGCGACCCTCCACCGCGGCGACGGCCCGTACGTCCCGCCGCCCCCGGCCACCACGGCCCTGCGCTTCCCGGGCAAGGCGGTCCGGCTGCCGTCGGGGACCTATCTCGTCTCCGACACCAAGCACCACGGCGTGGTGGAGGTCGCCGACGACCTCGAGACCGTCGTACGCCGGATCGGCAACGGCGCCCGGGCCCTGACCGACGGGCCGCCGCAGGAGGCGTCCTTCTCCGAGCCGCAAGGGCTGTGTCTGCTGCCCGAGGACGTCGCCGCCCGCGCTGGCTACGACATAGTCGTCGCCGACACGGTCAACCACGCGCTGCGCGGGCTGCGCCTGTCCGACGGACACGTACGCACGGTCGCCGGCACGGGCCGCCAGTGGATGCAGGGCGGCGCCACGAGCGGCGCAGCACGCGAGGTCGACCTCTCCTCCCCCTGGGACGTCGCCTGGTACGACGGCGCGGTCGTCGTCGCGATGGCCGGCATCCACCAGCTCTGGTCCTTCGACCCGCTGGCGGGCACGGTCACCGTCCTCGCCGGCACGACGAACGAAGGCCTCAAGGACGGGCCCCTGCGCGAGGCGTGGTTCGCCCAGACTTCGGGTCTCGCGGCGTCGGAGGACGGCTCGGCGCTGTGGGTCGCGGACTCCGAGACGTCCTCGCTGAGGGTCGTGCGCGACGGCGTCGTGAAGACGGTCACGGGCAAGGGCCTGTTCGACTTCGGCCACGTCGACGGGCCCGCGGCTGACGCGCTTCTCCAGCACCCGCTCGGCGTCACCGTGCTGCCGGACGGCTCGGTCGCCGTCTGCGACACCTACAACGGCGCCGTACGCCGGTACGACCCCGCGCGTGCCGAGGTGACCACGCTCGCGGCCGGGCTCGCGGAGCCCTCCGACGCCGTCGTGCTCGGGAACGTGCTCGTCATCGTCGAGTCGGCGGCGCACCGCCTCACCGCCGTGCCGATCCCCGACGCGGCCGCCCGGGTCGACGGCCTGGCGCACCGGACCCAGCGGCCGGTGACCGAGGTCGCGCCTGGCCCGCTCGAGCTGGAGGTCGTCTTCACGCCGCCGCCGGGGCAGAAGCTCGACGAGCGCTACGGCGCCGCGACACGCCTGCTCGTGTCCGCGACGCCCCCGGCGCTGCTCCGCTCGGGGGACGGCCGTGACACCGACCTGCGCCGCACGCTGGAGCTCGACCCCGCGGTGGGTGACGGCGTGCTGCACGTGGCCGCGATGGCCGCGTCCTGCGACGGCGACCCGTCGGCGGAGTTCCCGGCGTGCCACGTGCACCAGCAGGACTGGGGCGTGCCGGTGCGCCTTGTCGAGGGAGCGCCGTCCCGGCTGGCCCTGGTGCTGCGCGGCATGGATGAGGCGGCGGCGACGTCGGACTGAGCCGCTGCCGCGCCGCGCCGCGGCCGGTCCCAGACCTGGTGCGCGAGCGGCACGCCGTACGCCACGACCCACGCCACGAGAACACAGACCGCGGACACCTCGACCGCAGATCCGGTCGCCGGTGTCCACGCCGTCCAGTCCGCCACGCCCGGCGATGCCGGGACCTCGGCCCGCACGAGCGCCGGAAGCAGCGTGAGCGCGGGCCACGCGACGCGGCGGGGGAGCGCGCCGTTGGCGAGCAGCGCGGCTCCGTTGACGGCCACGACGACCTGCGCGGCGCCGGGTGCACTCAGCCGGGAACCGCCGAGGACGGCCAGCGCGACGAGCACGGCGAACACCGCCGGAAGCGCAACGATCGTGCGGGTCCAGACCGTCACGTCGGCGATGCGCCCGGCCCGTCGGGGCCACGTCCGGTCGGCGAGCACGAGTACGGCGGTCAGCGCGAGGACCTCGGCCAGCGCGCCCCCGGCCAGCCTCGCGTCCTGGGCCCCGAGACCCGCGCTCGCCGGCCCGGCCCACGCCGGACCCAGCGGCGCGACGGCGCTGCTCAGCACGAGACCGGTGGGCACCCCGACGAGGATGGGTGTCGCGGCGTAGGCGTCCATGCGCGACCCCGCAGCCACCAGTGCCAGCGCCAGCAGGCCCGCCGCCGCCACCCGCAGGCCCCCGGTGAGCCCGGGCGCGACCCACTGCCACGCCGGCGGGGGAACCGGCGCGGGGCCGGCGATGTCCGAGCCCGAGGCGAGCGCAAGCGCATGCCAGGACCAGGCCTCGGCGTACACCGCGTACGCGGCGGCGCGGGCGAGCAGCGCTTGGACGGCGCCGAGCGCGGCGGCCAGGACCGCGAGCAGGCCGAGGGCGGGTGCGACGGGACCCGGGAGGAGACGGGGCACGGCACAGGCATCGACGCGGACGCCGGTTCCCTTGACGCCTGCCGTGGGGAACTGCGCGTCAGACTCGGACATTCGTCGGGGGCATCGCGGCGACGTCAACCGGCGACGTCACCGGCGGCATGACAAACGGCCGGCCCCGGAGGAGCCGGCCGTTCCTCGGGCGCTCGCGGTCAGAGGCGGTCGTCGTAGACCCGTCGCTCCTCGACATAGTCCCCACGCCGCCCGACGCTCCGCGACGCGGCCCCCAGATCAGCGTCGTCATCACCAGGCCGACGACGCCGGCCAGGACGAGGATCCACCCGATGACCTGGATGTCCAGGCCGGAGATGTCGACGTTGACCGCCAGCGCGAGGATGAGACCCAGCGCGATCAGGACGATGCTGGCGCCGATGCCCCCATGACTGTTCCTCTCGTACGGCGGTGCGGCCGCGCGCCGCGGCCTCGTGCCTGCGAGGACTACCCGCAGCCGCCGACCGTCACACGCCTCCCGACGTACCGGTCCGGTAGCGACCGCCGCGGGATCAGAACGCCTCCTCCGCGAGCTCCATGATCGTGTTGTCCACCGACTCCGCGACGACCCGCTGCGCGGTCACCGTCGGCAGCACCGTGCGCGGGAAGAACCGCGCGGCCGCAACCTTGCCCTCGTAGAACGCGCGGTCGCGCCCAGTGGGCCCCGCGGCGAGCGCGCGGAGCGCCACCTCGGCCTGGCGCAGCAGCAGCCACGCCGTGATCACGTCACCCAGGCACAGCAGCAGCCGCGTGGCGTTCTGGCCCACCAGGTAGACGCTCGCCGGGTCGCCCGCAGCGCCCTGCAGCGCGCCGCCCATCGTCGCGACGATCCGCTCGACGTCGCCCACCGCCCGGGCGAGCAGGGCGCCCTCGGTCTCGAGCGGCCCACCGGACGCTGCCGCCGCGAAGCGACCGATGTCCGTCAGCAGCTGCGCCAGCGCGCCGCCCTTGTCGCGCACGACCTTGCGGAAGAACAGGTCCAGGCCCTGGATGGCCGTCGTTCCCTCGTACAGCGTGTCGATCTTCGCGTCGCGGACGTACTGCTCCACCGGGTAGTCCTGCAGGTACCCCGACCCGCCGAGGGTCTGGAGCACCTCGGACCCGAGCAGCTGGTAGGACCGCTCCGACCCGAAGCCCTTCACCACCGGCAGCAGCACGTCGTTCCGGCGTACGGCGAACTCGTGCTCTGCCGTGCCCGGCTCGGTCGTCGCGACGGTGTCCTGCACCGAGGCGGTGTAGAGCACCAGCGCCCGCATTCCCTCGGCGTAGGCCTTCTGCGTCAGCAGGCTCCGGCGTACGTCGGGATGGCGGGTGATCGGCACGCGGGGGGCGGTCTTGTCGGTTATCCGGGTCAGGTCCGGGCCCTGGACGCGTTCCTTGGCGTAGGCCAGCGCGTTGAGGTAGCCCGTCGACAGCGTGGAGATCGCCTTGGTGCCGACCATCATCCGGGCCATCTCGATGATCCGGAACATCTGGGCGATGCCGTCGTGGACCTCGCCGAGCAGGTAGCCCACCGCGGGCCGCTCGGCGCCGAAGGTCAGCTCGCAGGTCGTGGAGACCTTCAGACCCATCTTCTTCTCGACGCCGGTCACCACGGCGCCGTTGCGCTCGCCGAGCTCGCCGGTGTCCCAGTCGAAGAGGTACTTGGGGACGACGAACATCGACAGGCCCTTCGTGCCGAGGCCGGCGCCCTGCGGTCGGGCGAGCACGAGGTGGACGATGTTGTCGCTGAGGTCGTGCTCGGCCGAGGTGATGAAGCGCTTGACCCCCTCGAGGTGCCACGTGCCGTCTGGCTGCGGAAGGGCACGCGTGCGCCCGGCGCCGACGTCGCTGCCGGCGTCGGGCTCGGTCAGCACCATGGTGGAGCCCCACAGGTTCTCCACCATCCGCTGCGCGAGCTTGCGCTGCTGCGGCGTGCCGAGCGACCACACGACGGCGGCGAAGTCCGGGCCGCCGGAGTACATCCACACGGCCGGGTTGGCGCCGAGGACCAGCTCGGCCACCGCCCAGCGCAGCGACGGGGGACACGGCGTCCCGCCCAGCTCCTCCGGAAGCCCGAGCCGCCACCACTCCGCGTCCATGTACGCCTTGTAGGAGCGCTTGAACGGCTCGGGCAGCGTCACCGACCCCGTCGTCGGGTCGAACCGCGGTGGGTTGCGGTCGCTGTCGAGCAGGGAGTCCGCGAGGTCGTGGGTCGCCAGGCGCTCCACCTCGGAAAGGACGGACCGGGCGGTGTCCGGGTCGAGGTCCGCGTAGCGCCCGCGCCCGAGGACGGCGTCGCGGCCCAGGACCTCGAACAGCGTGAACTCGATGTCGCGCAGGTTGCTGCGGTAGTGACCCATGTCCGCGCCTTTCGCGAAGGTGATGCGCCGTTGGCGCTCGTGCGTTCCTCGCTCTCCGACGCTACTGGCGAGTAACAACGATGATGCTACCCACGGGTAACCTTGACGCAAGCGGCCGGAGGGGTGACGCAGCGCGGTGGAGCCGTACGGCGAGACGCCGGACATCCCGGTGCCGCCGACCGACGTACGGAGATGAGGTGGGACATCGCGGGGCCGCGGACCGGCGTACGGCGATGCACACCGCGGGGGGCGGGCGGGCCTGGCGAGCGAGGAGCGGTGCTACGCGGGACGCGGTCGCAAGTACGCCACGAAGCGCAGGTCCCCGTCCGATGCGGTGACCTGCTCCAGCCGCAGGATCACGGGGACGTCGTGCCCCCGCCGGTGACGGGCGGCGACGGAGATGTCGTGGCCGAGTATGGTCTCGCGGCCGGTCATGAGGTGACGGGTGAAGCCGGTGATGTGCACCTCGTGCATGCGTTGCGGGATCAAGGCGGTGATGCGCCGTCCCACGAGGTCCTCCACGGGCCACCCGAGCAGCCGGCCAGCCCCAGGCGACCCGGCGATGATCCGGTTGCTCCCGTCCCCGACGACCACGGCCAGATCCGTCGTCCGCACCCAGTCCATGTCGTCGGGCCAGGAAGTGGCGACGACGACGTCGTCCGGCTCCGGGGTGGTCCACAGCGTGGCGGGCTCGCCCGCGAGCTGGCGCACGACGTCGCCGAAGACCCACGCGCGCAGGGCCCGCAGCTCCGGCAGGGCTGGGCGGGTGAGCAGTCGTCCGGCCTGGGCCAGCTCCTCGGCTGCGGCGAACACCGCGGGCAGGTGAGAGAAGTCGCCGGCGTCGGTCGGGCTGATGCACAGCGTCACATCGACGTGCGTCGCTCCGTCCGGTGCGGCAGAGACCGCCTCGCGGAACCCGGCGATGATGCGCTGTCGAGCACGCGCCGCGGCTGCCACCTGTCCCGCCGGTAGGCCGCCGTCGCCGGACAGGGAGTACAGGTCGTACTCCCGCAGGAGAGCCTCGTTGTGCTCGAGCAGGACCTCGTAGAGCCCGACCGGCAGACCGCTGAGGACTGCGGCCACCTCCGCGTCGTCCGGGGGCGCTTCCGGAGGGAGCACCCAGCCGCCGGGGGCCGGTGCGGGGGCGCCGCCGAGCGTGAACCAGACCGCCTTGCCGGTCCCCGGCAGCGTGTGGACGCCGTAGCCGTCGGCCAGCATCTCGACCAGCTCGAGCCCGCGACCGGTCACGGACTCCTCGTGGTGTCCGCGGCGCCGGGGCAGGTGGGTGCTGTGGTCGACGACCTCCACGAGGACGCCCCGGCCGGCGTGGAGGTTGATCGAGACGTCGGTCTGAGCGTGCAGGACGGCGTTGGTGACGATCTCGGAGACGAGCAGGACGGCGGTGTCGACCAGATCGTCCTCGACACCGGCGTCGGCGAGCTCCGCGCTGACGAAGCGGCGCGCGACAGAGACGCTCTGCGTCACGGACGGGACGGTGACAGAGCGCACGAGGCCAGGTGGACCGCTCACTGCGCACATGGTGACAGAGGTACGGCGATGGCGCACCGGCGAAGGGGCGCGGAAGGGCTCTGCTGCCAAGGTCCTTCGCGCCGGTGCCCCGGGACGCCGACGAGGGCTCCCGCCGTACGGC
>JALYMU010000186.1 GCA_030773595.1 Actinomycetota bacterium | reverse complement strand
CCGCCGACGCGCCAGGATCGGACGCGTGGACACCACACCCAAGGTCGCCGTCACCGGCGCGTCGGGCTTTATCGGCCGCGCCCTCGTCACGGACCTGGAGGGCGCCGGGCACGACGTCCTCCGGCTGGTACGCCGGGAGCCCGCCGCGCCGTCCGAGGTGCGCTGGGACCCCCGCGGCGGCACCGTGGACACGGCTGCGCTCGCAGGCGTCGAGGCCGTCTTCCACCTCGCCGGCGCGGGCATCGGGGACCACCGTTGGACCTCGGCGTACAAGCGGGAGATCCTCGACAGCCGCGTGATCGGGACGCGGACCCTGGCGGCCGCGCTCGCCGGCATGGTCACGCCGCCGCGGGTGCTCGTGTCCTCCTCGGGCATCAGCTACTACGGCGATACGGGGAACACGGTGGTCGACGAGTCCTCCCCCAAGGGCGCGAGCTTCCTCGCCGACGTCTCCGCGGCGTGGGAGGAGGCCGCTGATCCGGCCCGCGCGGCCGGCATCCGCGTGGTACATGCCCGCACGAGCGTGGTGGCCGGGCGTGGCGGGGGCGCTTTCGCCCGTCTCGCCCCGCTGGCCCGCCTCGGCGTTGCGGGGCGGATGGGGTCGGGCCGGCAGTTTTGGAGTCTGATCTCGCTGGCCGACTGCGTCCGCGCCATGCGCTTCGTGGCCGAGACCGACGCCGCGAGCGGCCCGGTCAACCTCGTCGCCGTGGCAGCCCGCAACGCCGATGTCGTCGCGGCGCTGGCCGCGGCGTACCACCGCCCCGCCGTGCTCCCGGTGCCGGCCCTCGCGATGCGCGTCGGGCTCGGCGAGATGGCGACCGAGGTCCTCGACAGCGTCCGCGCGCAGCCGTCGAAGTTGCGGAAGCTCGGCTTTCGGTTCGAGCATCCCGACCTCGCGGCGATCGCGGCCTACGTCGCGGGCCGCGCCCGCGTGACCGGCCGCGCCTCCTAGGCTTCGTTGTCATGGCCACCGCACTGATCACGGGCGCCACCGCGGGCATCGGCGCGACGTTCGCCGAGCGCATCGCCGCCGACGGCCACGCTCTCGTCCTCGTTGCGCGGGACGTCCGGCGGCTGCAGGCCGCTGCGGAGCGCCTGCGCGAGCGGCACGGCGTGGTGGTGGAGGTGCTCGGCGCGGACCTCTCCACCATCGACGGCTGCGCGGCAGTGGAGCGCCGCCTCGGCGACGTCGATGCGCCGGTCGACCTGCTCGTCAACAACGCCGGCTACGGTCTCGCGACGCCCTTCCTCGCGACGGATCCCGCCGACGACGAGCGCCTGCTCGACGTACTCGTCCGTGCCGTGCTGCGGTTGACTCATGCCGCCCTGCCCGGCATGGTCGCCCGCCGCCGCGGTGCCGTCGTCAACGTCTCCAGCGTCGCGAGCTTCGTGCCGACCGGCACGTACGGTGCGGCCAAGTCCTGGGTGACGTCGTTCACCGAGTCCCTCGCCGGTGAGCTGGAGGGGACCGGGGTGCGCGTGCAGGCCCTGTGCCCGGGGTTCACGCGTACGGAGTTCCACCAGCGGGCCGGCATCACGAGAGCAGCTCCGAGCTGGCTCTGGCTCGACGTCGACACGGTGGTCGACACGTCGTTGCGTGACCTGCGCGCGGGCCGAGTCGTCAGCGTGCCGGCCTTGCGCTACCGCCTGATCACGACTGCGGCGCGGCACCTGCCGCGCGACGTCGTACGCCGGATGGTGGCCCGCCGGCGTTGATCGTGCGTGGCGGAGGGCGGGGAGGTGTCGTTCGTCAGAGGACGTCGGACGGCACGAGTCGGCGCTCGCCGCCGCGTCGCCACTCGATCAGCACGGCCGTCGCGTCGTCCTGGAGCTCGCCGCGCTGGTGGGCGAGCACCGAGCGGCGCAGCCTGCGAAGCGTCTCGGGGGCGGGATGGCCGGCGCCCGCCTCGCGCTCGACGAACTCCCCGAGCCGCTCGACACCGAAGAACTCGCCATCGGCCAGACGAGCCTCGGGCAGCCCGTCGGTGTAGAACAACACGAGGTCGCCGCTCTCCAGCTGCTCCTCGGCGAACTCGGGGCACGCGGGCGCGAACGGCACACCGATCGGTGTGCACGGCGCGGCTTCGAGGGTCTTGACGACCCGGCCGCCACGGATGAGCAGGGGCGGCGGGTGTCCGGCCGACAGCCATCGGAACCGCCCGGTGATGAGATCGAGCTCGGCCAGGATCGCGGTGACGTACCGCTCCGCTGCGAACTGTTCGAGAACGGCGGTGTCCATCATCGCGTAGGTCTCGAACAGGCCCTCCCCGCTGCGCCGGGCAACGCGGTACGCCGCCAGCGCGAAGCTCGTGAGGCCGGCCGCGGCCAACCCGTGGCCCATCCCGTCGAAGACGGCGACGTGTGCGACGTGGTCGTTGACCGCGTAGTCGAAGGCGTCCCCGCCGATCGAGTAGCAGGGTTCGAGGATGGCAGACACGACGAAGTCGTCCGTGGCGAAGGTGAGGGGCGGGAGAAGGCGCCAGAGCAGCTCGGAGGCCACGGTCATCGGCCGGCGCCGGCGGATCCGTTCGAAGACGTCGCCGTAGGCGTTCTTCGTGACCACCGACTGCGCCACGAGATGTGCAAAGCGCTCGAGCAGCACGGTCAGGTCGTCGGTCACGGGCTCGCGCAGCCGCAGCTCGAGGACGCCGAGGCGGTCGGTGCCGTCGAGCAGTGGCAGCCACAGCCGCGGCCCGCCGCCGTCACCGGCGACGCCGTGCAGGATGGCGGAGGTGGCGAACGTCCGCCCTGCCATCGTCGCCTCGACGACCTGCTCGGTGCGCTCCGGCGAGCCCTCGTAGGGAACGGGCACGAGGACGTCCTGCTCGTAGTCGATCAGGTAGACGACGACGTCCTCGGCGCCGAGCCGGGTCGCTTCCCCGGCCACGACCTCGGCCAGGTCAGCCGGGCGGCTCAGGTGCGTGCGGCGCAGGAAGCCGACGAGGGATCCGCCCGTGGCGTCCTGCGCGGCCTGATCCGTCACGGAGGCGATTGTGACAGTAGGTCCCGGGACCTGCGCGCGCGGTCCACAAAAGCGTGCGGCCGGACGGCAACGCAGGGATTCTGCGTGGC
>JALYMU010000185.1 GCA_030773595.1 Actinomycetota bacterium | reverse complement strand
ATCAGGGTCGGGGCGACGGCGCGGCCAGTCGAGCGGCGCGTCCTCCTCGCGGAGCCGCCGCCGTGCCGGCCGGTGCCGCAGCACCGGAGGGCGCGTCGAGCGACGGTGCCGCCCCACGGCCGCTCTCGGCTCGAGCGCGCGCCGAGCGAGCCGTGGCCCGCGAGCACGTCGGCGCCGGGATACCACAGGCGCCCGCGGTCCCGCCCGAGCTGGACGAGCCGAGCATCGACGACCCGGACGACGAGGCGGCGGGACTGTCCGGGATCGCCTTGCTCAAGCGGGACCTGGGGGCGGAGATCATCGGGGAGTACGACATGGAGTGAGGTCGAAGCCGCCGCGCTGGTCACGGCGCCCGCTGATCGGCGTACGCTCGACGCCGACGAACGCTGCAGACAGGAGTTACCCGTGTTTCCCGGTGGCCAGGCCGACATGGCGGCGATGCTCGCGCAGGCTCAACAGCTTCAGCAGCAGCTCGTCCAGGCCCAGGAGGACCTGGCGGCCACCCAGGTGACGGGGACCGCGGGCGGCGGCCTCGTCACCGCCACGGTGACCGGGACCGGGGACCTGACGGGCCTCGAGATCTCACCGGCCGCCTACGACGCCGACGACCCCGACGCGATGACGACCCTCGCTGACCTCGTCGTCGCCGCGGTGCGCGACGCGACGACGAAGGCCGCCGAGCTGCAGCAGTCCGCGATGGGACCCCTGGCGCAAGGACTCGGCGGAGGCGCCGGCGGCCTCGGGCTGCCGGGGATGTAGCCGGTGTACGAAGGCGCGGTCCAGGACCTCATCGACGAGCTCGGCCGGCTGCCCGGGGTCGGACCCAAGAGCGCGCAGCGCATCGCGTTCCACGTGCTCGCCGCTGACCCGGCCGACGTACGCCGTCTGGTGCACGCCCTGACCGAGGTCAAGGACAAGGTCAAGTTCTGCCGGGTGTGCGGCAACGTCGCCGAAGAGGCCGAGTGCCGCATCTGCCGCGACCCGCGCCGGGACCCCGCCGTCATCTGCGTGGTCGAGGAGTCCAAGGACGTCGTGGCCATCGAGCGGACCCGGGAGTTCCGCGGCCGCTACCACGTGCTGGGCGGTGCGATCAGCCCGATCGAGGGCGTCGGCCCGGACGATTTGCGGATCCGGGAGCTGATGACGCGGTTGGCGAGCGGCGAGGTGACCGAGCTGATCCTGGCGACCGACCCGAACCTCGAGGGCGAGGCGACGGCGACCTACCTCGCGCGGCTGACCAAGCCGATGGGGTTGACGGTGACGCGGCTGGCGAGCGGGCTGCCGGTCGGGGGAGATTTGGAGTACGCCGACGAGGTGACACTCGGGCGGGCGTTCGAGGGAAGGCGGCTGCTCGATGTCTGATGACCTCAGCGACTTCACGGCGGAGATCGCCGACCAGATTGAGAGCTTCGTGCTCTCGGTCGGCGAGATCGCGGCGGGGGAGAGCCCGGACACGGCGGTGTCCCTCCTACTGCTCCAGGTGTCGCAGCTGGCGCTGGCCGGTGGCCGCCTCGGGGCGATCCAGGACGTCGTGCCGGACGAGCGCTTCGAGCCGGACACCGGCTACGACCCCGATGTCGAGGGGCTGCGCGCGTCGCTGGCGAACCTCCTCGAGCCGATCGATGAGTTCACCGAGGTCTTCGACCCCTACGCGCCCTCGCCGGAGCTCGTCTCCAGCCGCTTGTCCGACGACATCGCAGACATCGTCACCGACCTGACTCACGGCCTGCAGCACTACCGGGCGGGGCATTCGCTCGAGGCCCTGTGGTGGTGGCAGTTCTCCTACCTGTCCAACTGGGGCGGTACGGCGGGCATGGTGCTGCGCGCGCTGCAGTCGGTGGTGTCCCACGTCCGGCTCGACGCCGAGCTCGACGCGGACACGGCCACGGAGGACGTCATCCTCGCCGAGACGGCCGCCGACGCGGCCGACGTGCGCGAGGAACCACAGCCCGTGCCGGGGGCGTAGGGAGCCGTCGGCGCACAGCCGCGGCCGCCTCCCCGGGGTAGCCGCGCGGCGATGCCGGCTGAGGTGGCGGTCGCGGCCGCGCCGGAGCGCCCGGTAACGTCTCGCCTTCCGGACGACGGATCCCATCGGGGGCACCCTCGGTAGACTCGCCCGAGCACGCGACGCCGTCTGACGAGGAGCGCAGCACGTGGGCCTGGTCGTGCAGAAGTACGGTGGCTCATCCGTCGCCGACGCCGAGTGCGTCAAGCGGGTGGCGAAGCGCATCGTCGACACCAAACGCGCGGGCCACCAGGTCGTCGTCGTGGTCTCGGCGATGGGCGACACGACGGACGACCTGATCGACCTGGCCCAGCAGGTGTCCCCGCTGCCCCCGGGCCGCGAGCTCGACATGCTGCTGACCGCCGGCGAGCGCATCTCGATGGCGGTGCTGGCGATGGCCATCGCGAACCTCGGTCACGAGGCCCGGTCGTTCACCGGCAGTCAGGCCGGCGTCATCACCGACTCGGCGCACGGCAAGGCGCGCATCATCGACGTCACGCCCGGGCGCATCCAGCAGGCGCTCGAGGCGGGCGCCATCGCCATCGTCGCCGGCTTCCAGGGCGTCTCGCAGGACACCAAGGACATCACCACGCTGGGTCGCGGCGGCTCGGACACCACCGCGGTGGCCCTGGCGGCCGGTCTAGGTGCCGAGGTGTGCGAGATCTACACCGACGTCGACGGGGTCTACTCCGCCGACCCGCGCATCGTGCCGACGGCTCGACGCCTCCCGACCATCTCCTACGAGGAGATGCTCGAGATGGCGGCCAACGGCGCGAAGGTGCTGCATCTGCGCTGCGTCGAGTACGCCCGCCGCTACGGCATCCCGGTCCACGTGCGCTCGTCGTTCTCGACGCGCGAGGGCACCTGGGTCACCACGCAGAACAGAAGGGACGACATGGAGCAGCCGATCATCTCCGGTGTCGCGCACGACCGCAGCGAGGCCAAGCTCACGGTCGTCGGCGTGCCCGACAAGCCCGGTGAGGCGGCGTCGATCTTCCGCACGATCGCCGACGCCGAGATCAACGTCGACATGATCGTGCAGAACGTCTCCTCCGTCGCCACCGGCCGCACGGACATCACCTTCACGCTGCCGACCACGGACGGCCAGCCCGCGATGGCTGCTCTGACCAAGGCGCAGGGCGAGATCGGCTTCGAGACCCTGACCTACGACGACGCGGTCGGCAAGGTCTCCCTGATCGGCGCCGGAATGCGCTCGCACCCCGGGGTTTCCGCACGGTTCTTCGCCGCCGTCGCCGACGCCGGGGTCAACGTCGAGCTCATCTCGACGTCCGAGATCCGCATCTCGATCGTCTGCCGCGAGGACGACGTCAACGCCGCGGTCGCGGCGGTGCACAAGGCGTTCGACCTGGACGCCGAGGACGAGCTCGCCACCGTCTACGGAGGGACCGGCCGATGACCGGCGCCATCTCGACCCGCCGCCCCACGCTCGCCGTTGTCGGAGCCACCGGCGCGGTCGGCACCGTCATGCTCGACCTGCTCTCGACCCGCGAGGACGTGTGGGGCGAGATTCGCCTCATCGCCTCCGCCCGCTCGGCGGGCAAGCGCCTCGTCGTGCGCGGCGAGGAGGTCGAGGTGATCGCCCTCGACGAGAGCTGCTTCGACGGCGTGGACGTCGCGATGTTCGACGTACCCGACGAGGTGTCGGCGCAGTGGGCTCCGGTCGCGGCGGCCAAGGGCGCGGTCGTCGTGGACAACAGCGGCGCGTTCCGGATGGACCCCGACGTCCCGCTCATCGTCCCCGAGGTGAACGCCGCCGCAGCACGCACCCGGCCGCGCGGCATCATCTCCAACCCCAACTGCACGACGCTCTCCATGATCGTCGCGATGGGCGCGCTGCACGCGGAGTACGCCCTCACCGACCTGGTCGTGGCCTCGTACCAGGCCGCCTCCGGTGCGGGGCAGGCTGGGATCGACACGCTCCGCGACCAGATCGCCAAGGTGGCGGCCAACCCCGAGCTCGGCACGCAGCCCGGAGACGTACGCCGGACGGTCGGCGACCTCGGGCCGTTCCCCGCGCCGTTGGCGCTCAACGTCGTCCCCCTAGCCGGGTCGGTCAAGGACGGCGGCTGGTCGTCGGAGGAGCTCAAGGTCCGCAACGAGTCGCGCAAGATCCTCGGGCTGCCGGACCTCCGCGTCGCCGCGACCTGTGTCCGGGTTCCTGTCGTCACGACGCACTCGCTCGCGGTCCATGCGACGTTCGAGCGCGAGGTCGACGCCGGCGTGGCACAGGAGATCCTGCGCGACGCGCCCGGTGTCGTCCTGTGTGACGACCCGGCGAACGGTGAGTTCCCGACGCCTGCCGACGTCGTCGGCACGGACCCCACGTGGGTGGGCCGGGTACGCCGGTCGCTGGACGACCCGCGGTCGCTGGACCTGTTCCTGTGCGGGGACAACCTGCGCAAGGGCGCCGCGCTGAACACCGCGCAGATCGCGGAACTGCTCGCCGAGGAGCTCGTCACTCGCGACTAGCCGGGCCGCACCACGAACTCGGCGAGCGCCGCCAGCAGGCGGTCGGGCGGGAGCTCCCTGGTGATCACCACGACCTGCGACCGAGGCGAGCCCCGCCAGCTCGGCAGGTGCCGGGGGGGATAGGTCACGTGCTGGACACCGTCGACGACGACGGGGCCTGCACCGCCGGTGTCCAGAATCGCCTTGAGGCGAAGCACGCGGTCGCCGTGGGCATGGAGCAGCGCGGAGACCCACACGGCGAACGCCGCCCACTCGACCGTGCCGTCGAACGAGGCCGATCCAGCAGCGACGCCCGCGAGATGCTCGTCCCCGAGCGGTTCCACATCCGCGGCGACCGGGATGCCGGGCTGCTCGACGTCCAGCTGCACGTCCCTCGCGAGGGTCACCAGGGCCGCTGGGTTGACCGAGCGCAGCATCTCGCCGAGCGATGCGACGACCTCCTGCGTCACGAGGTCGTCCTTCGTCACCGCGATGGTGTCCGCGCAGATGACCTGCTGCAGCCATTCCGCGCTGCGCTGTGGTGCGGGCGTGGTGGCGTCGACCGTGACGACGACGCGGTCCACCCGGAAATGGTGGCGTAGGACGGGTGACGTGAGCAGTGTCGCCACGACGGGGGCGGGGTCCGCGAGGCCCGTGGTCTCCACCACGACACGGCGCATCGGCGGCAGGCGGCCGGCGGCCTCGTCGGCCAGGAGTTCGAGCAGGGTGTCGACGAGGTCGTCTCGTATCGCACAGCAGACGCAGGCCCCCGGCAGCAGCGAGACGCGCTCGCTGACCCACCGGAGCTGGTCATGGTCGATCCCGATGTCGCCGAACTCGTTGACCACCACGTACGTCCCGGCCAGACCCGGCTCGCGGAGCAGCCGCCGCAGCAGCGTCGTCTTGCCGCTTCCGAGCGCACCCGACAGCACGGTGAGGGGACGCACGCCGGTCATGGAGCCGCCGCGGAGCGGCCGGACGCGGGAGTGAGCGGGTCGACCGGGCGGCCCAGCATGCCTTCGGCGGTCGCCCACAGCTGCCCGAGGTCCCGCACGACGGCGACCCGCCCCCTGCCGTTGCCGAGCAGGTAGCCACGTCCCTGCCAGTCCGACACCGTCAGTCCCGACCCGGTGAGCAGCAGGCGGACCGCTCGCAGCCGCTCCTGGCGGTGGCGCACGCCGACCGGCCCTTCGCCCCGGTCCGTCCAGTGCTCGGTCGGCGTCAGATCACGGCACAACCCGCACACGGCGGCCCCTTCATGTCGGTGGTCGTCGTCCGGCGGGCGCGGGGAACCCTGTCCGGGCGCCCGCCGGTCGCGTCAGGTCCTACAGGTCCTCGCGGTCGAGGTCGACCACGGTGCCGGCCGGGACCCGGTGCAGCCCGCGTGCCTCGTCGTACGTCCACTCCTGGCCGACGCTCGTCGCGAGGTAGCGCTCGTCGTAGCCGGACTCGACCTCGGCCTGCGGGAAGGTCCGGAGGATCCAGAACTTCATCAGCGCGAGGTACACGAGGAAACCGACGGGCAGCCCGACAAGGTAGGCGTACTGCAGCTGCCACAGCGCAAGGGCGCCCGCGACGACCCACGCGATGAGCCCGGCCGGGTTGAACCCGCTCATGAACCGGAACTGCCCCTCGGCGTGGTACAGGTCCGGCACGTTGAGCCGCCGCCGCCGGACGACGTAGTAGTCGGCGAGCATGATTCCCCCGACGGCCGACAGCAGGGCGCCGTAGTACCCAAGGAACGTGAACAGGTTGTTCAGGATCAGCCACGGGAAAGCGAGCGTGCCGACGACTCCCGCCAGTGCGACAGCCCACTTGTAGTGGAGCCGGGGTGCCGCGGCGTTGACGAACGTGAGCGCGGCAGGGATGAGGTTCGCCGCGTTGTTGGTCGACCACTGCGCGAGGATCACCAGCGCGAGCAGCACGATGAGCGTGAAGCCCTGGCTCGTGCCCTGGATCACCGTGACGGGGTTCCAGTCACCGGCGGCGAGGAAGGACACCGCCCCGATGAGCGCGACGAACGTCTGCGTGACCGGCAGGGCGACGAACTGCGCGGCGAACACGTTCTTGTTGCGGCGGGCGAACGACGATGCGCCGGGCTCGGTCTTGACGAAGCGGGTGAGGTTCGGGATGTCGACCGCAAGGGCGGACCAGAACGCCATGTTCGCGACGAACAGCGACACGACCGAGATGGGCTGGTCGCCGGCGAACGTCCAGATGTTGACGCCCTTCGTCTCTGCCAGACCTTCGAGCCGGAAGTACATCCACACCGCGACGGCGATGATGGCCGGGGCCGCGATCGACGCGAGGCGTTCCACGGCCTTGATCCCCATCGCGGTGTTCACGATCTGGATGACGCCGAACACGACGTACCAGAGGAACCATGCGCTGAAGCCGGTGAAGTACTCGACGATGCCGTTGATGGCGAGCGCGCCGAGGTAGGTCTGGATGCCGAACCAGATCGCGGCGACGATGCCGCGCGACACCGCGGGCAGGTGGGTGCCGAACGTCCCGAACGGCGCCCGCAGGTAGACGGCGAACGACAGCCCGTGCTCGGTTCCGATGTCTGCGGTGAGCGTCATTACGATCGCGAGGGCGAAGTTCGCCAGGAAGATCGTGAGGAGGACGACCGGGAGCGGCAGGCCGGCGACGCCGTTCGCGCCCAGCTGGAAGGTGGCGATGATGACCGCCATGCCGATCCAGATCCATACGAAGCCGAGCATCCCGATGGTGCGCTCGCGCAGCCGGACCGGGAGGATGGCCTCTTCGAGCAGGTGGTTCCGCTCGGGGTGCGCCGACGTGGCGCGGGCGGTAGAGGAAGTGCTCATGCGAGTCTCCAGGAGACCAGGCGGGCGCTATGGCGGGCGCTCGCGACGGAGTCGAGTCGTCACTGCTTCCGCGGGCGGCGTTGCGCGAAGTCGTTCGCGATCTCGTCGAAGGTGGCCCAGCGAACGCCGTCGTGACCGTTGATGTGCTCGATGAGGCGCTCGAGCATGAGCAGGACCTGCGGCCGCCCCGCGACGTCGGGGTGGATGGTCATCGTGAAGACCGCGTAGTCCATCTCGCGGTAGACCCAGTCGAACTGGTCGCGCCACATCTCCTCGAGGTGCCGCGGGCTCACGAATCCGTGGCTGTTCGGCGCGGCCTTGATGAACATCATGGGCGGCAGGTCGTCGAGGTGCCAGCTGGCCGGGATCTCGATGAGATCGGTCTCCTCGCCGCGCTCGAGCGGCTTCATCCACGTGTCCGCCGGCTGCGAGTAGTCGATCTTCGTCCAGCGGTCGCCGACGCGCACGTAGTACGGCTCGAAGTCGCGGTGCATCAAGGAGTGGTCGTACTTGATCCCGTTGGCGAGGAGCAGCTCGTTCGTCACGGGTGAGAACTCCCACCAGGGCGCGACGTAGCCGGTCGGCCGTCGGCCGGTGACCTTCTCCACGAGGTCGATGCACCTGAGCAGGACCGCTTCCTCCTGCTCCCGTGTCATGGCGATGGGGTTCTCGTGGCTGTAGCCGTGGATCCCGACCTCGTGACCGGCGTCCACGACCATCTGGGTCTGCTCGGGGAACGTCTCGATGGAGTGGCCGGGGATGAACCACGTCGTCCTGAGGTCGTTGCGCCGGAAGAGCTCGAGCAGGCGGGGCATGCCGACCTCGCCCGCGAACAAGCCGCGCGAGATGTCGTCCGGTGAGTCCTCACCGCCGTACGACCCCAGCCAGCCGGCAACCGCATCGACATCGATCCCGAACGCGACGAAGATTTCCTTGGGCATCCGTTCCTCCTTTGTGCGAGATGGGATTCCTGGTCTACTCGTCAAGATGCGGCACGAGAGCGTCCCGCGAGGCGTCGGGGGCGCTGGCGAGTGCGAGCAGCAGAAGCAGCCGCGCCTTGGGCGCCCGGAGGTCGCCTGCAAACATCGCCCCCGCGCGCTCGAGGTCCACACCACCGCCGGCGCCGTAGACCGGAGCGACGCGGCCGGCATGGCAGCGTGACGTCACGAGGACTTCGACTCCGTCGCCGGTCGCCCTCGCGACCTCCTCGACGACGTTGTGGTTGGCGTTGCCCATGCCGAAGGCGTCGAGGACGATCCCCGCTGCCCCCGTCCTGCGAGCGGCTTCGACGAGCGCACCGTCTGCGCCGAGGTACATCGGCACGATGTCGACCCGGGGAAGGGGAGTGCGGACGTCGTCGATGGAGAAGGTGCCGCGGTGACGTGGCAGCGCACCGATCGTGACCGAGCGGGAGGTGACCTCACCGACCTGGCCGGGGCCGGTGCTGCCGAACGCAGCGAGCGCCTGCGTATGAATCTTCGCGGCGTACCGCGCCGCCACCACCCGACCGGCCATCGCGATGACGACGCCCACGCCTTCTGCGCGGCGATCCGCGGCGAGCCTGCAGGCGTCGCGCAGGTTGCGCGGCCCGTCGGTGTCGGGCTCCTCGGCGTTGCGCTGGGCGCCTGTGAACACCACCGGCTTGGGTCCGGCGTACAGGAGGTCCACGAGATACGCGGACTCCTCCATCGTGTCGGTGCCGTGGGTCACCACGACCCCGTCGACGTCACTGTCATGGAGCGTCTCGAGGACGCGCTGCGCGAGCGTGAGTGAGTCCGTCGTGGTCAGCCCGTAGCTGTTGATCCGGAAGACCTCCTCGGCCCGGATGTCGATCCCCGGCACCTCACCCACCGCGGCAGCGATGTCTGCCGCCGACACCGCCGCGACGAAGGAGCCGTCGTCTGCTCGCGTCGACGCGATCGTTCCTCCGGTCGTCAGGAGACGGACCCGCCGCATTGCGGTGTCGTCCCCCTCTCGTCACCGGTCACACCCTCCTCCTGGAACAGGTTTCATGACCGGTTCCCTAAACCGCTTCGATCTCCGGGTACTCGGGTTGCCACATCGCCTGGTGGACCTGGTGGATGGCGTCACGCAGCTCCACCTGCGCAAGTCCTTCCGAGGCAGCCACTCGAGCGACGGCGACGGCCACCGAGGCCGACACGAGTCGAAGGTTGTGGACCGGGGGAAGCAGGGGGGCGCCCGGCCGGCGCGGGTCGGCAAGATCGGCGACCGCCTGCGCCGACGCGAGCAGCATGCCGTCGCTGATGCGCCGGGCGCGCGCGACGTTCACGCCGAGCCCGAGGCCCGGGAACACGAGCGCGTTGTTGGCCTGCGCGATCTCGTAGGTCACGCCGTCGTGCTGTACCGCCCCGAACGGGCTGCCTGTCGCGACGAGGGCGCGTCCGTCGGTCCAGCGGATGAGGTCCTCGGGGGTCGCCTCGGCCTTCGACGTCGGGTTCGACAGCGGGAAGATGATCGGGCGCTCGACGTGCCGTGCCATCTCGCCGACGATCGCCTCCGAGAACGCGCCGCCCTGGGTAGACGTGCCGATCAGCATCGTGGGACGCACGGCGGCGACGACGTCGGCGAGACTGCGCCCGTCCGCCGTCCCGGCCCGGGCCCAGTCGGCGACCTCCGCGACAGGCCGGGCGTACGGGATCTGGAAGTCCCGCAGTCTGGGGCCCATGTCGTCGGTGAGGACCCCTCGCCGCCCGACGAGCCATATGCGCCGGGCCGCTTCTTCCCGGGTCAGTCCGTCACGCGCCAGCGCTTCGCGCAGGAAGTCGGCGATCCCGACACCGGCCGTACCCGGACCCAGGATCACGACACGTTGGTCGCGCATCCTCGCCCCCGCCGCGTTCACGGCGGCGACGGCGGCGGCGAGCGACACGGCTGCCGTCCCCTGCATGTCGTCGTTGAACGTACACAGGTGCTCGGCGTATCTGTCCAGGATGCGACGTGCGTTGTCCGCGCCGAAGTCCTCCCAGTGGAGCAGAGCGTTGGGGAACAGACGTTGTGCCGTCGTCACGAATGCGTCGATGAACTCGTCGTACCGGTCACCGCGCACCCGTGAGTGACGGTTGCCCAGGTACATCGGGTCGTTCAGCAGCGCGAGATTGTCGGTCCCTAGGTCCAGCACGACCGGGATCACCCGGCGGGGATGGATACCAGCGGCGGCGATGTAGACCGTCAGCTTCCCGATCGCGATCTCGATGCCGCCCACTCCCCAGTCCCCGATGCCGAGGATCCCCTCGGAGTCCGTAGCGACGATCAGGTCGACGTCGCCGGACTCGAGCCCGAAGTTGCGCAGCGACTGCTCGATGTCGTCCTGGTGGTCGATCGAGAGAAAGACGCCGCGCGGTCGCCGGTACTCGTGGCTGTACCGCTCGATCGCCTTTCCGATGGTGGGGGTGTAGATGATGGGCATCATCTCGTCGACGTGCTCGGTCAGGAGTCGGTAGAACAGCACCTCGTTCCGGTCGCGGAGCGCGGTCAGGTACACGTTCTTCGCGAGGTCGTCCGACTGGCGGCAGTACTGGGCGTAGGCGCGTTTCACCTGGCCGTCGAGCGTGGTGACGCCCTGCGGGAGCAGCCCGGTGAGGCCCAGCGACCTGCGCTGCTCGGAGGTGAACGCGGTTCCGCGGTAGATGAAGGGAAGCCGCATCAGCTGCCTTCCCCGCGCGCGTACGCGGTAGACGTCGCCGTTCGGCGTCGGCACGATCTCGTACGGGCCCGTCATCGGAATCCCTTCCGCTCAGGTCGGAGTGCTAGCGCCGCTTCGGCAGGTACAAGTCCGTGATCGTGCCCTCGAAGGCCTCCGCGGCCATCCCGACTGTCTCGGACAGCGTCGGGTGTGGGTGGATGGTCAACGCGATGTCTGCGGCGTCGGACCCCATCTCGACGGCGAGCGCAGCTTCGGCGATGAGCTCCCCCGCCGAGGGCCCCACGATTCCGCACCCGATGACCCGGTCGGTTGCCGCGTCGAACAGCAGCTTGGTCATGCCGTCGTCATGCCCGTGGAGATCTCGCGCCCGACGGTCTCCTTGAGCTGGGCGTCGAAAGGCGCACCGGCCCGTCCAGCCGCCGCCGCGCGACGATGGCCTTCGTCCGCATCCTCACCACGCTCCTGCGCGACAAGAAGCTCGGCCGGTACGTCGTCCGCGTAGATGCCGGGCGAGGAGTGACCCTGCACGAAGACGAGGTCCCCGCCGTGCTCCTGGGAAGGTGCACGCCAGAAGTGCTGGAAGCCGACGTCGTAGAGGGTTGCCGCCGACTGGAAGCTGGCGATGTGCCCGCGAGCTCGGATGACTCCTTGTTGGCGCGCAGGACGATCGCGAGGGCGTTCCAGCGGATCATCGAGCGGATCCGGTGCTCGATCGCGAGGTCTCCCGGGTGCCGGTCCTCCCGGTCCGGGCGGATGGTGTTGAGGTACGGCGTGCTCGCGGAGTAGGGGACCGGAGCCCCGCGGCGCCGCGCCTCGCTGGTCAGCTCGGCGAGCAGGTAGTGCGCGCGGTCGAGTCCTTCGAGCGTGAGTACCGAGTCCAGCGCATCGAGCCAGTCGCGGGTCTCGATCGGATGGACGTCGTGCAACCCGGCCCCCTCTCGGAGCGGTTGTGGGCCCTCGCGTGGCGTTCACCCGAGATGTGCGGGCCCGACGGATCAGCGCCATGCCGGCGCGTCGTTCGCGCTATCCCGCGGTGCCGTGAGCTTCCCGACGTGGGCCTTCCCCTGCGCTCCTCCCTGCGTCGCGGCGCCGCAGGCGACGACGATCTCGGGGCGCCGTCGCCCTGTCAAGGCTGTGTTGCGATCGGACCTGCACCTCGCGCCCCGCGAGACCAGGTCGGGGATGCGTGGATCCGGCGACGTGTGGGAAATGTCGTGCACGGTGGGCGCCCTAAACTCCCTCGACACGTGGCCCGTGCCCGCCGCGGCGGCCGCGGTGGTCGACGCTGACGGCGTCGTCGCCGCCCACGGCCCGTCGAGCCCCTTCGCGTGGGCATCGGTCACCAAGCTTCTGGTCGCACTCACCGTCCTCGACTGCGTCGAGCAGGGCGTGATCGACCTCGACGAGCGGGCGGGGCCGCCGACGTCGACGGTTCGGCATCTCCTGTCACACGCATCCGGGCTGGCTCCCGACGCTGACGCGGTCCTCGCGCCTCCCGGCCGCCAGCGCATCTACTCCAACCGCGGCTTCGAGGTGCTCGGCGATCTCCTCGCCAGGCGCGTCGGCACATCCGTCGCCGACCACATCGACAAGCGCGTCTGCCGGCCGCTGGGAATGACCCGGACGCGGCTCGTCGGGTCGCCAGCCCACGGCGTCACGGGACCGGTCTCCGACGCCGCCGTCCTCGCCCGCGAGCTGCTTCGTCCGACGCTCGTGCCCGGACCCCTGCTCGCGGAGGCCACTCGCCCCGTCTTCCCCGGACTTTCCGGGGTCCTCCCGGGCTTCGGTCGCCAGCAGCCGAATGACTGGGGCCTCGGCTTCGAGATCCGCGACGGGAAGAGCCCGCACTGGACCGGGACGACGAACTCGCCACGCACGTTCGGGCACTTCGGTCGGTCGGGCGGGTTCTTGTGGGTCGATCCGGAGGCAGAGATCGCGTGCGTGTGCCTTACTGACCGCGACTTCGGTCCCTGGGCGGTCTCTGCGTGGCCGTCTCTCTCCGAGGCCGTCCTCGACGAGTTCGGCCGTGCCACTCGAGCGTGACGCTTCCGCGCGCCACGCCCCCGTGACGAGCCCTCAGACGAACTGCGGAGCGCCCTCGGGTCTAAGCCAGATGGCGCTCGGCGAAGTCGAGCTCGACCCGCATCTGGCGGACCCGCTCGTCCACGACTAGCGACCCGTGACCTGCGTCGAAGCGGTAGACCTCGTGGGGCTTGTCGAGCTCCTCCAGGCGGCGGACGTAGTTCTCGACCTGGCGGATCGGGCAGCGCGGGTCGTTGTCGCCGGCGAGGATGAGCACCGGGGCCCGGACCGCCTCGACGTAGGTCAGCGGTGATGAGTCGCGGTAGCGCTCCGGCACCTCCTCGGGCGACCCGCCGAACAGGGAGCGGTCGAACGCCTTCAACGCCTCCATCTCGTCCTCGTAGGCCGCGAGATAGTCCGCGACCGGCACTGCGGCGATGCCGACCGTCCAGCGGTCCGGCTGCGTGCCGAGGCCGAGCAGGGTGAGGTAGCCGCCCCACGAGCCACCGACGAGGGCGATGCGGGCCCGGTCCAGCAGGCCCTGCCCGACCAGCGCGTCGCGCACGGCGGCGACGTCCTCCAGCTCGGTGTGGCCGACGCGCGCCTCGAGCGCGTCCCGCCACGCGGAGCCGTACCCGGTCGAGCCGCGGTAGTTCACGCGTACGACGGCATAGCCCGCGTCCACCCAGGCGGCGGTGTAGGGGCTGAAGCTGTCGGTCTCGTGGTGGGTGGGGCCGCCGTGGACCTCGAACACGGCCGGGTACGGGCCCGGGCCGCCGGGTCGCTGGAGCAGCGCGTGGACGGTGCCGCCGGGACCCTCGACGCGGACGTCCTCGACGGGTACGGACGGCGGTGCCGGCGGGCCGGGTGGCGTGAGGACGACCGTGCCGGCCGTGGAGCGGATCACCGGCGGGTCGGCTGCCGAGGACCAGGAGAACTCGACCGTGCCGTCCGGCCTCGCGCCGGCTGCCGTCACGACCCCGCGCGGCGTGCCCAGGTCGGTCAGCTCGCCGGTGGCGAGGTCGTAGCGGTGGAGTTCGCTGCGCGCGTCGTGCTCGTGGTCGACCAGAAGCGCGGAGGTGTCGTCGTACCAGGACGCCGACACCTCACCGGGCAGGTCCAGGTCCAACTCGGTGACGTCGCCCTTCAGCGGGTCCCACAGCAGGAACTCCGCCCGGCCGCGCCGCTCGTGCTCCACGAGCAGCCGAGGATCGCCGTCGACGGGCGCGAAGCCGAGCACGTGCAGCCCCTTGCCCGGCCCGTCCCAGAGGTCGGCGACCGCCGACCCGTCGGGCCGAAGGACCCGTACGGCCGGGTGACGGGAGTCGCCGTGCTCGCTGTGCGCGATCGCCAGGAGCGCCCCGTCCCGCGACAGCGCGCCGACCGAGGCGTTCTGCTCGTGCCGGTAGACGACCACCGGCGGCCGGCCCGGCGTCAGGAGGTGGATGGTCGTGCCGTCGTCGTCGGAGCAGCCGAGCACCGCGGCGCCGTCCCGCCCGAGCTCCAGGCCGGCGCTGTAGGCGCGGGGGACCCCGGGCGCCGGCTCGTCGGCGCCGCCGTCGAAGGGCTGGCGCATCCAGACGCCGTACTCGTCGCCGTCGGTGTCGTCGAACCACCAGACCGTCTCGCCGGAGGGGTCGATCTCGGCGGCGTAGGTGCCGTTGGGCCGGTCGGTCACCTGCCGCGTCCGGCCGGTGCCGCGGTCCCAGGCGTAGACCTCGTAGGTGCCGCTGACGTTGCTGACGTACATCGAGCGCTGCGGCGCGTCCTCGGCCCAGTCGGGGAAGGACACCCGGGCGGCGCGGAAGCGTGCCTCCCAGGCGGGCATGCCGTCGTACGACTGGTCCATGACGCCATCCAACCCGACCGGCTGGGACGCGGAAAGCGGGACGAGCGCTCCTGGCGGGGCCCATGTCCCGCTGAGCACGGTCGGCGAGCACCAATGGAGGCAGTGACCCAGGCCACGTCAGAAGGGGCCATGGCGCGAGAGGCCTGCACGCGCGACAGTCGTCACCTGCGCGAAACCGGTGGCCCGACGCGCAGCAGTCGGCCGCCGCGTCCGGGGTCGCGCCGGAAGGGTGACGAGGCATCGTGCGGCGCAGCCACGGCGCTGGGTCGTGCGTCGACCGCAAGGTGAGGCGCAGTTCCCCTGACGGACCAGGAGAAGAGTTCGACCGAGCCGTCCTACCGCCGGGTGTGGCTGGTCATGCTGGCCGTCGCACTGGCAGCTGTCGCCACGCTGGTCACGATCCTGACCGTCGGGAACCCGGCCAGGGACACACTCTGGTACGAGGCGGCCAAGACATGTCTCCAGGTGCTGGGAGTCGTGCTGGTCGGTGGCATCGTGACGATCGCCACCTCTGACCTCCAGCACGCGCGGGCGGAAGCGGCCCAGCATCTGGAGCGGATGCGCGAGGATGCGCAGGCGGAGATCGAGAGCGAGCGCAAGGAGTTCGACAGGCGCGCCGCGCTGCTGGAGCGGACGTCACGCTGCGCGCAGAAGATGTTCGTCACCTGTCAGCACGTCCGCCGGGTGCAGGCGGACCACCCCTCCGCCCAAGCCACGTTGTCGGCCGCGCGGTCACTGCTGGACGAGGCCTACCGCGACTTCTCCATCGAGGGCACCGCCCTCCAGCCGGAGATCGGCGCCAGGTACGGCATCCGGATCACGGCCGGGAACGGGAACGGCGGGCAGGCCTACGCGCGATGGCATCAGGTCCGCGACCTGTTGACGTTGTACTACTTCAACCTCTGCGGCGACTTCCGCGCGGACGTCCTGACCAGGAACGCGGAGTCCGACGAGGCGCTGCACTCCGGACTGACCGCCGAGGACCTGAAGGTGGCCGACCCGAGGAGGCCCACACCGGACGAGCTGCGAGTGATGCGCATCAAGATCCGCAAGCGGTTCGCCCTGGTGACCCCGATGCTCGCCCAGGCCCTGCTCGAAGACGACGTCGTGTCGGGGGACATCCTCCCGAGGAGGAAGCCGTCAGCTGCCGGGGCGGGCCCCGTCGCCGGCTCGGCCTCGTCCCGGACGGCGGGGTGAGGACGCCGCGAGCCCTGCCCCACGGCGCCCGAATCCTTCGTCCGACAGCCCCGGGCCCACTATGAGACCGCGGGCTGTCACATTTCCGGTCCCGGTGGTGCTGTAGAGACATGGACGTGTGGCCCGAGCCGTGGCGCCGACGGCGTACTCCTACTGTCCCGGACGGCGCCGCGCTGCGAGAGACACAGCAGCTGGTGGCCGGCCTGCCGCCGACGCCCCGCTGTCTGATGCTCGGGGCTGCGCAAGCGGTACGGCGGGCGGCTGGCGGTTTAGGACGTGTCCCTCGAGGTGGGCCGCGGGGAGGTCGTGGGGCTTCTCGGCCCGAACGGCGCGGGCAAGACGTCGGTCATCAAGATGCTGCTCGGGTGCCCGGTCACTGACCCTGCCGCGCGTACCCCGGTCGGCTACCTGGCCGAGCTGTTCCGGCACCAGCCCTGGCTCAGCGGGGCCGAGGTGCTCACCCTGCACGTCCGGCCCGGCCGGAGCTCGTGGTCCTCGACGAGCCGACCAGCGCGCTGGACCCTGTCGGGCGGGTCGACGTACGTGACATCGTGCTGCCCTGCGGTCGGAGGGGGTCGCGGTGCTGCTCAACTCCACCTCATCGGCGAGGTGGAGCGTGTCTGCGACCGGGTGGTCATCCTCGACGTGGGGGCGCGTCGCCGCATCGGATCCGGGTGCACGCGGTTGAGCCGGCTCGAATCAGCCTGGAGGAACGACTGCTCGGCATCCTGCGCGCCGGCTCGGCCGGCGGGTCGGGGGGCCACCGGTGACGACGACCCGGACCGTCCTGACCGTCGCTGCCGTCGCGTTGCGCGAGGCGGCTCGCCGTCGCGTGCTGCTCGCCCTGACCGGGCTCACGCTGCTGCTCCTCCTGCTGAGCGGCTGGGGGTTCTCCCGACTGGCGGCCGAGTCGGACGGCGCTGCGCACCCGGGACCCAGGCGGTTCCGAACAGGCCGACCGCGACCACACCGGACGCCATCGGAGAGATCGCTGTCGAGAGCAGCACGGCGAGGGTGAGCAGGGCGACGGTCTGCGCCGCGAGCAGCGCCAGGGGGGTCCCCGGCCCCGGCGGCCAGTAGTCGACCGTGGCCCGGACGACGAGGCACTGTGCCGACCCCGCCACGACGACGAAGCCGCTGCCGAACGCCACCAGCCGGAGCCACTTCCCCAGCAGGAACGCGGGTCGACGGATGGGCGGGGACAGCACGGCCAGGGCGATGCCCGACTCCGTCTCGCCGGCGAGCGTGGGGCCGGCGAGGAACGCCGTGCACAGCGCGGCCCACGCCAGGGAGGTCGAGGTCAGCGGCGCCGCGCTCAGGAACGGGAAGGCGTCGCCGCCGTCGTCGCCGAACAGCGCGAGCGCCGACGGGTCCTGGAAGGCGTTCATCGCCCCGCGCCACAGGCCGTCCGTCGGCAGCAGCATTCCGTGACACGGTGCCCACCCGCGCCACGGCCTCGTTTCCCCAGCGAGGAGCCGATGCCGCCCACGACGGTGCACGGCGACTTCTTCGCGTTGGTGCAGGCGCCGGCGGGGCTGGATCCCGCGACGCCGAGCCGCAGCTTCGACGCCGTACTCCTCGACATCGACTACTCGCCGCAGCACGTGCTGCACCACAGCCACGCGGCCTTCTACTCCGCCGCCGGGCTGTGGCGTCTGCGCGAGCACCAGCGTCCGGGTGGCGTCTTCGCGCTGTGGTCGGACGACCCGCCGGAAGGGCTCCCTGGCTCTGCTGCGCGAGGTGTTCGGCGGCGCTGAGTCGCACGCCGTCACGTTCCCGAACCACTACACCGGCGCCGACTCCGCCAACACCGTCTACGTCGCCAGTGCCCTCATGTGACGTTCCCGCTGTGGCGGGAGATGCCCGCATCAGGACTTCGCGCGGTCCTGGCGGTGCTGCGCCTACTTCTTGCCCTTCCCCGTGCTGGCGCTGGCCGCCCCACTGCCGGGGGCAGGCGTCTGGCCGGTCACCTTGATGTTCTTGGCCGCCTTGGGCTTCTTGGCGGCTCGGCCGCCCTTGTCCTTGCTCATGGCGCTCTCCCGGAATGACGGGGCCTCCGGCGGCGCCGGTCCTGCCCCGAACCGTTCATCGCGTCCTACGGACGGATGCGAGGATCCTCCCACGGCCAGCGGACGCCCGAGCCCGACTCCGGGATCCTCCCGGTCTCCGCTTGCCACAGACAACTCAGGGGCCGTCCCCGTGATGGAGACGGCCCCTGACCTGGGTCGGGGTGGCGGGATTCGAACCCACGACCTCTTCGTCCCGAACGAAGCGCGCTACCAAGCTGCGCCACACCCCGGTGGAGCCTGGACAGGATAGCCGAGGCGGCAGCCGAGACGAAAACGGGATGTCAGCGCCCGGACTCAGGCGGGCACGAGCGTCAGCAGCGTCGCCTCGGGGCGGCAGGCGAAGCGGACCGGAGCGTACGGCGAGGTGCCCAGCCCGGCGGAGACGTGCAGCCACGACTCCCGCCACCGGCTCAGCCCCTTCGCCCGGGAGCGTGGCAGGTCGCAGTTGGTCACGAGCGCCCCGAACCAGGGCAGGCACAGCTGTCCGCCGTGGGTGTGGCCGGCCAGGATCACATCCATGCGGTCAGCCGCGAAGGCGTCGAGTGCCCTGCGGTACGGCGCGTGCACGACGCCGACCGTGAGGTCCGCGGACACGTCCTTCGTGCCGACCACGGCGTCGTAGTCGTCCCGGTTGATGTGCGGGTCGTCCAGGCCGCGAAAGTCGACGTAGCGCCCGTCGAGCTCGAGCGTCGTGGTGGCGTTGTCCAGGTCGGCCCACCCGGATGCCGTGAACGCGTCACGCAGGTCGGGCCAGGGCAGCGGCGGGCCGTGGACGCGCCGCTGCCGACCTGAGGGCAGGAGGTAGCGGGCAGGGTTCTTCGGCTTCGGCGCGTAGTAGTCGTTGGAGCCGAACACGAACACGCCGGGCCGCTCGAGGAGCGGGCCGAAGGCGTCGAGCACGGCCGGAACCGCGTCCGGGGAGGCGAGGTTGTCACCGGTGTCCACCACGAGGTCCGGCTCGAGCGCGTCCAAGGAGCGCAGCCATTCGCGCTTGCGGCGCTGCCCCGGGACAAGGTGGAGGTCGGACACGTGCAGAACGCGCAACGGCCGCTGCCCGGCGGCGAGCACGGGGACGGTCACCCGGCGCAGGGCGTAGGCGCGGACCTCGTAGCCGGCGGCGTAGGCGAGCGCGCCGGCGGCCCCGGCAGCGGCGACGACGGACGCGGTGGCTCGGGGACGCATCCGGTCATGCTGACAGACTGGGGAGCATGTCGATGAAGGAGCGGCTGCGGGCCGACCTGACCGCCGCGATCAAGGGACGTGACGAGCTCGCCGCCGCGACGCTGCGCATGGTGCTGACCGCAGTCACGACCGAGGAGGTCGCGGGGTCCACCGCTCGCGAGCTGAGCGACCAGGAGATCGTCGCGGTGCTCACCCGGGAGGCGAAGAAGCGCCGGGAGGCCGCGGAGGCTTACGTCGCTGCCGGTCGGGAGGAGCTGGCCTCTCGCGAGCGCTCGGAGCGCGGCGTGATCGAGACCTACCTCCCCGAGCAGCTTTCCGACGCCGAGCTCGCCGACCTCGTCGCGTCGGCGATCACCCAGACCGGTGCGGCCGGTCCGAAGGCCATGGGCGCCGTGATGAAGGTCGTCACGCCGCAGGTCGCTGGCCGTGCCGAGGGTGGCCGGGTGGCAGCGGAGGTACGCCGACAGCTCGCCGCCGGCTGAGACCGAACCGGCCGGCTGCCGGCTGTGACGCGACCGGCGGCGCGCCGGCTGAAGACCGGACCCGCGACGCTGCACCACGCAGCTGCCGGCTGCCACCGGAGCTCGCAGATGTCGCGTGCGGTGGCGAGCCCCTTCGCCGTCACGGCCTGCGCGGAGGCTTGCAGATCGGACGGTTCGGCAGGCACTTCGGCGTCGTGCGGACCGGAGGCTTGGTCGTCGGGGGCGGCGGGTTGGGCCTCGAGGTCGGCGGCTTCGTTCGCGGGCGAGGCTGCGGGTCGGGACGCACGGGGGCGCGCGCGACCGGCACCTCCGCGCGACCGTTGCTGACGTAGACCCGGACCGTGTCGCCGTTGTAGGCGCCGCGGCCGGGGAACGAGAAGGCGACCTCGCCGAAGGCGACGTAGGGAGCGCTGACGTAGCCCTCGGCGATCTCGACGCTGAAGCCGGCCTCCTCCAGCACCTCGCGCGCGCCCTGCGGTGACATCCCGCGGACGTCAGGGACGCGCACCCGCTTCCCCTTGGCGATCTCGTCGCTGGGGGCCACGAACTTCTTCTCCGGGACGCCCTCGAGGGCGCCGAGCATCGCGTCCTTCCAGACGGGCCCAGCCAGGCCACTACCGGTGGCCTCGGGGATGTAGCGGCCGTCGATCGTGACGCCGTGCAGCGAGCGCGGCTTCCCGATGGGGTCGCCCACCCAGACGGAGGCGGCGAGGCTCGGCGTGTAGCCCGTGAACCAGACCGCCTTGGCCTCGGACGTGGTCCCGGTCTTGCCGCCCGCCGGCCGGCCGAGGGTGAGGGACCCTCCGGTCCGGCCCGGGATGTCACCGTCGATGACCCCGATCATCAGCGCGTTGACCCCGTCGGCGACCTTTGGCTCCAGAACCTTTGTGCACGAGGGCTTCGTCACCGGGTAGCGCTTGCCCGCCCGGTCGGTGACCTCGGTGATCGGGTAGGCCCGGCAGTGCACACCCCGCGCGGCGAAGGTCGCGTAGGCCTCGGCCATCCGCAGCGGGGCGACGCTGCCCACGCCGAGGGTGATGGACGGCACGCGGTCGAATCGGGTGCCGTCGTGGGCGTTGCGCAGGCCGAGCCGCTCCGCCATGGACGCCACTGCGCACTGGGTGGTGCGCTCGGACAGCCCGACGAAGTAGGTGTTGATGGAGTAGGCCGTCGCCTCCCGCATCGTGTAGCGGTCGCGATCACCGGTCGAGTTCTTGAACTTGTGTGGGGGGAACTGCGCCCCCGTCTCGCAGTTGCGGAAGTTCTTGAACTTCATCGGCGAGCGTCCCGGCAGGCGCAGCGAGAGCGGCAGCCCCTTCTCGATCGCCGCCGCCGCAGTGAAGGCCTTGAACGTCGACCCAGGCTGGAACCCGACGCCTCCGCCGTACGCCCGCTCGACGTTGAAGTTGATCGTCGTGGTCCCGCGCTTCTTCTTCGTGCCCCAGGTGCGGTTCTGAGCCATGGCGCGGATGGCTCCGGTCCCGGGCTCCACCATCGAGATGGCGGTGGCGATCTGGCTCGGGTCCTTGGCCGGGAAGTGCTCCTGGACAGCCTTCTGCGCCGCCGCCTGCGCCTTGCGCTGCAGGGTCGTGCGGATCACGAGCCCGCCGCGGAGCAGGAGGTTGAGCCGGTCGGTTGGCGTCCGCCCGAACCGCGGGTCGTCCTTGAGCGTCTCGACCACGAAGTCGCAGAAGTAGGTCTCGGCCGCCGACGCGCAGCCGTTGGGGACGTTGGTCACCCGCAGGCCCAGCGGCCTGCGCTTGGCCTTGTCCGCGACCGTGCGCTTGACCTTGCCCAGGACGGCCATGCGCTCGAGGACGACGTTGCGCCGCTGCTTGGCCGCCTTGGGATTGCGGATCGGGTCGTAGGCACCAGGGGCCTTCACCAGACCCGCGAGCAGGGCGGCCTGCGGGAGGGTGAGGTCCTGCGCGGAGCGGCTGAAGAACCGCCGGGAGGCGGCCTCCACGCCGTAGGCACCCGCGCCGAAGTAGGCGATGTTGAGGTAGCGCTCGAGGATCTGCGGCTTGGTCAGTCGCTTCTCGAGTGCGACGGAGTAGCGCAGCTCGCGCAGCTTGCGGGCGTAGCCGTCCGCGCCGCTGCGGTCGGTGGCCTCGCTGGCCGCCTCCTTGTCCCCACGGAGCAGTGCCGTCTCGACGAGCACGCGCTTGACGTACTGCTGCGTCAGCGTCGAGCCGCCCTGGACGGAGTCGCCGGTGGAGTTCTGCACCAGGGCGCGCGCCGTGCCGCGCATGTCGACGCCGCCGTGGCTGTAGAAGCGGGAGTCCTCGATCGCCACGACGGCGTCCTGCATCCGCTTCGAGACGCGCCCCAGACCGACGTTCACGCGGTTCTCGTAGAAGAACTGTGCGATCGTGTTGCCGTCGGCGTCGAGGATGCGCGACCGCTCCGGCAGCGGTGGCGTCTCGAGGTCCTTGGGCATCTCCTCGAACCGCTGCGCGCCGCTGCGCGCGACGAGGCCCGCTGCTCCGACGAAGGGCAACAGCAGGCCTGCCACGAGCACGCCGGCCAGACCGCTGACCAGGACGAGGAGCAGCAGCTGGTGCACGAGGCCCGCGTCGTCGCGCGAGCTGAACCGCGTAGTCATCAAAGGCAGGGTAAGGCAGGGACCGACGTCGGGCGACAAGGTGGCGGGCGACCTGTTCCTGAGCGCGTCGGGAGCGACAGGGCGCGAGCTCGACTAGTCCCTTGTGACTACCCAAGTTGAACCGTTCGGAGGTGTCGACCGTACACCGCCTTCCGTACCGTCGTTGAAGCCGGAACGTTGACCCCTCCGTCGCCGGTGAACCCGTAGGCATCCGCAGTGAGGACGGTTCGGCCATGACCTGGACGGACGACTGGGCGGCGCGTGGCGCTTGCCGCGCGTCGAATCCCGACGACCTGTTCGTGCAGGGAGCGGCGCAGAACCGCGCGAAGGCCGTGTGCTCCGGGTGCCCCGTGCGCACCGAGTGCCTCGCCGACGCGCTGGACAACGGCGTGGAGTTCGGGGTCTGGGGCGGGATGACCGAGCGTGAGCGCAGGGCTCTTCTCCGCCGGCGACCGAACGTGACGTCGTGGCGTCTGCTGCTGGAGACGGCTCGTGACCAGCACGACCGCTCGGGCGGTCGTGCCCCGCTGCCCGTCGCGATCTAGCCGAGCCCGGTCCCTGTCCCGCCCCGGTCGCGTCTTCCGACGCCGAGGGGAGGCGGTCGACTCCGCTGCGAGGAGAAGCCCGACCGTCAGCCGCCCAGCCACCCTCCGATGGTGCGCAGCCCGTCGAGGTCGTGCACGTCCTCGGCCTGGCTCGGCACCTCCACGACGGGTACGGCGGGATGCGCCGCCCGGAAGCGTTCGGCCAGCCGCCGTTCGCGACCGGCGAGCTCGGCCCGGTCGGCGTGGAGCCGCAGAACCGTGGCCGTCAGCGCGTGCTCGCCGGACTCCTCCAGGGTCTCCGCGGCAGCCAGGCTGCGCCCCGCGCTGATGCGCGCCTCGACCTGGTGCACGCGGTTGAGCACCAGACCGGTGAGGGGCATGCGCTCCTCTCCCAGACGCTCGACGAAGTAGGACGCCTCGCGCAGCGCGTCGCGCTCCGGAGCCGCGACGACGACGAACGCCGTCCCCGGGTCCTGCAGCAGCCGGTAGGTCGCCTCGGCCCGCTCGCGGAACCCGCCGAACATCGTGTCGAGGGCGGCGACGAAGGTCTGCACGTCGGTGAGGAAGCTCGCGCCGAGCACCTTCGTCATCGCGCCGGTCACGAGGCTCACGCCCGCTCCGAGCACCCGCAGGTAGGCCCGCCCGCCGGCCTTCGCCGGCGTCATCAGCACCTTGATGAAGCGCCCATCGAGGAACGAGCCGAGCCGCTTTGGGGCGTCGAGGAAGTCCAGTGCGGACCGGCTCGGCGGGGTGTCGACCACGACCAGGTCCCAGCGTCCCTCGGCGTGCAGCTGCCCCAGCCGCTCCATCGCCATGTACTCCTGCGTCCCGGAGAAGCTCGACGACAGCGTCTGGTAGAAGGGGTTGGCGAAGATCTGCTCGGCCCGCTGGGGGGTCGAGTGCTGCGCGACGATCTGGTCGAACGTCCGCTTCATGTCGAGCATCATCGCGTCGAGCCGCCCGCCCGCCGCGGTGTCGACCCCACTCACCTCGCGCGGCTCGTTGTCGAGCTTGTCGAGACCCATGGACTGCGCGAGGCGCCGGGCCGGGTCGATGGTGAGCACCGCCACCGACCTGCCCTGCTCGGCCGCGCGCAGGGCCAGCGCCGCAGCCGTGGTCGTCTTCCCCACCCCGCCGGACCCGCAGCACACGACGATGCGGACCTGGCGGTCGGCGAGCACGGCGTCGAGGTCGAGCGCCGGAGACGTGGCGGCACTCATCGCAACGCTCCCTGCTCGGCCAAGGTCTCGGCCAGGCGGTAGAGCGCGCCGAGGTCCACGCCGTCGCCGAGCAAGGGCAGGTCGTACGTCGGGACGCCCAGGCCGGTGAGGACCTCACGCTCCCGTCGTTCGAGCGCCACCCGTCGTGCGTGCTCCTCGGTCTCGCGGACCAGCCCGTCGACCGTGCCGTTGCCGGCGCGCACCCCGGCCGCGGCGAGACCGGCGCCGAGGACGTCGCGGTCGAGCTGTCCCCGTGCCGCCGTAGCGAGGTCTTCGTCGGGGAACAGGGGGTCACGCACCATGTTGACGAGCACGGACCCCACCGGGAGCGCGCTGGCGCGCAGCTCCTCGACGCCGTCGCAGGTCTCCTGGACGGGCATCTCCTCCAGCATCGTGACGACGTGCACGGCGGTGTCGGGCGAGCGGAGCAGCGTCATGATCGAGTCAGCCTGGGAGCGGATGGGTCCCACCCGCGCGAGGTCGGCCACCTCCGTGTTGACGTTGAGGAACCGTGTGATCCGCCCCGTCGGGGGTGCGTCCAGGACGACGGCGTCGTAGACGTGCGGGCCGCGGTTGCCGTCGCGGCGCCGGCGGGCCGCCTCGTAGACCTTGCCGATGAGCAGGACGTCCCGGACGCCGGGCGCCACCGTGGTCGCGAAGTCGACGGCCCCGAGCCGCTTGAGGGCCTTGCCGGCCCGCCCGAGCTTGTAGAACAGCTCGAGGTATTCCAGCAGCGCCTGCTCCGCGTCGACGGCCAGGGCATAGACGTCACCACCCCCGCTGGCGACGGCGACCTTGCGCTCCTCGTAGGGCAGCGGTGCGGTGTCGAACAGCTGAGCGAGTCCCTGGCGGCCTTCGACCTCGACGACGAGCGTGCGCCGTCCTCCCGCTGCCAGCCCGAGTGCGAGCGCGGCGGCCACGGTGGTCTTGCCGGTCCCGCCCTTGCCGGTCACGACGTGGAGCCGCGGCTGCCCGCCCGCCAGCCCGGCGCCGCTCGTTGCCACGGCACGAAGCCTAGGTGAGCGCCCGCCCGCTCGCCGTCCGGGGTGATCGGTGGGGCCGTTGGCGCGCCGTACGCATCCCGCATCGGACCGTTGACGGTGATCGAACCGGCATCTAGTGGTCCGTGTTCGAAGTGGTCTGACGGTTGGCCCTTTTGAGGATGTCGTCGGCGGTTTTGGTCCAGACGAAGGGGTGGCAGCGGTCGTTCCAGCCGTCGATGAATGCGCGGATCTTGGCGTTGAGGTCTTTGACGGAGGTGAA
>JALYMU010000184.1 GCA_030773595.1 Actinomycetota bacterium | reverse complement strand
CAACGACCCGCAGCGCGCCGGTGTCCAGGCGCAACTCCGCAAGCACCACGGTGACGAACTGGTCCGGGCCGAACGCCTCGCTGATCGCCGCGTCCACCGCGACCGCGCTCGCGACCAACCCGCCGCCCGCGCGGCGGCTGTTGCGATAGGCCGCCACCGCGGTGACGCACAGCAGGCTCGCCTGCAGCCCGTGCCCCATCGCATCGAAGATCGCGAACCGCGCAACATCCCCGTCTACGGCAAAGTCGAACCCGTCCCCGCCGACGTCGTAGGCTGGCTCCACCCCGGCGGCGATCATCACGTCGTGATCGGCGTACGTGAGCGGAGGGAAGAGCTGCCACTGCATCTCCGCGGCCAGTGACATCTCCTCCCGCCGGGCCGCTGCACCGAATGCGTCCGCCAGCGTCTTTCGGCTGTTCAGTAACTCCGCGACGAGCGCCGCCAGACCACGCGCGCGCGTGATCGTGGTCTCCTCGGCTGCCGCCTGCGTGTCCAGCACCAGCCCGAGGACGCCGACTCGGTCGGTTCCATCGGTAACGGGGATCCAGAGCCGTGTGCGACCAACCTCGTCGCTCCGCTGCAACTCGACCCGGCGCAACGCCAGCCCCGCCAACGTCGCATCGATCCGGAGCGCTTCCCGCTGCGCGCCCGCCACCGGCAGCGGAACAAGCAAGTGCTGGGCGTAGTCAACGACGTAGACCGCGACGTCGTCGGCGCCGATCTGACCAGCTGCGTCAGCGATCAGCCCAGGCAACTCATTCGGGCGAGTCAGATGAGAGGTCTCGAGGATGTGCAACAGCATCCGCTCGCCGTCGCTTTGACCGATCACGTCCGGCATCCTGCCAGCGTACGGACCTCGTCGAGGTGGTTCCCCTCAGAGGAGCCGCGTCGCGTACCCGCGCGGCTGCCTGGCCGGCGCGCCGGCCGCCCCAGTAGTCCGCGGTCCGGAACCGACGGTTTCAAGACTACAGCGGACGGCCGCCTGGCCTGATCGACCTTCTCGGACTCGGAGAGCGCCAGGTGGGCACGACCGCGGGACGCGAGCATCGCTGCCGGTCATTCCGGGTAGCAACGACGGATGCGAATATGCGTCACCGGCGCCGGCGGCAATCTCGGCCGCGTCGTCGTACCCGCCCTCGCCGCCGCCGGCCACGAGCTGCGGCTGCTCGACTTCCGCGACCTTCCTGGCGAGCACGAGCTGCTCGTCGGTGACGTGCGCGACCCGGACATCGTGGCCCGCGCCGTAGCGGGCGTCGATGCGGTCGTTCACGGTGCCGCGCTCCACGGAGTCCACCTCGGCACGTGGCCGGCGAGCGACTTCTGGTCGACCAACGCGACCGGCACGTTCAACGTCTACGAGGCCGCGCGCGCAGCCGGCGTTCAGCGCGTCGTGTTGGCCTCGTCGATGGTGGTGTACGGCGGGGTGGCGGGGGAGAGCGAGCGATGGAGCGTCGTCACCGAGGAGACGGCGCCGCGACCGGCGGACCTGTACGGGCTGACAAAGGTCGTCTCGGAGGACGTGGCGCGGTCCTACGCCGACGTTCACGGCATCACGACGGTTGCGCTGCGGTTCGGAATGTTCGTCCCGGAGACCTTCGAGCGCTACGGCTTCCGGCTGCTGTTCGGCGGTGTCGACGACCGGGACGTCGCGCAGGCGGTCGAACTAGCGCTCGAGCACGATGCGCCGGAGCGGTTCGACGCGCTGAACATCATGGCGGACAGCGGGTTGACTCCCGCCGACGTGCCGCGGCTCGATGCCGACGTTGCGGCGATGCTCGAGGAGCGCTGGCCCGGCACGCTCGAGCTGGTGCGCCGGCACGGCATCGATCTGCACGACGTGGTCTGGGGGAGGCTGCTCTTCCCTATCGATCGAGCCCGCTCGGTCCTGGGATGGGAGCCCCGCTACGACTTCGGGGCCTTCCTTGAGGCATGGCGAAGGGGGGACCGGGAGCACTACCCCTTCGCGGACGAGGAGTGGTGGGGAGCACAGCGCCCCGCGTCGTGAGGCTCAGCCCCGCTGTACGCCGCCGCCGGAACCCACGCTCGCGCCGCCTCGGCGTCTTGATCAGCGTCGCAGTTGTGAGCAGCGCGGAAAGCGCCGGCGTCGGATCCGGTCATGCCGCCACGAGATTGGGCGTGCCGAAGCCGACGGCCTGGTCGCGCGGAGCCGGGGCAGCTAGCGGGGGGCGGAGCCGTCCCCCGTCACGCCCGGCCGCCGCCGGGGTCTGTGTACTCACGGGAGGCGAATCCGACGACCCCCGTGCGGTGTGGGCCCACAAGGTGCCGCAGTGCGTCGAGGACGGTGCTCGTGCACAGAGCGGCGGCGGAGGACGGCGGCCTGCGGCGGTCGGTTGCGAGCGCGGCCGCTTGCCCGGAGGAACTGTGGGTCAGTCGAGGCCCAGGCCGCGATGGCTTGTCGCGTTGAGGTCCTCGAGCTTGAACCGGTTGTCCCAGTCGCGCTCGTAGTGTTCCTCGGGGAAATCGCTGGGGCTCGACCCAGTCACGAAGGCCTCGCGGACCGAGGCGGCGTAGGTCTCGTTGCGGGGGCACCACGGGGCCGCGGGGATGTACATGACGTTGCCCCAGCCTTTCTGGTTCTTCACCGGCGCGACGCTGTGGATCATGTCGCAGTGCCACCACACCGAGTCTCGTCGTCACCGGCGCGTCTTCTGGCATCGGGCGCGGGCGGCTCGCGCCTTCGCCGCCCGCGGCGACGCGGTCGTGCTCGTGGCTCGCAGCGCCGAGGGCCTCGACGAGGTGGCGCGTGAGTGCCGTGCGGCCGGGGCGCGCCCGTTGGTGGTCCCGACCGATGTCAGCGATGAGCAGGCGGTGGAGCGGGTCGTCGCTCAAGCTGTGGAGGAGTTCGGCCGTATCGACGCGTGGGTCAACTGCGCCGCGGTCTGGAGCTACGGGCGCTTCGAGGACACCCCGTCGGCTGTCTTCCGGCGGATCGTGGAGACAACGCTGTTGGGGCAGATACACGCTGCGCGATCCGTCCTTCCTCGGTTCCGCGCCCAGGGTGCGGCGTTCTGGTCAACGTCGCCTCCCTCTACGGTCGGCTGTCCTCGCCGTACGTGGCGCCCTACGTGACATCCAAGTGGGGCTGGTGGGCTTCTCCGAGGTGCTGCGCCAGGAGTTACGGGATGCTCCGGGCATCGCGGTGTGCACGATCCTGCCTGGCGTGGTCGACACCCCCATCTACCGTCACGCCGCGAACTACGTCGGTCGTGAGATCCGACCACTCCCCCCCGGTCACGTCGCCGGAGCGAGTTGTGGCCGCGATAGTGCGGGCCGTGGACCGACCCAAGGCCCGAATCGTGGTCGGCCGGACCCAGCGGCTCGGAGTGTGGGCGCACGACCTGACGCCACGCCTCTACGATCGACTGGTAGGTCCCGTGGTCACATCGGCGCCCTACGAAACATTCCGACCGACACCCACGATGGAAACATCTTCGAACCTCATCCCGACACCAACAGCGTCGATGACGGATGGCGTGAGCACGACCACCGGCGCATCGGCCAGGCTGCCGCCATCGCCGCGGCGGCAACGGTTATCCGCCGCACGAGCAGAGCGCGAGCTCAGAGGATGCCGATGCCGTCCGGCCGGGATGCAGCAGGGCGTAGCTGATGCCGTCGGTGGCTCCGAAGACCAGGTGAGTTGCGGTCCGCCTGTGGCGGCGCAGCGCCGTACTGAGCATTCCCGCCGCCACGAGTGCGCGTGTGCTGATGGCGACTGGATTCTCCCGGGCTAGCCGGTAGGACCCAGAAGGGCTCGACCGCTATCCCAACCGAGGAAGTGCAAGTCATCCTCGTAGCCCTCAGGGCACCTACGCCGGCAAGGGGACGGGGCAGCGCATGACGAAGTACGTGATCGGTCCGGACGTACGCCCTTCGCCTCGCCCGCGACCAAGCAGAGATATGCGACGAGCACCGGCTCCTGGCTCCGGCGCTGCTGCGTTCGCAGGTGCTCTCGCTCCTTCATTAGGCCGCGCCGGGCTGAGATGACGAAGCAGGACACCGAGCGGCAGCTGGACTACGTTCGTGCGCTGCGTTGTCGACTGCTCGGCGACCGTGTCCTCCCGAAGGCGGCGTGGAAAACGCTCAGCGGCTCGACTGGCCGGACACCTTCGATGCGGAGTACGTCGCGCTGACCCAGCTCCAGGCCGACGCGCTCATCACGCTCGACACGCAACTGTCCGATGCGGTCAAGGACCTCGTGCGGGTAGCGTCCGTCGACGACCTGACCTGACCGGCGGCCTCGCCGTCACCGCCCAGGACGCAGCGGTCGGGGGAGGATGTCGACATGCCCGAGGAGCAGGAGCGGACCGGCGTACGCCTGACCAACCTCGACCAGCCGCTGTTCGCCGACGCCGGCGCCCGCAAGCGCGACCTCGTCGACTACCTCGACGCCGTCGCCGACCGATTCGTGCCCGTGCTCGCGGAGCGTGCCTTGAGCGTCGTCCGGACCTTGCCGGGGCAGGCGCCGTTCATGCAGAAGAACCTGCCGTCCTACGCACCCGCGTCGATCCCGACACTCGACTTCGCGACGCAGGACGGGAAACGGGTGGTCCGCTACCCCGTCTGCAACAACCGCGAGACGCTCCTGTGGTTCGCGAACCAGCGCGCGGTCGAGTACCACCCGACGCTCTTCCGCGGGCACGAATTCGATTGCCCGACGTACCTCGTCGTCGACATCGACCCGCCAGCGGGCCCCGATGCCTATGACCGGGCAGTGCAGGGCGCGTTCCTGGTGCGGCAGGCCCTCGCCGATGTCGGTATGACGGCGCTGGCCAAGACCAGCGGGGCCAAGGGCGTCCATGTGGTGGTCCCGCTCGCTCCGGGTGATCCGGCGACGGACGTCGCGGCGGCCACCCGCGCCCTTGCGGCTCGCGCGGAGCGGCTCGACCCGCAGCTCGCGACGACCGCGTTCGTCGTGGAGGACCGCGGCGGCAAGGTCTTCCTCGACGCGACGCGCGCAGGCGGCGCCACCGTGGTCGCGGCCTACAGCCCGCGGGCCCGCGCCGAAGTTCCGGTCTCCTTCCCGCTGGCGTGGGACAACCTCGCCGACGCGTCACCGCCGGACTTCACCATCACGACGGTCCCGCGACTGCTCGGTGACGTCGACCCGTGGACCGCGCTGATGCCGGCGCCACAGGAACTTGACCGGGGGCTGGTCGAGGAAGGCCACACCATCCCGGTCGCTCGTGTGGCGGCCATGCACGCGGGCAAGCGCCGCGCGCGAGCGCGACGGGCGGCAGAAACGGGGAACTGACGTGCGAGTCACGTCCGTGCCGCAGCAGACTCACAGGCAACACACAGCAATGACTCAGCCGGACACCAGCGCACCAACCGACCCTGGACGTGAGGCCGCGGCGGGCGCGGCCGGGACAGGGCGAATGTCGTGACGGACGCGGTGCCGGCGGCAGACGCCACGAACCCGCGGCTGCTCGTCGTCGACGACGAGCCCAACATCGTGGATTTGCTGTCCGCAAGCCTGCGCTTCTCCGGCTTCGAGGTCGCCACCGCCCGCAACGGCCGGGAGGCGCTCGACCGGGCGCACGAGTTCCGCCCCGATCTGGTGGTCCTCGACGTGATGATGCCGGGCATGGACGGGTTCGCCGTGGTCCGGGCGCTGCGCGAGTCGGGGCCGGCACGTCCCGGTCGTGTTCCTCACCGCCAAGGACAGCACCGAGGACAAGGTCGCGGGATTGACGGCCGGCGGGGACGACTACGTCACCAAGCCGTTCAGTCTCGAGGAGATGGTGGCGCGCATCCGGGCCGTCCTCCGGTCGTACGGCGGGCGCAGGGCCAGCGGCCCAGCCGACGGCCAAGCTGCGCTTCGCCGACATCGAGCTCGACGACGACACCCACGAGGTCTGGAAGGCCGACGTGCCCGTGACGCTCTCGCCGACGGAGTTCAAGCTCCTGCGCTACTTCCTGCAGAACCCCGGCCGGGTGCTGTCCAAGACCCAGATCCTCGACCACGTGTGGCACTACGACTTCGGCGGCGACACCAACGTCGTCGAGTCCTACGTCTCCTACCTGCGCAAGAAGATCGACACCACGGAGCCGCGGCTGCTGCACACCGTGCGCGGCGTGGGGTACGTCCTCCGTACGCCGAGATCGGCGACATGACCTCGGGTCGCGACGACGCCGTGCCGGCCGGGTCGCCGCGGCCCCACGGTCGGCTGCGCGGCCGGTTGTGGCGCCTCCCGCTGCACACCAAGCTGCTCGCCGTACTCCTCGGACTGGCGGCGCTCGCGTTGCTCGCCAGCGGCGCGGCGGGGACCGCGGCGTTGCGCAGCTAGCTGATGGAGCGGGTCGACGACCAGCTCGCAGTCGCCGGACGCGATCCTCGGCTAGCCGACCGGGCGGGTCACGACCATCGCGAGCGCGACGATGACGACTTCGGGCACGGGGAGCCGGTCCGCCCGGAGGCCGGTCGTTCTGGCGGGCGGAGTACGACGGGAACGGCCACCGCGTCGCGGATACGTCGGCACAGCTGCCCGACGGCGTGTCGCCACCGCGGCTGCCGGAGCTCTCCGACCTGTCGGCCGGACGGGACTCGGCGTTCACCACCGGGTCGCTGCGGGGGACGCGCGAGTGGCGGGTGCACGCGGCGCGGACCGCAGCCGGCGTCACGGTCGCCGCCCTTCCCCTCGACGAGGTGCGGGCCACCGTCGGGCAGCTCGCCGCGATCAACGCGGTCACCGGGCTGGTCGTGCTCGCGCTGCTCGGCGTGGCGAGCTGGTACGCCGTACGAGCCAGCCTCCGCCCGCTCGTCGACGTCGAGACCACGGCCGGGGCGATCGCCGCCGGGGACCTCTCCCGCCGCGTGCCGGCGGCGGACCCGCGCACGGAGGTGGGCCGCCTGTCCTCCGCCTTCAACGTCATGGTCGACCGCTTCGAGAGCGCTTACCGCGCCCAGCAGGAGTCCGAGGCCCAGGCGCGGGCCGGCGAGGAGCGGATGCGCCACTTCGCACCGACGCCAGCCACGAGCTGCGCACACCGTTGACGTCGATCCGCGGCTTCGCCGAGCTCTACCGGCAGGGTGCGGTCCAGGAGCCCGGCGATGTCCGCCGCGCGATGGGGCGGGTCGAGGCGAGGCCACGCGGATGGCGACCCTGGTGGAGGACCTGCTCCTGCTCGCGCGGCTCGACCAGCACCGTCCGCTGCGGCGTGAGCGCGTGGACCTGCTCGAGCTGGCGGCCGACGCCGTCCATGACGCACGGGCCGTGGCACCGGACCGTACGGTCGATCTGCGCGTCCTCGGGGCGCGTCCGCCAGTCGTCGACGGCGACGCCGACCGGCTCCGCCAGGTACTGGCGAACCTGCTCTCCAACGCACTCCGACACGCCGGTCCGCAGGCGTGCGTCGTGGTGTCCGTCGGCACCGAGGACGGTGCTGCCCTGCTCCGGGTCGAGGACGACGGCGAGGGGATGTCCTCGGAGGTGGCCGACCGCGTGTTCGAGTGCTTCTACCGCGCGGATACCTCGCGGACCCGCGACGGTGACGCCGGCGGAAGTGGGCTCGGGCTCTCGATCGTGGCCAGTCTCGTGTCGGCGCACGGTGGCACGATCGAGCTCGCAACGGCTCCAGGGAGGGCGCGGCGTTCGTCGTGCGGCTGCCGTTCGCGGACGAGGCCCAGGGGACTCCGTCCCCGGTGGCGAAGCGCGACTGATCTACGACGCGTGGTCTGTCGAGGCGACCCTCGAGCACCAGGTAACCGGCTGAGGTCACATTTCGACCCAACATGTGCCATTGTGTCGCGCGATTTGGCGATCGGATGACACGGAGCTCTCATTGTTCGGCTGGGACAGGCTGCGCCGCAGGCACAGGACGGCACGCATGGCACGCACGGCGCTCGCCGGCGCCCTCGTGAGCGCGCTCGTCGTGTCGGCGGCTCCCGCGCACGCGGCCGTCGTCCGCGACACCCCCGCCCGCACCGCGTCGGTCAACGGCCGGGTCGACGCCGTCGCCTACCGCGGGTCCGTCCTTTACCTCGCCGGTGACTTCACCAGCGCGACCGACAAGGACGGCACCGTGCGCAGCCGGACGCGGCTGGCGGCGATTGACACCTCTACCGGACGCCTTCTGCCGTGGGCGCCGCGCGCCGACCGGGCGGTCCGCTCGCTGGCGGTCGTCGGTGACGCGGTCTACGCCGGCGGCGACTTCTCGAGCGTCAACGGGCTTCGCCGCGTCCGCCTCGTGAAGCTCAACGCCTCGAGTGGCGCGGTGGCGTCGAACTTCGTCCACTCCGCCGGAAGCAGCGTGCTCGCACTGGCTGCCGGTGACGGCCGGCTCTACGCCGGCGGGAAGTTCCTCAACATCGACGGGCAGTCGCGCGCTCGCCTGGCCGCGTTCTCACTGAGCAGCGGCGCACTCGCCACGGGCTGGAAGCCCCGCGCGGACTCCGACGTGCGTGGGCTGCGTTTCGCCGCCGGCCGCCTCTACGTCGCCGGGCGCTTCACGTCGCTCAACGGCTCGACGGCTCGGGCGAACCTCGCCGCGCTGCGCCCCGACACGGGTGCGGTCGACACGTCCTTCGCCGCGCGCCTGGGATACCCGGCGAAGGACGTCGCCGTCACCGGCAACGCGGTCTACGTGGCCGCGGACGGTCCCGGTGGCCACCTGCGCAAGTACGCGCTCGGCGGCGCCTCCCGGTGGGACCTGTTCACCGACGGGGGCGTGCAGGCCGTCGCCGTGCTCGACGGCGTCGTGTACGCCGGCGGCCACTGGACCTACGTGTGCCCGGTCACGCGGACGGACGGCAAGTGCCCCGAGGGCATGATCCAGCGGCGCAAGCTCGTCGCCGTGACGCCGGAGGGCAACCTGCTGGGGTGGGCCCCGCAGGCCAACTCTCCGCTCGGTGTCACCGCGATGGCACCGCACCCGGCCACCGGGAAGCTCGCCGTGGGCGGTGCCTTCACGACGTTCAAATGGGACGCCGTCCGCCAGCCGCACATCGCGCTCTTCGCCCCGTAGGCCTCAACCAGGGACCTGGAGGTCCCGGAGACGCTGGCCGAAGCGCCTGAACAGCGCGCGGCCGGCTTCGCCCGCGGCCGTCGAGACGTGCCCTAGACCGAGGAACCCGTGGACGAGGCCGGGGTGTGTCCGGTGCTCGACGAGGACGCCGAGCGCGTCCAGCCGGCGTGCCAGCGCTTCGCCCTCGTCGCGGAGCGGGTCATGCTCGGCGGTGGCGAGCACGGTGGGCGGAAGCCGCACGAGGTCGCCCGCGTCGGCGTGCAGCGGACTGACCTCCGGGTCGGACCGCTGGTCCGGGTCCGGGACCCACTGCTCCACGAACCACCGCAGGTCCTCCGCGTCGAGTCCCCAGCCCCGCCCCTCGGAGCCGACACTCGGCTCGGACAACGTCATGTCCGCGTTGGGGTAGGCCAGGAGGAGGGCCGACGGTCGCTGTCCGTCCGCACACAGATGTACGGCGGTCAAGATTGCCGTCGTCGCGCCGGAGCTGTCACCGGCGAGCGCGACGCCGCCGGCTCGGTCACCACCGAGTCGGTCGAGGTGCCGGTCGATGCACCGCACTGCGTGCGCCGCATCCTCGACTGCCGCGGGTGCCGGATGCTCGGGAGCCAACCGGAAGTCCACGGACACGACCGTGACGTCGGCGACGTGCGCGAGAGTCCGGCAGATGCCGTCGTGGGTGTCGAGGTCCCCCATGACGAAGCCACCTCCGTGGAGGTACACGACCGTGGGTCGCGTCTCCCGGGTCGGCCGGTAGAGCCGCAGCCGCAACCCGGCGTCCGTGCGAAGGTCTCGGACGTCGGACAGTGCAGGGCCGGGTGGCCGGGACGCGGCCCGCTCGCGCGCCGCCGCCCGGAGTGACATGGCGCCGAGGGCGCGGCAGCCCGGTCCGGAGGACCCCCGTACATCGGTGACCCAGCGGGCGAGGCCCGCGTCGGCGAGGTCGGCACCATTCGGTTCCGGCTGCATGAGCGGTATCGAACCAGTCGGCGCAGCATCGGGGAGCCCGCACCGCGGGCGGCTGGGTTCGTGACGACGCCCGCCCACCGGCGGCGGCGGTGTGCCGACGCCGTCCGACACGCGGACGCCGCAGCCTGCCCATGGCTGCCTCGGGGTGTCCGGGCGCGTCCGCGGTCTTCGACCGTTCAGGCCGGGCCCGTCCCCAGCAGCGAGTACGGGTAGGGCAGCGGTCGGGCGCTGACCTCGGTGAGCCGTTCCAACTGGCCGGGATCGAGCTCCCATCCAGCAGCGCCGAGGTTCGCCTCCAGGTGCTCCATCGTCCGGGCCCCGATGATTGGGGCGGTGACGCCGGCCTGGTGCAGCAGCCATCGCAGCGCGACCTGCGAGTGCGTGCGCCCGGCCTCCTCGGCGACCGCGCCGACGACGTCAAGGACGCCCCACGTGTGGTCGTTGTCGTACGCCGACCAGCTCTCGCTCCAGCCCATGTCCTCCGCCGTACGCACGCGGGTCCCTTCCGGCGCGCCACCCATCTCGCGGCGGTAGCGCCCGGTGAGCCAGCCACCGCGCAGCGGGCTCCACGGCAGCACGCCGAGTCCCTCCAGGCGGCACACGGGAAGCAGTTCCCACTCCACCTCGCGATCGAGCAGGTTGTAGAGCGGCTGCAAGGAGACGAAGCGCTCCCAGCCGTGCTGCCGGCACAGGTCGACGATCTTCTGCAGCTGCCAGCCCGTCACGTTGCTCGCACCGAGGTAGCGGACCTTGCCGCTCGAGACCAGCGAGTCCAGGGTCGCGAGCGTCTCCTCGACCGGAGTCGTCCAGTCCCAGGCATGGATCTGGTAGAGGTCTACGTAGTCCGTCCCGAGCCGCCGGAGGCTCGAGTCGATGCTTGCAAGCACGTGCTTGCGCCCGAGGCCGGACTCGTTGGGGCCCTCGCCCATCGCGAACCGGACCTTCGTCGCGATCACGAGGTCCTCCCGCCGCTGGCGGGCCAGCCACCGCCCCAGGATCTCCTCCGACCGGCCGGTCGAGTAGACGTCTGCGGTGTCGACGAAGTTGCCGCCGGCCTCGACGAACCGGTCGAGCATCCGCAGGCTCGTCGCTTCGTCGCTCTCCCGCCCGAAGGTCATCGCGCCGAGACACAGCTCGCTGACGATGAGGCCGGAGTGTCCGAGCGGTCTGTTGTGCATGGGAGCTCCCGTCGAAGAAAGCGGTCAAGCACGACCGTACGCCGGGAGGCCGCGGCGACCGTGGACCTGCCCGACACGTGTCCACAGCAGAACACCTGTGCACGGCCGCCGTGGCGACCGTGCACAGGTGTCCAACAAGTTCAGTGGCTGGTCGAGCTGCCCGTGTGTCCGTGGGGTACGACGTGCTCCCCGGCAGGCGTTCCCGCGAGTGCGGGCGTCGCGACCAGCGACATCGCCAGCGCGCCCGCACCGAGCGCGGCGAGATAGCCGACGGCGGAACGGTGCGCACGTCGGCGCTCCAGGCTCGGGAGCATGCCGACACACGCCACGCACGCGAGCTGCAGCGCCGCTGCGCCGAGGTCGGCTGCACCCGTGTGCTCGACTCGCCCGGCCTCCGGGCCGAAGGGAAGTCCCGTCGTGCGGGTCAGGACCCAGACGGCGAGGACCACGACGTTGACCACGAGCACCGACTGCTCGACGCGGCGGAGTTCCCCCCGCAGGAGCAGCATCGCACTGACGAGCTGGAATGCGGCGACGACGGCGAAGAACACGCCGTACGCCCACCATGCCTTCCAGTGCTCGGAGATGACGGCGGCGTGGACCAGCCCGGCGCCGAGCGAGGCGAACCCCGCCCAGCACCGGGCCACGTCGGCGAGTCGGTAGGTCACCGATGCGCTCAGTAGCGCGCGCTCGTCGTACGAGCCTTGTCCTGCGTGAGGCCGACACCGAGGAGGAGAGCGGCGCTGGCGAGGTGCAGCACGTTGTCGGCGCCGTTCAGGGCCAGGATGTTGGCCCCGGTCTGAAGGATGAACAGCCCGAGGATGCCGACGACCAGGTAGACCGCGCCCACGAGCGTGTTGACCGCCTTGGCGGTCGCGGGCCCGCGGGTCGCGCCGAAGAGCAGCAGGGCGCCGACGAGAAGGTGCACGATGTTGTGCAGCGGGTTCAGCTCGAACAGCCCGAGCAGGGCCCTCCCGTCCCGGGCGACGAATCCGACACCGTTGGTGACGAGGAAGCCCACGAGGCCGACGAGAAGGTAGACGACGCCGAAAACCATGCCGAGAAGCTGGTTCGGAGAGCGGCCGGTCGTCGTGCCACCGCCGCTGCTGTACGAGTTGCTCATTCTTCCTCCTGAAAGGGCCGCACGGTGCGGCGTTCTGTCCGGTATTCGGTCCCGGCCGAAGGATGGTTTGCCCACGTTGTGCTGGTCCAAGCACGCCGGCGTGATCACGCATCACGCAGCGTGCCTTCGGCGGCAGCGTCGGCTCCGGGCCCGACGCGCGCATGAATGACAACCGTGTGGTTCCGTCGTAGCATGGCCACACGTCGGCGCGGAGGACGTCCTGTGTCCCGCGCCGGGGTGCATCGCACGCGCCGGTGCGCCGGAACCTACGGCTGGAGGAGACCGATGGAGGCCGCAGACACCCTGCGCGGCGCCGAGGCGTCGGTCGAGTCGCTGTCCGAGCGCGACCGCGAGATCCTCGCCTTCGAGCGGCAGTGGTGGAAGTACGCCGGAGCCAAGGAGCAGGCCATCCGCGACCTGTTCGACATGTCGTCGACGCGCTACTACCAGGTGCTCAACGCGCTGATCGACCGGCCCGACGCGCTCGCCCACGATCCGATGCTCGTCAAGCGCCTGCGCCGGCTGCGATCCACCAGGCAGCGGGCCCGCTCGGCGCGCAGGCTCGGCGTCGAGGCCTGAGCGCAGAGTGGCTGCGGCATGAGCGACCCCGTCTTCCGCGAGCGTCGCGGCGCCCACCGGATCCGCAGGGGACCGGAGGCGGCGGTGGCGTCCGTGCTCGCCGTGACGCTGGTCGCCGTCCTCATCGGGGGCCTGTGGCTCTGGCGTGGTGCGGGTAGGGGCACGACCTTCGAGACCGGCCTTCGGGACGGGGGCCGCCCCGGCGCCGGGATGGGTGCGCCCTCCATCGACGAAGGCACGCCGACTCCGAAGTCGTCAGCCACGAGGACGCCAAAACGCAAGCCGGGGCAGCAGCCGCCGAAGCCGACCACGCCGACCCCGACACCCACGCCGACACCCACGCCGACCCCGACACCCACGCCGACGAAGACCCCGACGCTGACGCAGACCCCGGTGCCCACGCCGACCACGGAGGTCGTCGTGCTCAACGCAACGCAGATCACCGGGCTCGCCGGGCGGGTTGCCGAGCGGCTGGAGGCAGCCGGTTGGAGCGTCACCGGCGTCGGCAACTTCCGCGGCTCCGTGCCCGCCACGACGGTCTACTACCCACCGGGCCAGCTCGACGCGGCGAACCGCCTGGCTGCCGACCTCGGCACCGACCGGGTGCGCGAACGCATCGGGAACCTCAGTGGCACACGTCTCACGGTCGCGCTGGCTGACGCCCGGGCGGCTGGGTGAGCCGGGCGAGCGCGGCGCCGCAGGCCACCACCGACGCCGAGGTGGCTGCGTGAGCCCGGCGAGCGCGGCGCCGCAGCCCACCACCGACGCCGGACGGACCGCCCTCGAGCGGATCCTCAGCGAGCCCGAGCGCGCGCTGCTGGCCTTCGACTTCGACGGGACGCTCGCGCCCATCGTGGCCGACCCGACCACCGCCAGGGCCCATCCCGAGGCGGTCCCAAGGCTGGCCGAGCTCGGCCGCCGTGTCGGTCGCATCGCGGTGATCACGGGTCGCCCCGCCGCCGTCGCGGTGGACTACGCCGGCCTGGCGGGCGTCCCGGGGCTGGAGCGCCTGGTCGTCCTCGGCCACTACGGCCTCGAGCGTTGGGATGCCACCACCGGCCGGGTCGCCGCCCCGCCGCCGCACCCGGGCGTCGCCGCCGCACGCGAGGCGTTGCCCGCGATGCTCGCGGAGCTCGGCGTACCCGACGGTGTGTGGATCGAGGACAAGGGCGCCGCGGTCGCACTGCACACCCGGCGTACGGCGGACCCCGCCGCAGTCGTCGAGCGGCTGCGGGTGCCGGTCGGGCAGCTCGCCGCGGACCACGGGCTCGACGTC
>JALYMU010000183.1 GCA_030773595.1 Actinomycetota bacterium | reverse complement strand
ATCGAGCAGCGGGCCGCGGACCTGGCCGCGGTGCTGTTGCAGGCGCAGCGCACGCTGTCGGCACTCGACGACCGCGCGCGGGCGCTTGAGGAGGCCAAGCGGGCAGCCGAGGCGCTCGCGGCCTACGAGCGGGCACTGCGCGGCATGGCTGGCGCCGTCGCTCAGGAGGCCGGCGTCGACGACCGTGCGAACGACGCGGAGTACGCCGCTGCGCTCCGTCGGCGCGAAGCCCGCGGTCGAGCCCGCGCGGTCTACATGTCCGGGGGGCCGGTCCCGCTGTACGCCGGGATCCTCGATGCGACCTCCACGAGCGAGGCGTTGCGCCGGGTGAACTACGTCCGGCGCGTCCTCGGGGTCGACCGCGCCGAGTCAGCTGGTGCGACGCGGACCGCACTGCTCGCACGCACCTCCCAGAAGAAGCTCGATCACGCCGCTGACCGTGCCGTCGTCACCGCGTCCGAGATCGAGCAGCGGGCCGCGGACCTGGCCGCGGTGCTGTTGCAGGCGCAGCGCACGCTGTCGGCACTCGACGACCGCGCGCGGGCGCTTGAGGAGGCCAAGCGGGCAGCCGAGGCGCTCCGGGTGCTCGCCGCCCGGGCGGCGAAGGCACGCGTCGACGCCGTCGAGCGCGACGTGCGCCCGGTCCAGGCCGCACAGGGCATGCACGCCCACTACGTCGCAGCCGCGAGGACCTGCCCCGGGCTGCCCTGGACGGTGCTCAGCGCGATCGGGCAGGTGGAGACGGGGCACGGCCAGAACACCGCCACATCGACAGCCGGTGCCCGAGGTCCCATGCAGTTCATGCCGGCGACCTTCGCTGCGTACGGGGTCGACGGCGACGGTGACGGGGACACCGACATCCTCGACGCGGCGGACTCCGTCTTCAGCGCGGGGAACTACCTGTGCGCGTCCGGCGCGGGAGACGGCCCCGGGTCGCTGCGCAAGGCGGTCTACGGGTACAACCACGCGTGGTGGTACGTCGACATGGTGCTGCGGATCGCCAGCGAGACCGCCGACCAGACCGGACAGCCGGACTGAGTCGGGGGGCTCGGGCGCTCGGAGGGCTCGGAGGTACGGGTGCTACGGAGCTCGCCCGGCGGCGGGGCCCCGTCGCCTCAGCCGGAGACCCGGTTGTCCGGACGCGACACCGACGCGCCGTTCCGGGTGGCGGGAGAGCTGCCGTCGGCCGAGCCTCCCAGCACCCCGCCGATGCCCTTGAGCGCCTCCCCCAGCTCGCTCGGCACGATCCACACCTTGTTGGCGTCACCCTGGGCGATCTGCGGGAGCGTCTGGAGGTACTGGTAGGCCAACAGCTTGGGGTCGGGGTTGCCCGCGTGGATGGCGTCGAAGACCTTCTGAATGGCCTGCGCCTCACCCTCGGCGCGCAGGATCTGCGCCTGCGCCTCACCTTCGGCCCGCAGGATGGCGGCCTGTCGCGCGCCCTCGGCCGTGAGGATGGCGGACTGCTTGCTTCCCTCGGCGGTCAGGATGGCAGCGCGCCGGTCCCGCTCGGCGCGCATCTGCTTCTCCATGGAGTCCTGAATCGACGGCGGCGGGTCGATCGCCTTGAGCTCCACCCGGTTGACGCGGATCCCCCACTTGCCCGTGGCCTCGTCGAGGACGCCGCGCAGCTGGGCGTTGATCTGGTCGCGGGAGGTGAGGGTCTCCTCGAGGTTGAGACCGCCGACCACGTTACGCAGGGTCGTGACGGTCAGCTGCTCCACGCCGTGGATGTAGTTGGCGATCTCGTAGGTGGCGGCCTTCGGGTCCGTCACCTGGAAGTAGATCACCGTGTCGATCGAGACGACGAGGTTGTCCTCCGTGATGACCGGCTGCGGCGGGAAGGACACCACCTGCTCGCGCAGGTCGATCAGCGGCGCCAGCCGGTCGATGAACGGCACGAGGATCGACAGCCCGGGTGAGAGCGTCCGGCTGTAGCGACCGAGCCGCTCCACGACGCCGGCTCTGGCCTGCGGGATGATGCGGACCGTCTTCGCGAGGACCGTCAGGGCGACGACCACGACGACGACGATGACGATCAGGGTGACGAGCCCGTCCACTTACAGCTCCGATTCGTAGACGATGGCGGTCGCGCCGTCGATCTGGACGACGTCGACCGTGCGCCCCGGCTCGATCACGAGCCCGGGGTCGAAGGAGCGGGCGCTCCAGACCTCACCGGCCAGCCGGATGCGACCGGCCTGCGCGTCGACCGGCTCTAGCACGAGACCCTGTCGGCCCACCAGCGCGGCCGCGCCCGTGCGCAGCTCAGGCGCCTGGTGCAGGTGCCGCAGGGCGACGGGACGCACCAGCCCGATCATGGCGACCGCGACGACCGCAGCCACCACGACCTGCACGAGCACCGGTGCCGACAGCGCTGCGGCCCCCGCGCCGGCGAGTGCGCCGGCCGCGAGCATGAGGAACATCAGGTCGAGGGTGGTGATCTCGACGGCACCCAGGGCGAGCGCCACGAGCAGCCACGCCAACCAGGCGTTGTCCCCGAGCCACTCCATGCAGTAATCCTAGGGCGTCACCACGCCGGCGCATGCGGTTATCCACTGGCCTGTCGAAGCGGGCGCTGAACGAACCCGCTCCGGACCGGTCCCTTGAGCGTTCGAGACGGTCAGCGGCGCGAGCTGGTCCGCGCGCGGGCGAAGTAGCGGTCACCGAACCGTTGCAGCGCCAGCGGCAGCCCGAAGGTCTGCTCGAGGTTCGCCGCGGTGAGCGTCTCCGGGATCGGTCCGGCTGCGACCACCCCGCCACGGCGGAGCAGCAACGCGTGCGTGAAGCCGGGGGGGACCTCCTCGACGTGGTGCGTCACGAGCACCAGGGCGGGGGCACCGGGGTCCGCGGCGAGCGCGCCGAGCCGGCGGACGAGGTCCTCGCGGCCGCCGAGGTCCAGCCCCGCGGCGGGCTCGTCGAGCAGCATCAGCTCCGGGTCGGTCATCAACGCCCGCGCGATCTGGACCCGCTTGCGCTCCCCCTCCGACAGCGTCCCGAACCGCCGTCGGGCCAGTGACGCCACCCCGAGCGCCTCGAGGAGCTCACCGGCTCTCGCGTGGTCGAGCTCGTCGTAGGCCTCCCTCCACCGCCCGACGACCGCGTAGGAGGCGGTGACGACGACGTCCTCGACACGCTCGTGCGGCGGCAGTCGCTCCGCCAGGGCCGCGCTCGCCAGGCCGATCCGCGGCCGCAGCTCGAACACGTCCACTGCCCCGAGCTTCTCTCCGAGCACCTCCGCGGTGCCGGTGCTGGGGTAGAGCGTCGTCGCGGCGATCTGGAGCAACGTGGTCTTGCCCGCACCGTTCGGGCCGAGCACCACCCAGCGCTCGCCCTCCTCGACGGACCAGTCGATGTCGCCGACCAGCCGTGCTCCGTCCCGAATGACCGACACGCCGCGCAGGCGCAGGACCGTGCTCACCCGCGGAAACCTATCCGGACACGTCCAGCCGGGCGCACCTAGGCTCGGAGCGTGCTTCCTGTCCCGTCCTCCATGCTGCTCGCGGCGTGGGGAGGCGCCGCCGTCGCCGGGCGGGTCAGCCTCGACAACGCGGCCTGCAGAACCAGCCGCGACGGGGAGATCCATCGCGTCGTCGGCGTCCCCGGCGAGGACCGCGAGGTCACGCTCCCCATGGCGCTGGGCCGCCTGCGCGCGCTCGGCGTGCGCGAGCTCCACCTGGCGCTGCCCGCGCCCGGGGACCCGGCGGGGCTTCCTGGGCCGCCGGCGTTCAACACCGCGGCCCTCGAGGCGGGTGAGGCCGTGCTGTGCGGGCCGTCTCCGGCGTACGGCCTTGTCCCGACCCGGACCGCACTCGGCTCCTCGGGTACGGCGGTGCGCTGGCAGGCGCAGGGAATCGCGGCGGCTCCCGCACCGGGCACGCCGAGCCTGGCGGAGGCGGAGCGGATGCTGCAGGAGACGATGCGGCAGGTCACGGCCGAGCTGGTGCGCCTCGACGTCGCCCGCTGGCGACCGGAGGTCGCCGACGCGCTGCGGTCCCTGCGCGACGGAGGACACGACGATACCGTCCTCGCGCCCGGGGCTCCGGCGAGAGCGGTCCGGGTGCTGGTCACCGCCCGGCGACTGGCTGCCATCGCTGCCCTTGCCGGGGCGGACGCCGGTGCCGCGGTCAGCGCGCGCGAGATCACCCTGCGCGGCGGTGCGCTGGCAGAGCTGTCGCGAGCAAGCCGCCGGGCCATGGCCGCCGCATGCAACGCGGTCTACGAGCCCACGTGGACGCCGGGACGCTGAGGCGCGACCGCGCTCGGCCCGCCCGGCAGTGGGTGCCCGGCTCGGCGTACGGAGAAAGGTCATCCCGCGACGGAGCGGTAGACCTCCATCGTGCGCTCGGCGATCGCGGACCACGCGAAGTGCTCGACCGCCCGTTGCCGGCCTGCCCGTCCCATCTGCGCCGCGCGGTCCGGGTCGGCCAGCAGCGCGTTGAGCGCGTCGGCCAGGTCGGACTCGAAACGGTCCCGGTCGACCGGCGTGCCGCTGCCGTCACTGACCTGCTGGATCGGCACGAGCAGGCCCGTCTCGCCGTCGGCGACGACTTCGGGGATGCCGCCGGTCGCCGTCGCGACGACCGCCGCCTCACACGCCATGGCCTCGAGGTTGACGATGCCCATCGGCTCGTAAACCGACGGACACACGAACACGGTGGCGTGGGTGAGGATCTGTGCGACCTCGCTCTTGGGCAGCATCTTCTCGATCCACACGACGCCGGCCCGCTCGCGGGAGAGCTCCTCGACGAGCCCGCTCACCTCCGCGGCGATCTCCGGCGTGTCGGGGGCACCGGCGCACAGGACGACCTGTGCGGCCGGGTCGACCTGGCGCAGGGCCCGCAGGAAGTGCGCCAGCCCTTTCTGCCGGGTGATGCGTCCGACGAACACAACCGACGGCCGGTCAGGGTCGATGCCCTCCCGTTCGAGGACGTCCGTGCCGCGGTCCGGTGCGTACTGCTCGGTGTCGATGCCGTTGTGGACGACGACGACCTTGTCGGGGTCGACCGACGGGTAGGCGGTCAGCACGTCGGCGCGCATGCCCGCGGAGACGGCGATGACCGCGTCGGCCCCCTCGATGGCCGTCCGCTCGCAGAAGCTGGACAGCCCGTAGCCCCCGCCGAGCTGCTCGGCCTTCCACGGCCGCAGCGGCTCGAGGCTGTGGGTGGTGACGACGTGAGGGACACCGTGGAGCAGCTTGGCGACGTGGCCACCGAGGTTGGCGTACCACGTGTGGCTGTGCACGACGTCCGCGCCGGCCGCGCCGGCCGCCATCTCGAGGTCGACGCCCATCACCCGCAGGGCCGCGTTGGCGCCCGCGAGCTCGGCCGGGTCGGCGTAGGCCTGCACGCCCGGCTCGTCGCGGGGCTCGCCGAAGCAGTGCACGCGGACGTCCGCGAGCCGGCGCAGGTCGCGGGCGAGGTACTCGACGTGGACGCCGGCGCCGCCGTAGACGGCCGGGGGGTACTCGCGGGTCAGCAGGTCGATTCTCACGCGCTGAGACTAGGGGGAGGGACTGACATTCCGGCAGACCGGAGGGGTAGCGTCCCGCTCGTGGCGACCAAGGTGTTGGCGGTGGTCCTCGCGGGTGGCGAGGGGAAGCGACTGATGCCGTTGACGGCGGACCGGGCCAAGCCCGCGGTGCCGTTCGGCGGGATCTACCGGTTGATCGACTTCC
>JALYMU010000182.1 GCA_030773595.1 Actinomycetota bacterium | reverse complement strand
GCTCGATGGCGAACTGGCCGGTGCGCCGCTCGGCGGCGGCCCGCTCATAGGCCGCGCGCTTCTCCTTGTCCACCCGGACCGACGACGGCATCTCGACCAGCGGGTCCACCGCCCGGCCCTCGGCCCGCGCCTGCTCCAGCTCGCGGGCCCGCTTGGCCCCCAACGGCTCGTGCATGATCTTGTGGTGCAGCTTGAGGATCGCGTCGGTGAGCATCTCCGGCCGCGGCGGGCAGCCGGGCAGGTACATGTCCACGGGGACGACGTGGTCGACGCCCTGCACGACCGCGTAGTTGTTGAACATGCCGCCGGAGCTGGCGCACACGCCCATCGCCAGCACCCAGCGTGGCTCGGGCATCTGGTCGTAGATCTGGCGCAGGACCGGCGCCATCTTCTGGCTGACCCGGCCGGCCACGATCATCAGGTCGGCCTGGCGCGGCGAGGCCCGGAAGACCTCCATGCCGAAGCGGGCCAGGTCGTAGCGTGGGCCGCCGGTCGTCATCATCTCGATGGCGCAGCAGGCGAGGCCGAACGTCGCCGGCCACAGCGAGCCCTTGCGGAAGTACCCGGCGACGGCCTCGACCGACGTGAGCATGATTCCGCTGGGGAGCTTTTCCTCGAGTCCCATGGCTGGTGGCTACCTCAGTCCCATTCCAGCCCGCCGCGACGCCAGACGTAGGCGTAGGCGACGAACACGGTGGCGATGAACAGGACCATCTCGACCAGGCCGAAGAGCCCGAGCGTGTCGAAGTAGACGGCCCACGGGTAAAGGAACACGATCTCGATGTCGAAGATGATGAAGAGCATCGCGGTGAGGTAGTACTTCACCGGGAAGCGCCCGCCGCCGATGGGCTGGGGCGTCGGCTCGATGCCGCACTCGTAGGCGTCGACCTTGGCGCGGTTGTAGCGCTTCGGGCCGGTCAAGGCGCCCGCGATGATGGAGAACACCGCGAACCCGGCGGCGATGGCGCCGAGCACGACGATGGGTGCGGAGGCGTTCACGACGCTCTCGCTCTCCTCTCGATGGCCTGGTCTGGTGGCCTGGTCTGGTGGCCTGCGTCTCGTCGCCTGGGAGGCTCGGGATCGTGGCTGCTCGCTGCAGGGGCAGCTCACCCGCCCGGGATCTCCCAGTCTAGTTATCCGCGCCGGGCGGTCCCCGACGCGGGTGTCAGGCCGCCGGGGCGACCTTGGTCAGGGCGGTGATGACGCGGTCCATCGCGTCGCCACCGCGGGGGTCGGTGAGGTTGGCCAGCAGCTTCAGCGTGAAGCGCATCAGCAGCGGGCGGGGCAGCCCGTGCCGGGTCGCGACCTTCATGATCTCGGGGTTGCCGATCAGCTTCACGAAGACGCGGCCGAGCGTGTAGTAGCCACCGTAGGCGCTCTTGAGCGCCTGCGGATACGCGAGCAGGGCGCGCTCGCGGGACGGTCCCTCCGGTCGAGCGAGTGCCTGGACCACCACGTCCGCGGCCATCTCGCCGGACTCCATGGCGTAGGCGATCCCCTCGCCGTTGAACGGGTTGACCATGCCGCCGGCATCGCCCACCAGGAGCAGGCCGCGGGTGTAGTGCGGCGTGCGGTTGAACCCCATCGGCAGCGCGGCGCCGCGCACGGGGGCGGTGCGGTTCTCCTCTCGGAAGCCCCACTCCTCCGGCGTCGCGTCGAGCCAGCGGCGCAGCAGCACGCGGTAGTCGACGTTGCCGAACGCCGAGCTGGTGTTCAGGATGCCCAGCCCGACGTTGACCGTGCCGTCGCCGACGCCGAACACCCAGCCGTAGCCCGGGAGCAGCTTGGCCTTGCCGTCTGCGCCGGAGCGGTCCCACAGCTCGAGCCAGGACTCCAGCCAGTCGTCGTCGTGGCGCGGGCTGCGGTAGTAGGTGCGCACCGCCACGCCCATGGGACGGTCGTCGCGCTTGCGCAGCCCCATCGCCAGACTCAGCCGGGTGGAGTTGCCGTCCGCGGCGAGCACGACAGGCGCGTGGAACGTGACGGGCTCGCCGTCCTCCACCGTCGCGGTCACTCCCTGGACGTGACCGGTGCGCTCGTCGATCACGGGCCCGGTGACGGTGGTGCGCTCGTGCAGCCGGGCGCCGACCTTCTCGGCCTGCCGGACGAGGATCTCGTCGAAGTCCAGGCGCCGGCGGACCAGGCCGTACGGCGGGAAGCTCGCGAGCTCGGGCCAGCGCAGCTCCAGCCGGTGGCCGCCGCCGAGGATCCGCAGGCCCCGGTTGTGCAGCCAGCCGGCCTCGGGGCTGGTGTCGAGCCCCATGCGGACGAGCGAGCGCACGGCTCGTGGCGTGAGCCCGTCGCCACAGACCTTCTCGCGCGGAAACGCGGTCTTCTCGACGAGGGCTACGTCGAGACCGTGGCGCGCGAGGTGGTAGGCCGCGGCCGACCCGGCGGGACCGGCACCGACGACGACGACGTCGGCGTCCGACGTACGGCCGGTGCGCGGGGCTGGGGTCACGAGGCGTCCTCGGTCCGCGGGTTTGTGAACGACTTCACGAGCAGTGCCGCGCTCAGTCTAGAGCGATCCGCGCTCGCGTGCGCGACCAACGACCGGCGCGGCGCCCGTGGCCTCGGGACACGGCGACGC
>JALYMU010000181.1 GCA_030773595.1 Actinomycetota bacterium | reverse complement strand
CTCGGACGCTGCGAGCGCGCACGCACACGTGCGACAGGGTGCACGAGGCGGATGGCGGGACGTGGAGCCGGACCCGACTTCGTGGAGGCGCTCGCGCGGGGCCTCGACGTCCTCGCCTGCTTCGACGCCCACCATTGCAGCATGTCGCTCTGCGAGGCCGCGGCGGCGGCCGGGCTGGCCCGCCCGAACGCCCGGCGGCTCATGCTCACGCTGGAGGAGTTCGGCTTCGTCCGGGTCGTCGCCGGCAGCTTCGAGGTGACGCCCAACGTCATGTCACTCGGCATGTCCTACGTTGCGTCGCAACGACTCTGGAACATCGGCCGGCCGGACATGGAGAGCTCGTCTCACAGACCGGTGAGTCGTCGTCCATGGCGCGGTTCGACGGCTCGGACATCGTCTACGTCGCCCGCGTCTCCGTTCCGAAGATCGTCTCCTTGCGCGTCGACATCGGCACGCGCTTCCTCGCCGTACAGACGTCTCAAGGGAAGGTCGTGCTGGCCGCCCTGTCACCGGAGCAGCGCACAGCCGCGTTCCCGCCGAGCTGAACTTCCGCCCTACATCGGGCGCTCCAGGGCTCGACCTGACGCCGAAGCCCTGGCCTCGTCCTCGTCCTCGTCGTCTGGCACCTACTTGCAGACCCCCTCGGTCAGCGCCCGGACGAACTGCCGCTGACCAACGAAGAACAGCAGGATCATCGGCAGCGCGGCCAGCGTCAGACCCGGACGAATGTGCCGTCAGTTGTCTTGTACGAGGGCGTGTGCGCGTACTGTCTGTCAGTGAACGCCCGTGACGGGCGATGCCGCGAATCAACTGGTCGATGTTCGTGCGCGCCTGGCGGCGCACGACGTGGCTGACGGGCTTGCGCCGGCATCGCGATAAGGCAATCCCCTCGGCCGATCGGTGAGTGAGACGTGTCTCGGTGGAGACGCCCGATGCCCGGTGCCAGCCGCGTCGCGGTCGTACAGCATCCCTCGCGCGACTCGTTGTCGCTTCGCACCAGTCGGGTGAGGCCGGGATGAGACGTCCCGCACGACGCGGGTGAGGCGGGCCTCGTGGCTGCTCGGCGGGCACGGTGATCGCCGTCGTGGAACAAAGCCGGAGGTCAGAGAGAGCCGACGAGGGGACTCGAACCCCTAACCGCTCGATTACAAGTCGAGTGCGCTACCAATTGCGCCACGCCGGCGTGCGAGCCGCTGAACGGACCACGCGGCTAAGCGTACCCATTCGGCGACCGCGCGGGCAGCCGCCAGCGCAGTGCTACGCGCCCGCGCGCTTTTCGGCAACCAGGCTGGCGAAGACCACGACGTTGTCCTGGTAGTCGCCGTCGCTGAACGCGCCGCCGCAGGTGATGAGCCGCAGCTCGCGACCGTTGGTCGCGTACACCTCGACGGTCGGGAAGTGGTCCTTGGAGTAGACCGCCAGCCGGTCCACACGGAAGGTCGCCGTGGACCCGTCCTTGCGCTCGACCACGATCTCCGCTCCCGGTTTGAGGGACGAGAGGTGGTAGAAGACCGCCGGTCCGGACGAGGAGTCGACGTGGCCGGCGATGACGGCCGCGCCGATCTCACCGGGGAGCGGTCCTTGCGTGAACCACCCGGCGCGGTCGTACTCCTTGGGTGCCTCGATTTGTCCTGACCCGGTGAGGCCCAGCGGCACCAGGTCGGTGTCGATCTGCAAAGGCCCAACCGACACCCGTACCGGCGGTGAGGTCCGGACGGGCTGAACGGGAGCCTTCTTCACCACGGGCTTGTTCGCCACGGGCTTGTTCGCCACGGGCTTCTTCGCCACGGGCTTGTTGGCCACGGGCTTCTTCGCCGCAGGCTTCTTGTCCGAACCCTTCTGCAGGCGCGCGGGGTCATCAGCATGGGCCGCGGCGCGCATCTTGTTCTGAGCCGCCGCGAAAGCAGCTCTCGCCCGGTCCTCCTTGTCCACGACCGGATCAACCGTGTCCCGAGGAGTATCAGTGTCCCGAGGCGGATCAACCGTGTCGCGAGGAGTATCAACGGTGTCGCGAGGAGTCGATGACTCGGCCCCGGGCGCCAGCGCCGACGAGGCGGGCACCGGAGGTGGCGGCGCGACCTGACCGGCGACGGCCACGCCGACACAGCCCACGCCGCTCACGAGGAGCACCGCAGCGGCCGCCGGGAGCAGGATGCTCCGGC
>JALYMU010000180.1 GCA_030773595.1 Actinomycetota bacterium | reverse complement strand
CATCCTCGCGGTCGACGACACGATGGACTCCATCCTCAACTGGTACAAGGAGGAGGGGAAGATCTTCCAGGGCGGCTCTGGCGCAGGTGTGAACCTGTCCCGCATCCGCTCCTCGAAGGAGCTGCTGAGCTCCGGCGGCACGGCCTCCGGCCCGGTGTCGTTCATGCGCGGCGCGGACGCCTCAGCCGGCACCATCAAGAGCGGTGGCGCGACCCGCCGCGCCGCCAAGATGGTCGTCCTCGACGTCGATCACCCCGACATCGAGGAGTTCATCGAGACCAAGGCGCGCGAGGAGGACAAGATCCGCGCGCTGCGCGACGCCGGCTTCGACATGGACCTCGGCGGCAAGGACATCGTGTCCGTCCAGTACCAGAACGCCAACAACTCCGTCCGGGTCAGCGACGAGTACATGCGCGCGGTCGAGGAGGGCAAGGAGTTCGGCCTGCGCGGCCGCCTCGACGGTCAGGTCATCGAGACCGTGGACGCCCGCGAGCTGTGGAAGAAGCTCGCCACCGCCGCGTGGGAGTGCGCCGACCCCGGCATCCAGTACGACGACACCATCAACGACTGGCACACCACCCCGGAGTCGGGCCGCATCACCGCCTCCAACCCGTGCTTCCCCGCCGACCAGCGCGTCGTCACCGACGGCGGCTTGGTCCGCATCGGCGATCTCGTCGGGGAGGCCGCGGTAGGAGAGAGCTTCCGCGTCTACACCAACGACGTCACCAGCGAGACCGACGCCGCCGACCGGATCATCGCGACCGCGCCGACGCAGTACATGGTCACGGGTACCAAGGAGGTGCTCGAGCTGCGCTTCACCGACGGTTCGCGCCTGCGCTGCACCCCGAACCACCGTGTGTGGACCACCAGCGGCTGGGTGCGTGCGGAGGACCTGACCGAGGGTGACCGCGTCGTGAAGTCGCTGCACCGCGCCGACCGGTCGGCGGCCTCGGCGCTGCTCCCGGAGGCGGCGCTGATCGCCGGGCGCTCGGCCCGCATGACCAAGGCTCTGGACCTGCCGGAGAAGTGGGACGAGGACCTGGCCCACTACCTCGGCTGGCTGGTCGGCGACGGCTGCGTCACCGCCGACGCGGCCGTGACCGTCTACGGCAACGAGGAGGAGCGGGAGGCGCTGCTCGAGCGCCACGGCGACCTGATCGAGCGCATCACCGGTCACCGGAGCAAGCCGAGCCTGCAGGCGAACGGCACGCAGCAGCTGCGCGTCACACGGGACGGGGTGCTTGCGTTCCTCGGCGCACTCGGTGTCAGCCGCGAATGCTCGTCCGAGAAGGTCGTGCCCGAGGCGGTGTTCCGTGCGCCGGAGGACGCCCTCGTCGCTTTCCTGCGCGGTCTGTTCGACGCTGATGGCTGTGTCGTCGACCAGGAGGTCAAGGGCACGCGCTACGTCGGCGTGGGCAGCCGCAGCGAGGAGCTGCTGCTGGGTGTCCAGGAGCTGCTGGCCTCGCTCGGCATCCGCGGGAGCATCTACCAGACCGGTACGAAGACGGAGTCGTTCAGCTACACCCGCAAGGACGGCACGAAGGCCACCTACTCCTCCGACGGACCCGGCTTCGACCTGCGCATCAGCGGCAGGCACATCCCGGCGTTCCAGTCCCTGATCGGGTTCACGATCCCCAGCAAGGCCGAGCGCCTGGCGCACGTGGTCGAGGCGCACGGCACGTACCGGGTGGACGAGACCGTTGCGATGGTGAGCCGCGTGTCGACCGGCTTCGAGACCACCTACAACCTCACCGAGCCGCGCAACCACAGCTACATCGTCAGCGGCGTCGTGGTGGCGAACTGCAGCGAGTACATGTCGCTGGACAACTCCTCCTGCAACCTCGCCTCGCTCAACCTGATGAAGTTCCTGCGCGAGGACGGCACGTTCGAGGCGAAGAAGTTCGCCAAGAGCGTCGAGATCATCATCACGGCGATGGACATCTCCATCTGCTTCGCCGACTTCCCGACCGAGCCGATCGGGGAGACGACCCGCGCCTACCGCCAGCTCGGCATCGGCTACGCCAACCTCGGCGCGCTGCTCATGGCGACCGGCCACGCCTACGACTCCGAGGGCGGCCGCGCGCTCGCCGGCGCCATCACCTCTCTCATGACCGGCACGGCGTACAAGCGCTCGGCCGAGCTGGCCGGCATGGTCGGGCCGTACGACGGCTACGCCCGCAACACCGACGGCCACAAGCGCGTCATGCGCAAGCACGCCGCGGCCAACGACAGCGTGCGCGCCGTCGGCGCCGACGATGCCCGGATCCTGCACGAGGCGACCAAGGTCTGGCAGGAGTGCCTCGCAATCGGCGAGCGCAACGGCTGGCGCAACGCACAGGCCTCCGTCATCGCCCCCACCGGCACCATCGGCTTGATGATGGACTGCGACACCACCGGTCTCGAGCCCGACCTCGCGCTGGTGAAGTTCAAGAAGCTCGTCGGCGGCGGCTCGATGCAGATCGTCAACCAGACGGTGCCGCGTGCGCTCCGTGCCCTGGGCTACCAGGAGGAGCAGGTCGAGGCGATCGTCGAGCACATCGCCAACCACGGCAACGTCATCGACGCCCCCGGCCTCAAGCGCGAGCACTACGAGGTGTTCGACTGCGCGATGGGGGAGCGGGCCATCTCCCCGATGGGCCACGTGAAGATGATGGCGGCGATCCAGCCGTTCGTGTCCGGCGCGCTGTCCAAGACGGTGAACCTGCCCGCTGAGGCGACCGTCGACGACGTCGCGGACGTCTACTTCCAGGGCTGGAAGTTCGGCCTGAAGGCGCTGGCGATCTACCGCAACAACAGCAAAGTCGGCCAGCCGCTGCAGAGCAAGAAGGACAGCGAGAAGAAGGCCGACGACGACGTCGTCGTGGCCTACCGCCCGACCCGCAAGCGCCTGCCGAAGAAGCGCCGCTCCCAGACCGTCTCCTTCGCCGTCGCCGGCGCCGAGGGCTACATGACCGCGGGCGAGTACGACGACGGCACGCTCGGCGAGGTCTTCATCAAGATGAGCAAGCAGGGCTCGACGCTCGCCGGCGTCATGGACGCCTTCTCCGTGTCGGTGTCCATCGGCCTGCAGTACGGCGTGCCGCTCGAGGCCTTCGTCTCCAAGTACATCAACATGCGCTTCGACCCGGCCGGCATGACCGACGACGCCGACATCCGCATCGCGCAGTCGGTCATGGACTACCTGTTCCGCCGGCTGGCGCTGGACTACCTGCCGTACGAGACGCGGTCGGAGCTGGGGATCTTCTCGGCGGAGGAGCGGGCTGCGTCGGTTGCCGGCTCGTACGGCACGGCGAACGACTCGCCGTCTGACGTGGATGTGGAGGCGCTGGCGCAGTCGGTGCCGGTGGCTGCGGCTCCGGCAGCTCCGATGGCGGTCAAGCCGGCGCCGGTCGAGGTCGGTTCGTCGACCGAGCTGCTCGAGGCGATGCAGGGGATCGGGGCGGACGCGCCGCTGTGCATGACGTGTGGCACGAAGATGCGGCCGGCTGGTAGTTGCTACGTGTGCGAGGGGTGCGGGAGCACCAGCGGCTGCAGCTGACTCGCCCGTCCGATAAGACCTCGTCGTCAACCCAGTGTCAAACCGGACCGGGTCGAGTCGATAGCGTTCTGGAAGGGAAGGGCCAAGTTGCAAGGGACCAGT
>JALYMU010000179.1 GCA_030773595.1 Actinomycetota bacterium | reverse complement strand
GCTCCTCGCGATCGCGGCCGCCGCGGGCCGGCCCGCGCGGCAGCGGAGCACGACGTACGCCGACCCGCGGTGCGCGGGTGCCGCACGCGCGCCGGCGCACCGCCGTACACAACTGCACGTGACGACGCAGCCGTAGTCAGGGCCGGTGACGCCGGCGGACCCGAACACGTGTGCATGGCCAGGCGCCGCAGGCTGACGGACAAGGCTCGTGCACATCGGGCGCAGCGCCGGCGCGTTTCCCGGCCGGCGGCAGGCCCTGTAACCGTGAGCGCCCTGTAGCCGTCAGCGCCGGGTGGCCGCGAACGCCCTTGTCGCCGTGCGGTCGTGCCCGTGGGTCACCATCGCCGTGGGCGCGGCAGTCGCCGTTGGGACGCGGGAGTTCCTCGCACGCGCTATCCTGAAGCACCTCCAGAAGCGCCGGTGCTTCGTCTGCCGATGCAACTCGATGGGTGCCTGGTGGAGTCCCCGAGACTGGCGAATTACTCGTTGAGAACTCGCCGGTGAGACCGTCTTTTGCGCGCCCCCGCCGCAGATATGGAACGCGAGGGTCGAATCCGTGACAGGCGAGCCGGCAGCGACGGGTATTCGGCGCGCTGGGGCGCCGGCAAGGTCAGGTGCGGGCAGAAGTCGGTGTGGATGCTTACCCTCGCCGTGGTTCTTCTCGTGGCCGGTTGTGGTGAGGCCAGACCAGGAGACCGGCCACGGGAAGCAGATAAGTACCCCGAGTTTCGGGAGGGTCGAGACGCGCTGTCCGGTGTGAAGACGCCGCCAAGGACAAGTTCCCGGACGTGGACTTCACGGGACACGCGACGGTCAACCCCCGGGTGCCCCGAGCCGGCCGAAGGGACTACGTCCAGGTGGCTGCGAAGCCACGGGCTCTCTACTGCATCCTGCGAGGCACCGACGAGAAGACGTGGGCCGTGGAAGAGGTGACGACGAAGCGCCCGAAGTGGGTGAGACCATAACGGACACGGCGTCCGTCCGGACGCCCGGCGGGCAGCCGCTCAGACGCGCCGGGCGCGGCTCCCCGCGCCCGCGTCAGTCGCCCTCGGCGACGTGCCATTCGATATGGCCGTCGACGACCTGTGGCACCCAGTGTCCGACGGCCTCATCGGTCGTTAGGGATTCGTGTGACGCGGTGCAGCAGGTCGGTGAAGCTGGACGCGACCACGCCGCCATCGTCTCCGTCGTCGTCGGCCTCGACCTTGTCCCAGAACCGGACGCAACCGCGTAGCGGCCCCGGGCGGAGGTCGACGAACACCCCACCACCCATGCCAGCGAGACCGATGTAGACATAGCTGTCCAACCAGGTGCCCGCGACCGTGCCGGCCTCCTGACCCGCAGGATCGTCATCCTCATCGGCAGGAACGTCGTTCTCGGCCTCGTTCTCGGCCTCGTTCTCGTCCGAGTCGATCGCATCGCGGTGGGTTGTGCCGCGGTCGCGTCCTCCGAGTCCGCGCCCTATCGCCCCGGCGACCTCGACGTCCGGGCGGCTGGACTTGGTGACTTCTCGCAGCATGATGCGCCGCCCGTCCTCGTCCTCGTCGTCCTCGTCGTCGTCGTCCTCGTCGTCGTCGTCGGTCCCACCCGCGGATCCGGTCGGCGATGACAGCGTCGACGAGCGGCTACCGCCTGCGGCGTCGAGGGCGTCGGTGAGCGCCTGCCGGCCGCGGGTGTGGGCGAGGGAGGCAGGGTCCTGATCGATTCGAGCAGGGCGCGCTGCGGTGAGGGCCGTACCTCACCGCCAACACCGACGTAGTGGCCGTCGCCGGCGCTGGTGACCGCAATCGTGTCGAGCGGGCCTTCCACGACGACCGGCACAGCGCCGGACCGCAGCGCCGCAGGGCGGCGTGCCACTCGGCGTGTCGCGACCGAATCGCCGGGTTCATCCCGCGCCGCTTGACGGGCGCGCCGCTACGCGCGTGTAATTTCATTGTTGTCGTTCGTCGCGGCCCGTCGCTTGACCCGGGCCCCAGGAGCGACGGGCACCCAGGGTCGAGGAGGCGCGTGATGGGCGAGGTCTATCCGCTCGTCGAGGAGATCGCCGAGGAGCTCGGCTGGCAGGAGCGCGCGCTGTGTGCACAGACCGACCCCGAGGCGTTCTTCCCCGAGAAGGGGGGCTCGACGAGGGAGGCCAAGCGCGTCTGCCTCGGCTGCGAGGTGCGAGCCGAGTGCCTGGACTACGCACTGCTGAACGACGAGCGGTTCGGGATCTGGGGCGGGCTCTCCGAGCGTGAGCGTCGCCGCCTCAAGAAGCAGGCTGTCTGAGCTCGACGTCGGGTTCGCGCCGGCTCACACCCCGGGGTCGCGCAGCACCCGCAGGTGACCGCGCCGGCCCACCTCGATGGCCCCCGAGGTCGCGTGCTCCTGCCGCTGCGGGCGGGCCGCCTCGCGCACTGCGTTGGCCAGGGCTTCCAGGTCGTCGCTGCTCGGGCCGGCGGCGTCCGGGTCCGGCGCCAGCCGGAGCACCTCCCAGCCGCGGGGGGCGGTCAGTCGCTGCGAGTGCTCGGCGCACAGGTCGTAGCAGTGCGGCTCCGCGTAGGTCGCCAGCGGTCCGAGCACGGCGGTGGAGTCGGCATAGACGTACGTCAGCGTGGCCACCGCGGGGCGGCTGCACGCGCTCCGAGAGCATCGACGTACGGGTGTCACGAGCGCAGACGGTACCGACACCTCGCCTCGGCGTGGCGCAGGGTAGCGGAAATCCGCTCGCGCGTGTCGCGCCGGTAGGCTCGCCGTCGTGCAGCTCCCGCGCGTTTCCCGCCATCGCGACCGGCGTGGGCGAGGGCTGCGCGGCCCGCTCTGCCCACCGAGCGTCCCCCTCGCGCGGACGCGGGCACAACGCTTCGACGAGCTGGTGCTGGACGCGGTGGACCGCCTGGACCGCAGATGGTCCGAGCACCTGCGCGGCGTGGAGTTCGCGGTCGAGGAGGTCCCACCGCCGGACGCGCCGCGGCCGGGTGGCGGGCCGGTGGCCAGGGGACGCAGCTATCCCGCGACGCCGACCTCTCCGGCGCGGGTGGTCGTCTACCGCAGGCCGGTGGAGGCGCGGGCGAGCGACCGCGGCGACCTGGCGACGCTGGTCCACGACGTCGTGGTGGAGGCCGTGGCGGATCTTCTCGGCCTCGAGCCCGGACAGATCGACCCGACGTACGGCGCCCGCGACGAGGACTGAGATCCGCCGCGCGACGTTTCGGGCGCGCCAACGGCGTCCCGGCGTCGCCATGTCGTCGGGCGAGGTTCTTCCCCGCGCGTCTCCGGCACGGCTCAAGGTCGCGCGGGACGCTGCCGATGCAAGCCAGGACACCCGTGTGTGTCGCGCGGCGCTGGTGCTCCGCGCGTCCCTTCCGCGTCCGCAGGAGCCGTATCGATGCCGCGCACCCGCACGACTCAGCCCGCCATTCCCACACCGTTGGGTTCGCTGACCCAGCGTGGCGCCCGAACATCCGCTTTCTGCACCGCGTGCGGCAGCATCAGCGTGACGCAGATAAGCATGAACCTCGCCGACGGCTCTCCGGTGGAGCTCGTCTCGTGCCACACCTGCGAGCACCGAGCCTGGACCGAGGACGGCCAGGCCATCGAGATCGCGGGAGTCCTGGACAAGGCGCGCAGGCGCTGACTGCATGGGCGTACGGACCCTGACGGGTCCGGCCCGCGGGGCGCGCCGACCGGCCTGCGGCGCGAGCGCCGACCGGAGGACGGGCCGCTGCCGGTAGGCTCGACGGCGTGGGGAATCTGGCCGCGGTCGTGAAGGCCTACGACATCCGGGGCCTCGTGCCCGACGAGATCGACGCCGACCTGGCGCGAGCGGTCGGCGGCGCGTTCGCCCACGTCTTCTCCGCTGAGCGGGTCGTCATCGGTCACGACATGCGCCCGTCCTCGCCGGAGCTGGCCGAGGCCTTCGCCGACGGTGCCATGGCCCAGGGGGCCGACGTGGTGCACATCGGGCTCGCCTCGACCGACCAGCTCTACTTCGCCAGCGCGACGCTGGACTGCCCGGGTGCGATGTTCACGGCCAGCCACAACCCGGCGCGCTACAACGGCATCAAGCTCTGCCGTGCCGGTGCGGCGCCCGTGGGGCAGGACACCGGCCTGCGCGAAGTCGGGGCCCTCGCGGAGAGCGGTGTGCCGCCGTACGCCGGGACGCCCGGGCGGTCGGAGCGCCGCGACGTCCTCGGGGACTACGGCGCGTACCTTCGCTCGCTCGTGGACCTGTCCGCCGTACGCCCCCTGACCCTGGTCGTCGACGCCGGCAACGGCATGGCCGGGCACACGGTGCCGGCCGTGCTGGGGCCTCTGCCGGTGAAGGTCGTCCCGCTCTACTTCGAGCTCGACGGTACCTTCCCCAACCACGAGGCGAACCCCATCGAGCCGGCGAACCTACGCGACCTGCAGGCCGCGGTGCGGGAGTGGGGTGCCGACATCGGTCTCGCGTTCGACGGTGACGCCGACCGCTGCTTCGTCGTGGACCAGCGCGGCCGGATCGTCTCGCCCTCGACCCTGACGGCTCTCATCGCGGTGCGCGAGCTGGCCAAGGAGCGCGCCGCCGGTCGCGTGGGCGTCGTCATCCACAACGTGATCACGTCCAAGGCCGTCCCCGAGATGGTGCGCGAGCACGGCGGCACGCCCGTCCGCACACGTGTCGGGCACTCCTTCATCAAGGAGACGATGGCGCGCACGGGGGCCGTCTTCGGCGGTGAGCACTCCGGGCACTTCTACTTCCGCGACTTCTGGCGAGCTGACTCCGGCATGCTCGCGGCGCTGCACACGCTGGCCGCGCTCGGGAGTTCCCGCGAACCGCTTTCGACGCTGCTCTCGTCCTACGAGCGTTACGCGAACTCCGGCGAGATCAACAGCACGGTGTCCGACGTAGCGTCCGTCATCGCGCGCGTCCGGGCGCACTACGCTGCCCGCGACGGGATCACGACCGACGAGCTCGACGGGTTGACCGTGGAGGCGGACCGGTGGTGGTTCAACCTGCGTCCGTCCAACACCGAGCCGCTGCTGCGGCTGAACGTCGAGGCTGCCGACGAGGGCCTCTGCCGCACCGTGACCGACGAGGTCCTGGCCCTCGTCCGCGCCTGACCGGGAGCCTCCGTGGACATCGAGCCGTTCTTGCTGGAAGTGCTGGCCTGCCCGCACTGCCATTCGCCCCTGCGCCCGGACGAGGAGACCTCCGAGCTCGTCTGCACGGACGCCACGTGCCGGCGGGCCTACCCGGTCCGGGACGGTATCCCCGTGCTTTTGCTCGACGACGCCCGCGTCCGGGGGGACGACGGGTGAGCCCGCTGCTCGACGAGTCGGTCCTCGAGTCCCCACAGGGGATCGCCGCCGCCGATCCGGGCGGCATGCTCCGCGCCGTGGCGAGTGCGGGAGCGCAGGTGCGCCAGGCCACGCGCCTGGCCACGGAAGCCGGCGTGGCACAGGTCGCCGCCGAGGGCCGCCCGCGTGCCGTCGTGCTGATTGGGATGGGCGGCTCGGGGATCGCCGCCGAGATCACCGCCGCCGTCGCAGGCACCCGCTGCCCGGTGCCGGTCCTGAGCCACCACGCCCCGTGGCTGCCGGGCTGGGTGGGCCCGACCGACCTGGTGATCGCGGTCTCCTGCTCCGGTGCGACCGAGGAGGTGCTCCTTGCTGCCCGGGAGGCCGCTCGGCGCGGGTGCCGGCTGGTGACCGTGGGGGCGCCGGGGTCCACGCTGGCCGCCACGGCGGAGCAGGCCCGGGGGATCCACCTGCCCGTGGACCCCGGGGGCCGCCTGCCGCGGGCCAACGTGTGGGCGCTGTCCGTGCCGCCGCTGCTCGTGCTCGACGCCCTGGGGCTGGCCGCCGTACCGGGCGACGCCCTCGACGCCGCAGCCGACCGGCTCGACCGGCTGGCGGCCACGCTGGGGCCCGCGTCACCGCCGTCGCAGAACCCGGCCAAGGCGCTGGCGCTGGAGCTGGCCGAGGATCTGCCCGCGGTGTGGGGCAGCGGCGACGTCGCCGAGGCCTCGGCGTACCGGCTGGCCTGCCAGCTCAACGAGAACGCCAAGCTCCCGGTGACCTACGGCGCCCTGCCGGAGATCGCCCACAACCAGATCGTGTCCCTCGACGGGCCGTTCGCCGGCACCTCCACCGAGGACGACTTCTTCCGCGACCGGGTGGACGAGCCGGGCGCCGGGGCACGCCTGCGCATCCTGCTGCTGCGTGACACCGCCGAGCATCCGCACGTCACCGCGCAGCGCAAGGCTCTCGTCGAGATCGCGCTGGAGCGCGGCACCCAGGTGCACGAGATCCTCGCGCAGGGCGAGCACCCCCTGGAGCGGCTCGGGCACCTCGTCCTCACCGGTGACTTCCTCAGTGTCTACGTCGCGCTCCTACGGGGCACTGACCCCACACCGATCGGCCCCATCACGCAGATGAAGGGACGCCTCGCCCGATGAGCACCTCCGGCGGCACGAAGGCCGTCATCGCCGCCCTCCTGGCGAACACCGGCATCGCCGTCACGAAGTTCATCGCGTGGCTGCTCACGGGGGCCTCGTCGATGCTGGCGGAGTCCATCCACTCCGTCGCCGACGCCGGGAACCAGGTGCTGCTGCTGGTGGGTGGCAAGCGCGGCGCGCGCCAGGCGACTCCGGAGCACCCGTTCGGCTACGGCCGGGCCCGCTACGTCTACGCCTTCATCGTCGCCATCGTGCTCTTCACGGTCGGTGGCCTCTTCGCGCTCTACGAGGCCTACCACAAGTACCACGAGATCCACGCGGGCCACCCCAACGAGCTCCTCGAGAGCCGGTGGTGGTGGGTGCCGCTCCTCGTCCTGAGCGTCGCCATCGTGCTCGAGTCCCTGTCGTTCCGGACGGCGATCATGGAGTCCAACCACGTGCGCAAGGGCGTGGGCTGGGTGGAGTTCGTGCGCCGGGCCAAGTCGCCGGAGCTGCCGGTCATCCTGCTCGAGGACCTGGCGGCGCTGCTCGGCCTGATCCTCGCCCTCCTGGGCGTGGGCCTGACGCTGCTGACCGGCAACGGCTACTGGGACGTCGCGGGCACCGCCGCGATCGGCGTGCTGCTCGTCGTCGTCGCGGTCATCCTCGCGGTCGAGATGTCGAGCCTGCTGATCGGCGAGGGTGCCAACCCCGACGACGCCCGGCGCATCGACCAGGCGCTGCGCTCGGAGCCGCTCGTCGAGCGCGTGATCCACATGAAGACGCTCTACCTGGGCCCCGATGAGCTGCTCGTGGCGGCCAAGGTCGCCGTGGCGGCCAGCACGTCGGCGAGCGACTTCGCCCTCGCGGTCAACGCCGCCGAGGCGCGGATCCGCGAGGCGGTCCCGACTGCCCGCGTCATCTACATCGAGCCCGACGTGTGGGTCGCCCGGCAGAGCCAGGGGGCCACGGCAGCGGTCTGACCTGCGCGCTACCCTGGCCGCGGAGTCGACGGCGTACCCGATGGGGGCCAGAAGGCCGCGCCGCTGCGGGCTCCGTAGCGACGACGGATGCGCGGCAGCCGCTCGAGGCGTGCCGCTGCGCCGTACGCCGACCATCCGCAGGTCCCGCACGCCGTGCGCGCGGGGCACCCATCGACCGGAGGACCCCACATGTCCGCAGGCATCAGCCCAGACCTGACCACCACCGCGCGCGCCGCGGTGGCAGCGGGTGACTACAAGGTCGCCGACCTCAACCTCGCAGACTTCGGGCGCAAGGAGATCCGCCTCGCCGAGCACGAGATGCCCGGGCTCATGGCGCTGCGCGCGGAGTTCGGTGCGTCCCAGCCGCTGCGCGGCGCACGCGTTGCCGGCTCGCTGCACATGACCGTGCAGACCGCCGTGCTCATCGAGACGCTCGTGGCCCTCGGCGCCGACGTCCGCTGGGCCAGCTGCAACATCTTCTCCACGCAGGACCACGCGGCCGCGGCCGCCGTCGTCGGCCCGCAGGGGACCGTCGACGCGCCGTCGGGCGTGCCGGTCTTCGCGTGGAAGGGCGAGACGCTGCCGGAGTACTGGGAGTGCCTCGAGCAGATCTTCGCCTGGCCCGACGGCGACGGCCCGAACATGATCCTCGACGACGGCGGCGACGCCACGCTCCTGGTGCACAAGGGTGCCGACTTCGAGCGCGCCGGCGCGGTGCCGCAGGCCGGCGAGGACGACCCGGAGGAGTACCGCGTCATCCTCGACGTGCTGCGGGCCTCGCTCGAGCGCGACGGCAACTTCTGGCAGCGCGTCGGCGAGGGCATCAAGGGCGTCACCGAGGAGACCACCACGGGCGTCCACCGCCTCTATGAGATGCAGCGGGCCGGCACCCTGCTCTTCCCGGCGATCAACGTCAACGACTCGGTGACCAAGAGCAAGTTCGACAACAAGTACGGCTGCCGCCACTCGCTCATCGACGGCATCAACCGCGCCACCGACGTGCTGATCGGCGGCAAGGTCGCGGTCGTGTGCGGCTACGGCGACGTCGGCAAGGGCTGCGCGGAGTCCCTGCGCGGGCAGGGCGCCCGCGTGATCGTCACCGAGATCGACCCGATCTGCGCACTGCAGGCGGCGATGGACGGCTACCAGGTCACGACCCTCGAGGACGTCGTGTCCACCGCCGACATCTTCATCACGGCGACGGGCAACAAGGACATCGTCACCGCCGAGCACATGGCGGCGATGAAGCACCAGGCGATCATCGGCAACATCGGCCACTTCGACAACGAGATCGACATGGCCGGTCTCATGCGCACCCCGGGCATCCACCGCAACAACATCAAGCCGCAGGTCGACGAGTGGGTCTTCCCGGACGGTCACTCGATCCTCGTGCTGTCCGAGGGTCGGCTGCTCAACCTGGGCAACGCCACGGGGCACCCGTCGTTCGTCATGAGCAACTCGTTCTCCAACCAGACGATCGCGCAGATCGAGCTGTTCACGAAGAACGACCAGTACGCCCGTGAGGTCTACGTCCTGCCCAAGCACCTCGACGAGAAGGTCGCCCGTGCCCACCTGGACGCGCTCGGCGTGAAGCTGACGAAGCTGTCCAAGGACCAGGCCGAGTACATCGGCGTGGACGTCGAGGGGCCGTACAAGCCCGAGCAGTACCGCTACTGAGGTCGCTCGAACCTCCGGTCGCTCCGGCCCGGGGTCGAGGGAGGTCCGCGAGCGGCCGCACCGTACGCCGGTGCGCCCCTCGCGCGCGTCTCGGGCCGGGGGTTGCGACGGACCTGGGATGAGGACCGCCGCGGTCGGGACGGCCGGCGTCGACATCGCCGCGGAATCTCGGCCGCGGTCAGGACGGCGGCGCGAACGGGCCTCGCGGTGGGTCGGCCGGGGACCTCGCGCCTGCGGATGGTCCGGCGCCTGCAGATGGTCCGGCGCCTGCGGATGGTCCGGCGCCTGCGGATGGTCCGGCGCCTGCGGATGGTCCGGCGTCGGCGGACGCGGAGTCGTGC
>JALYMU010000178.1 GCA_030773595.1 Actinomycetota bacterium | reverse complement strand
GTCTCGACGGCAGCGGCCGACGCCCGCGGGACCAGAGCGGAGACCACGGCGGCGGCCGCGAGCAGCGGCACGACGACGAGGGTGGCCACCACCAGCCAGACCCGCGTGCGAAGGCTCACAGACGCTCCTCCCTCTCCGGTGCGATGCTTCCACGCGCGACTGACGACTTCGGGGACCAGCGGACGGACGGGCGTGGGGACGCACACGGACAGCGGGCCGGCTCACGACCCCGGGAGGAGGTTTCCCCACCTCGTCGAGCACAAGCGCGCGCTGCGGCGGGCGGTCCTGCGGGCCCGCGCGACGCGCACCTCCGAGGAGCGCACCCGGTGCGGCACCGCCCTCGCCGCCCACGTCGCCGCCTTGCCGCAGGTCCGCGCCGGCTCAGTCGTGTCGGCGTACGTCTCCGTCGGCACGGAGCCGCCGACCGACGGGCTGCTGACCGCCTTGAGCGAGCGGGGGGTTCGGGTGCTGCTCCCGGTGCTGCTGCCCGACGGCGACCTGGACTGGGCGCCGTACGTCGGGCCCGACCGCCTGGCGCCCGCCGCCCGCGGGCTGCTGGAGCCCGACGCCACCCTGACGAGGCTGGGTCCGGCAGCAGTCGCGGACGCCGACCTCGTGCTGGTGCCGGGCCTCGCCGCGGACGGGTCCGGGCACCGCCTCGGGCGCGGCGGCGGCTCCTACGACCGCGCGCTGGCTCGCGTCCGGACCGGCGCCACGACGGCGGTGCTCCTGTACGACGACGAGCTGCTCGACGACGTACCCGTCGAGGCGCACGACCGGGCGGTCGACCTCGCGGTCACTCCGGGCGGCGTCCACCGGTTCCGCGCTACGACGGACGTCCGGGAGGATGGTCACCGGAGGTGAGGTGATCGTGACCGTCGAGCAGCTGGACCTCGGGCTGCTCGTCGGGGCCGTGGTCCTGCTCGCCTCGATCGCCGCCGTCCGCCTCTCGGTCGGGACGGGGCTGCCCTCGCTGCTGCTCTACGTCGCCCTCGGACTGGTGCTCGGCGAGGACGGCGTCGGGATCGACTTCGACGACGCGGGGCTCACCAGGGTCCTCGGCTACGCGGCGCTCGTCGTCATCCTCGCCGAGGGTGGCCTCACCACGTCCTGGCGGCACATCCGCGACGCCGTGCCGGCCGCCGCCGTGCTCGCGACCCTCGGGGTGGGCGTCTCGGTCGTCGTGACCGCCGCGGCCGCAGTCGTGCTGCTCGGTGCCGACTGGCGCTTCGCGCTGCTCGTCGGCGCGGTCGTGTCGTCGACGGACGCGGCGGCCGTGTTCTCCGTGCTGCGCCGGGTGCCGCTGCCGCCACGGGTCGCCGGATTGCTGGAGGCGGAGTCCGGCTTCAACGACGCGCCCGTCGTCATCCTCGTCGTCGCGCTGTCGACGGAGTCCGCGCCCGACAGTTGGTGGCTCGTCGGGCTCCTGGTCTTCGAGCTCGTTGTCGGCGCGCTCACCGGCCTGGTCATCGGGCGGGCCGGCGCCGCGGGACTGCGCCGGATGGCGCTGCCCGCCTCCGGTCTCTACCCGATCGCCGTGCTGGCGCTGGCCCTGGGCGCCTACGGCGTCGCCGCGACGCTGCACGGCTCCGGCTTCCTCGCCGTCTACCTCGCCTCGCTCGTCCTGGGCAACTCCCGGCTGCCGCACGGCCCCGCGACGCGCGGGTTCGCCGAGGGACTCGCCTGGCTCGCCCAGATCGGGCTGTTCGTGCTGCTCGGTCTCCTGGCCGACCCGAGCCGGCTGCTGGGCTGGGCGGTCCTGCCGGCCCTCGGCATCGGTGCGGCGCTGCTCCTCGTGGCTCGGCCGTTGTCGGTGCTGGCGAGCCTCACGCCGTTCCGCATCCCCTGGCGGGAGCAGGCGTTCATCGCGTGGGCGGGGCTGCGCGGAGCCGTCCCGATCGTCATGGCGACGGTCCCCGTGGTCGAGGGCGTCGAGGACAGCGACCTGCTCTTCGACGTGGTGTTCGTGCTGGTCGTCCTGCTCACGGTCGTCCAGGCACCGGCGCTGCCCCGGGTCGCCCGCGCCATCGGCCTCACCGGTCCGGACGCGCCGCGCGACCTCGACGTGGAGTCCTCCCCCCTCGGGCACCTCGGCGCGGACCTGCTCCAGATGCGCATCCCCGACCAGTCGAGGCTGCACGGCGTGGAGGTCTTCGAGCTGAGGCTCCCGCGTCAGGCGGCCATCACGCTCGTGGTCCGCGACGGCTCGGCCTTCGTGCCGGAGCGCGACACGGTTCTCAGTGCCGGGGACGAGCTGCTGATCGTGGCGACCGCGGACGTCCGCGAGGAGACCGAACGCCGGTTGCGCGCCGTGTCCCGGCGCGGGCGCCTGGCGGACTGGAACACCGGCGCGGTACGGCGGGGCGCCCGCGCGCCCGGCGGCTGAAGGACGTCAGCCCTCGACGACCTCGGCCCAGTGGCCCGGCGGCAGCAGGTCCAGGACGCGGCGTCCGCCGCCACGCCGCCCGTCGTACCCCGCGTCGAGCCGTCGCGCGGCGACGAGCAGCGACCCGTCCCGGCGTACCGATGCCTCGACGACCTCGTGCGGGCCCATGCCCGTGTAGGTACGCCGGGCACCGTCCGGCAGCGCGACGACGACGGTCGCCGGGGCGGCGAGCGTCCCACGGTCGGAGGTGCGGCTCATGGGTCCTGTGTCGGCGGGGCCGGGGCGTAGTTGAGTGCTCATGGTGCGGTCCCAGTCGGATGGCTCAGCGGTGCAGGTTCAGACGGCGTTCGCCGCGATGACACCGGAGTACCACTCCGCGCTGCGCTTCGGGGTGCGCTTGCCGCTCTCGTAGTCCACGTGAACGATCCCCCAGCGCTGCTCGTAGCCCTCCGCCCACTCGAAGTTGTCCATCAGCGACCACCCCTGGAACCCGACCAGGTTCACACCGGCCTGGACCGCGCGGTGCGCTTCGACGAGGTGGTCCCGCAGGAAGGTGATGCGGTCGGCGTCGTCGTACGTCCCGTCCCGTCCCCTGAGCGGTCGGTCTCGGTGGGGCGCCCGCACTCGGTGATCATGAGGGGGAGATCCTTGCCGTGGTCGCGGGCGACGCGCGTGAGCACGTCGTACAGGCCCTGGGGGTAGATCTGCAGCCAGTCCGCCGGGTGCGCGGTCTCGTACCTCTCCACCGGCCGGCGGTCCCCGTCGACCACCACGGGCGTGTAGTAGTTGACGGCCAGCACGTCGACGGGCGTCGAGATCACCTTCAGGTCGCCCGCCCGCACCACGCCGCGCAGGGCCTCCCCGTCGATGGTCTCCAGCGCGTCGGCGGGATAGGTCCCCCCGAAAGATCGAGTCCAGGTAGAGCCGGTTCTCGAACCCGTCCTGCAGCACGGCGGCCGCCTTCGCCTCCGCCGAGCTGTCGGAGGGGTACGTCGGGTGGAGGTTCAGAGCCGGGCCGATCGCTGCGCGCAGCCCGGCGGCGGCCCGGGCCTGCGTCGCGAGGCCGTGCGCGAGCAACATGTGATGGGTCGCGACGGACGCGGCCCGCTCGCTGCGCTTGCCGGGGGCGTGCACGCCGTACCGGTAACCGACGTTGGGCACCGTCTTCGGCTCGTTGAGCGTGAGGTAGGTCCCGACGTCGTCCCCCAGCGCGTCGTAGACGACCTCGGCGTAGTCCCCGAAGCGCAGCGCGGTGTCGCGCGCCTCCCAGCCACCGGTGTCCTGCCTGCGGCGTGTCCCAGTGCCAGAGCGTCGCGACGGGCTCGATGTCGCGGTCGCGCAGCCCGTCGACCAGACGCCGGTAGAAGTCCACGCCCTTGCGGTTGACGGTGCCCTTGCGCGCCGGCAGCACGCGGGACCACGAGATCGAGAAGCGGTAGCTGCGCAGGCCGAGCCGCTCCATGAGGTCGAGGTCCTGGACGTAGCGGTGATAGTGGTCGGCGGCGACCTTCGCCGGTGTCGCCGCCGGCGACACGACCGGAGGACTCGCTGAACGTGTCACACCGAGCGACCGGGTCCGTCCTCGTGGGCTGCGCCCTCGACCTGGTACGCCGAGGTGGCCGCACCCCACTGGAACCCGTCGGGGAAGCGCCGGGAGCCGGCAGCAGGACTTCGCTCGGCGGACGTCCGCGGCTTCTGGGACGCGCAGGCGACCAGCACCGGCGCCCCGGCCGCGGTGAGCCCGGCCGCCCGCAGGAAGCGACGGCGGCTGACCTGGGTCACGGTGGTTCCCCCTCCCACGACGACTGACGGGCAGTCTCGTGGAGACGCTCCCAGTTCGGCTACCCCCGTGTCGTCAGCGCGCCTCCCGGACTTCGCCCCCGGCCACCTGCAGCCGGCGGGTCGTGTGCACGGCCGCCAGCATGCGTCGGTCGTGCGTGACGAGCAGCAGCGTCCCGGCGTACGTCGCGAGCGCCTGCTCGAGCTGCTCGATGGCGGGCAGGTCCAGGTGGTTGGTCGGCTCATCGAGGACGAGCAGGTTGACGCCGCGCGCCTGCAGAAGGGCGAGGGCGGCGCGAGTGCGCTCCCCCGGGGACAGCGTGGTCGACGCGCGCATGACGTGGTCGGCAGTGAGGCCGAACTTCGCGAGAAGCGTGCGCACGTCCGAGTCGGGCCATCCCGGCACGTGTGTATGGAACGCGTCGAGGAGGCGGACGTCACCGGACAGGAGGCCGCGCGCCTGGTCCACCTCGCCGACAACCACCGACGGCCCGAGTGCGGCGGTGCCCTCGTCGGGTGGCACCCGCCCCAGGAGCAGGCTGAGCAGGGTCGTCTTGCCGGCACCGTTGGGCCCCGTCACGGCGATGCGATCACCCCAGTCGACCTGCAGGTCGACCGGGCCGAGGGTGAAGGTGCCGCGGCGTACGACGGCCGCGCGCAGCGTCGCGACGACCGCCCCGGCGCGCGGCGCGGCCGCGATCGACATCTGCAGCTGCCACTCCTTGCGCGGCTCCTCGACGACGTCGAGCCGTTCGATCGCGCGCTCGGTCTGGCGTGCCTTCGCCGCCTGCTTCTCGCTCGTCTCGCCGCGGAACTGCTTGAGGAACTTGTCGTTGTCGGTCGCCTTCCGGCGCGCGTTGCGCACGCCCTTGTCCATCCACGCCCGCTGTGTGCGGGCACGCGCCTCCAGCGAGGCGCGCGTCCCGGCGTAGTCGTCGTAAGCCTCACGCGCGTGGCGGCGGGCGACCTCGCGCTCCTCGAGATAGGACTCGTAGCCTCCGCCGTACACGTTGACCTGTTGCTGGGCGAGGTCGAGCTCGACGACGTCGGTGACCGTGCGGCTGAGGAACTCGCGGTCGTGACTGACGACGACGACACCGGCCCGCAGACCCGTGACGAACTGCTCGAGACGCTCGAGCCCGTCCAGGTCGAGGTCGTTGGTCGGCTCGTCGAGCAGGAAGACGTCGTAGCGGCTGACCAGCAGCGCGGCGAGGCCCGCGCGTGCCGCTTCGCCACCGGACAGGTCCGTCATGGCGGCGTCCAGCCCGACGCCGAGCCCGATGTCGGCGGCGACCTGCTCGGCGCGCTCGTCGAGGTCCGCGCCGCCGAGGGCGAGCCAGTGCTCGAGCGCGTCGGCGTAGGCGTCGTCCGCGCCGCGCTCCTCCCGCGCGAGGGCGTCCGCCGCAGCGTCCAGGGTCTGTTGCGCGGCGACCACACCCGTCCGCCGCCCGAGGTAGGCGCGCACCGTCTCGCCCGGCCGGCGCTCCGTCTCCTGCGGGAGATGGCCGACGGTGGCGTTGGGCGGGGTCAGGCGTACGGCGCCGTGCTCGGGCTGGTCGAGACCCGCGAGCAGGCGCAGCAGCGTGGACTTCCCGGCGCCGTTGGCGCCGACGAGCCCGACGACGTCTCCGGGCGTGACGACGAGATCGAGGCCGGAGAACAGGGAGCGGTGTCCGTGCCCGGCCGCGAGGTCCGTGGCGACGAGGGTGGCGGCGATGCGGCGAGGATAGCGAGGGCGCGCGTCGACGGCGTCGGTCGGCGCATCTCGGCCCAGGGCGAGAATGAGGGCGTGTCGCTGATCGGCTCCTGGGAGAACCCACCGTCGCTGGAGGAAGCTCACCGGTTCCTGGATTCCTGGGAGCCGCAGCTGCGCGAGCACCGCCGTCTGCTCCTCGCCGACGCCGCGCAGGCAGGACTTCACTGCCCCGCGCACCCGGACCTCGAGGATCTGGACCCGCTGCTGCGCTTCGTGCACGCGAATGTGCGTCGCGACGTACCAGGAGTGCCAGCGCCGCAGTGGTACGACGGAGAGATCCGGCAGCTCGGATGGACGCCCTACGGTGCGTCCCTTGCCCACGGGCTCATCGCCGTCGTCGGCGACGTGGTCACGCGCCGCACCGGCACGACCTGGGACATCGAGCAGGACGACCCGGGGGTGGTGGGATACCACCAGCCGACGTTGAAGGACTACCCGGTCCCGCCCTGGCAGCAGGTGCTCGTCCAGCTGAACCGGATGGACCGCGGGCAGGGGCCGATCGGTCTCACGAACACCGTCGAGTACTCCCTACGCGACCTGCCGGCGCGGCGTGACCCGGGGGGCGAGCCGGTCGAGGGCGAGGTCTTGCCGTCGAACCATCCCGCATGGGACTTCGAGCTCCACCTCAGCGAGGAAGCCGCGCATGGGCTCACCGACGAACAGCAGGAGGTGCTCGGCGAGCGGCTGCTCGGCGTTCCCGGTGTCGCTGAGATCGTCGGCGAGGACCGCGAGCTCATCCTGCTGCGCACCGAGCGTGGGGTGAGCGCCGACGCACTGCAGCGCGAGGTCGACCGCATCCTCGCCGACCTGTGGCGGCCGGGGAACGACTGATCCGTCGACTGCTCTCCTACGCCGGACGTGCACCCGACGGCGCGACCGGGTGGACGGATCGGCATCGCGTCCCGCATCATTAGCACTCGAAGGTCAGGAGTGCCAGAGGAGAGACGGTGCCGACGTACCAGTACGCATGCACGGAGTGCGACCACCGGTTCGAGGCGGTCCAGTCGTTTCACGACGCCGCGCTGACCGAGTGCCCGGAGTGCACGGGCCGGCTGCGCAAGCTGTTCTCCTCGGTGGGCATCGTGTTCAAGGGCTCCGGCTTCTACCGCACCGACAGCCGAGGCTCCGGCGCGTCGAAGTCCGACGCCGGCACCGGGGACGCCGGCTCCGCCAAGGGCGACAGTGCCCCCAAGGACGGGGCGACGCCGAAGAAGGACGCCGCACCAGCGGCCGCCGCGTCCACCGGCTCGTCGACGGCCTCGTCGAGCGCGAAGAAGGAGTCCGCCGCGTAGCTGCGGACGTACGTGTCCGTCCACAGGGACGAATCGCGGCCCGAGCAGGGCTGTGGAGAAGCACCGCGGGCTGACGCGGCGGCCATACCGTCCACGCATGGTCGTGACCGCGTCCCCGCCCCGACCGCCGTACGTCGCGGCGGTCCGCCGTACCTGTCGGCCCGATCGATGGCCATGAGGACGTCCACGCCGTGGTGGCGTGAGCTCAGGCGAGCAGTGCTCTGGCATCGGCGGATCGTCGCCGCCGTGCTGGCCGCGGGTGCCGTGGCCGTCGGGCTGCCGGTGCTCGCGCCGGACCCGCCGGCGACGACGAGGCTGGTGGTCGCGGCGCGCGACCTACGCGCCGGCGCCACGGTCGACGACGCGGACCTCCTCGTCGCGCAGGTGCCTCCCGACACCGTGCCGGACGGCGCCTCCCACGACCCGGAAGCGCTGCGTGGCCGGGTCCTCGCCGCTCCGGTCCGACGGGGCGAGCCCGTCACGGACGTCCGTGTCGTGGGCGGGTCCTTGCTCGAGGGGTACGGCGAAGGGCTCGTCGCCGCGCCGGTCCGCATCGCCGACGCCGGTGCTGCCGCCCTGCTCCACACGGGCGACGTCGTCGATGTCATGGCGGCGGCGGAGGTTGGTGAAGCACGGGCCACGGACGTGGAAGCAGGGACCGACGCTCCACCCAACCGCTACGACGCCCGCGTGGTCGCCGAGCGCGTCCGCGTCGTCGTCGCTCCGTCGACCGGCGACGACGGCGCCCTGCTCGGCGATGCGGCCTTCGGCGAGGGCGCCCTGGTGGTGCTAGCGACGACGCCCGCGACGGCCGCAGCCCTAGCCCGCTCAGCGGTCACCGCGCGCCTGTCGGTCGTCATCCGAGGGCCCTGACCCGGCGTACGGCTCAGTCGCCGTGGTGAGGCGGGCGCTCGTCGAGGTACCACTCGTCGTCGCGCCCGGCGTCCCGCTCGCCCCAGGACTCGTCGCGGTCCTCGGTCATCCGCTCCGGCAGGAGCTCGTCTTCGGGCGCCACGGTCCGAGCGTAAGCCTCGTCCACCACCGTCGCAGGCGGTCCCGGGAACATGAGACAGTGGCCGGAACGCACGCATGCCCGCGCTCCCAACCGCAGGCTGGGAACGCTTCCAGTCCTGCCCGGCCGACATCGAAGTGAAACGGATGACGACACAGACCTCGCACACCGCCACGACCGCGCGGACGTTCCCGCAGGACTTCCTCTGGGGTTCGGCCACCGCGTCGTACCAGATCGAGGGCGCCGCCACGGAGGACGGCCGTGCCCCGTCGATCTGGGACACCTACAGCCACACGCCCGGGCGCGTCCTCAACGGCGACACGGGCGACGTGGCGGCCGACCACTACCACCGGTGGCGTGAGGACGTCGACGCGATGGGGGCCCTGGGCCTGAAGGCCTATCGCTTCTCGATCGCGTGGCCGCGGATCGTGCCGACGGGAGCCGGCGCCGTCAACTCGGCCGGCGTCGACTTCTACTCCCGACTGGTGGACGCGCTTCTCGAGCGGGACATCGAGCCGGTGGCGACGCTCTACCACTGGGACCTGCCCCAGACGCTCGAGGACGCGGGCGGCTGGCCGGCCCGCGACACCGCGCTGCGGTTCGCGGAGTACGCCGAGAAGATCGGCTCGGCGCTCGGTGACCGGGTCGGCACGTGGACGACGCTGAACGAGCCGTGGTGCTCGGCGTTCCTCGGCTACAGCTCAGGGGTGCACGCACCGGGCCGTACCGACCCAGCGGCGTCGCTCGCCGCGGCGCATCACCTCAACCTCGGGCACGGGCTTGCCGTCCAGGCGCTGCGCAGCGTCGTCGCGCCAACGGCCAAGATGTCCGTGACACTCAACCTCCACCACGTCCGGGGCGTGTCCCCCACCGACGCGGACGCCGTACGCCGGGTCGACGCGGTGGCCAACCGCGTCTTCCTCGGTCCGATGCTGCAGGGCGCCTACCCGCAGGACCTGCTCGACGACACGAGCACGCTGACGGACTGGTCGTTCGTCCGGCCGGAGGACCTGCGCGACATCAACCAGCCGCTCGACCTGCTGGGCGTCAACTACTACAACCCGACGCTCGTGCAGGCCTGGGACGGCAGCTCGCCGCGCGAGACCGCCGACGGGCACGGGCAGGCGGCGGCGTCGCCGTGGCCGGGTTGCGACGACGTGGAGTTCGTGCGCCAGCCGGGCCCCTACACCGAGATGGGCTGGCCGATCGACGCAACCGGTCTGACCGACCTCTTGGCACGCGTGCACCGCGACCACCCGGGCCTGCCGTTGATGATCACCGAGAACGGCGCGGCATTCGCCGACGAGGTCGAGCCCGACGGGCGGGTCCACGACGAGCGCCGCATCGCCTACCTCGATGACCACATCGACGCGGTCGGACAGGCCATGGACAGCGGCGTCGACGTGCGCGGGTACTTCGTGTGGTCGCTGATGGACAACTTCGAGTGGGCCTACGGCTACTCGAAGCGGTTCGGAATCATTCACATCGACTACGACACCCAGAAGCGCACGTGGAAGGACAGCGCGTACTGGTACCGCGACGTCATCACGCGCAACGGTCTGTCCGGCCAGGGCTGACGGCCGACGACAGCACAGCCAGCACCGAGGGCGGAGCGCGATAGCGTCCCGCTCTCGGTCTTTCCCGGTGCGGAGGTGCTGTGATGCCGCTCGTCGCAGGGGTCGATTCCTCGACCCAGTCCTGCAAGGTCGTCGTGCGCGATGCGGCCACGGGCGCCGTGGTCCGCGAAGGCAGGGCGCCACACCCGGACGGCACCGAGGTGTCCCCGGACGCCTGGTGGGACGCTCTCGCGGCGGCGACGGCCACGGCCGGTGGGCTCGAGGACGTCGACGCGCTAGCTGTCGGCGCGCAACAGCACGGCATGGTCTGCCTGGACGATGCGGGCAGGGTCGTCCGCCCCGCGCTGCTGTGGAACGACACCCGGTCGGCCGGCGCGGCCGCGGACCTCGTTGCCGAGCTCGGCGGCGGCCAAGCGGGCCGCCGGGCGTGGGCCGACGCCGTCGGTGTTGTGCCAGTGGCCGCCGTCACCGCCACCAAGCTGCGGTGGATGGCGCAGCACGAGCCCGCCAACGCCGAGCGGACGGCGGCTGTCTGCCTCCCGCACGACTGGCTGACCTGGCGCCTCGCACGGGGTGGCGATCTGGACGCCCTCACGACCGACCGCGGTGACGCCAGCGGCACGGGGTACTGGTCCGCCGCCACGGGCGAGTACCGGCGCGACCTGCTCGTCCGAGCGCTCGGCCACGACGCGGTCCTGCCCCGGGTCATCCAGCCCGCGGCGGTCGCGGCGAAGACACCCGGTGGCGCGGTCCTGGGCGCGGGGACCGGCGACAACGCCGCGGCCGCGCTGGGCCTGGCCGCGGCACCCGGAGACGTCATCGTCTCGATCGGGACGTCGGGCGTCGCCTGCGCGGTGGCGGACGTGCCGGCCGCGGATCCCGCCGGGGCCGTTGCGGGATTCGCCGACGCCACCGGCCGGTTCCTGCCGCTTGTGTGCACCCTGAACGCCGCCCGCGTCGTCGACGCGGCGGCCCGCATGCTCAGTGTCGACCACGACGAGCTCTCCCGCCTCGCGCTCTCCGCGCCCGCGGGCAGCGACGGGCTGGTGCTGGTGCCCTACCTCGAGGGCGAGCGGACCCCGGACCGGCCGGATGCCACCGGGTCCCTGCACGGCCTCCGGCTGGCCACGTCGACGCCGGCACACCTGGCGCGGGCCGCGGTCGAGGGCCTGCTGTGCGGGCTCGCCGACGGCGTCGACGCGCTCGTGGCACAGGGCGCGCGGGTGGAGCGCGTGCTGCTCATCGGGGGGGGCGCCCGCTCCGAGGCCGTACGTCGGATCGCTCCCGCCGTGCTCGGGCGACCGGTGGTCGTGCCGGCGCCGGGTGAGTACGTCGCCGACGGCGCGGCGCGGCAGGCGGCGTGGGCCCTCTCGGGCGAGGTCGAGCCGCCGCAGTGGACACGCTCGGGCACCGAGACCTACGAGGCCGACCCGACGCCGTTCGTGCGGGACAGGTACGCCGAGGCGCGCGAGCTCACGGTGCCGCGACCCGGGTCCCGCTGAGGGCTCCTGCCGGCATCGCGGACCAGCGGTGCGTGCCGGTTCAGTCCGACACGACCGGCACCACGTCACGCGTGCAGAACATGCACACCGATGCGTCGACGGGGATGAAGCTCTTGCAGTGGTCGCACTCACGGTTGCCCTGGGCGCCGGCTGTCTCGCGACCGGTCGCCCGTCGGATCGCCTGCACGAGGAACATGATCGTGACGGCGAGGAGGAGGAAGGACACGACGGCCGTCAGGAAGGACCCGTAGCGGATCTCCGCGCCGTTGACGCGGAGGACCAGCGCGTCGAAGTTCGGCTCGCCGAAGATCGCCGCGACCAGCGGGAGGATGACGTCCGCGACGAGTGACTCCACCACCGTCGCGAAGGCCGCACCAATGGCCAGACCGACGGCAAGGTCGACGAGGCTTCCCGAGAACGCGAAGTTGCGGAAGCTCGTGAGCAGCGTGCGCATCGGCGGCTCCTTACGGCGGCGCGACGGGCAGGGCCCTCACAGGCCCCACCTCGGGCGGCGAGCGTAGCCGTCGATGCGGCACTCACCCGTACGGGTTCAGCAGCTGGTCAACCGGTGCGTGGTCGTCCGTCAGTACCGCCGCCCCGGCGACGAACCGCGCGACCTCGGCGGGCTTCGCCACGCGCAGCTCGGCGTCCCGCTCGGCGAGCCGCGCGGCGATGGCGTCGACGGGCAGTGGGGCTCGGGAGGCAAGGAGCAGGAAATTGCCGCCGTCGTGCCCGGTGATGGCGGAGTCCCGCGCGACGACCGTGAGGTGGGGAAAGACGCGGCGCAGCGTCGCCGCCTCCGCGGAGGCGAAGGCGCTCGGCGGGTAGTCGATCACGTTGACGGCGTAGACACCGTCGGGGCGGAGCACCCGTGCGACGTCGCGCGCGGTCTCGACGGTCGTCAGGTGCCAAGGGACGGCGATGCCGCCGAAGGCGTCACCGACCACGAGGTCGTACCGCCCGCCCGCCTCTGCCGCCAGCCCGACCCGGGCGTCGACGACGTCGACGTGCAGGTCGTCGCCCGTACGCAGTCCGAGCTCCCGCCGCCCGACCTCGACCACGCCCGCGTCGATCTCGAGCACCCGGCTCGACGTCCCGGGCCGGCTAGCCGCGAGGTATCGCGGGAAGGTCATCCCGCCGCCCCCCAGGTGCAAGGCCTCGATCGGCTCGCCCGGCCGCCTGAACACGTCCGCCACGGACGCGAGTGCCCGGACGTACCCGAACTCCAGATGCGTGGGATCGGCCAGGTCGACGTAGCTGTGCCGGAGCGTGTCGAGCTGCAGGGTGCGGCCGGCGGGCCTCGACGGGTCGGGCACCACGCGCGCGCAGTGGTACGCCGTCTCGCGCTCGCAGGGGTCCGGGGCGAAGGCGGTCAACGATCCGCACAACACCGCGGCCGCCACACAGGAGGTCGTCATCGGGTCGCGTCCACGTCGCAGTACGACCGCGACGGCCAAGCCGGCCGCGACAAGGAGCCCGCCGAGCGACAGCACGATGACGCTGGTCGACAGGGCTGCGACGAGGACGAACCCGGTGAGGAACGTCGCGACGATCGCTCCCAGGGTCCCGACGCCCGAGAAATAACCAACCACGCTGCCGGTGCGGGAGAGGTCCGCGAGCTCGAGCTTCACGACAAGAGGGGTGACGGATGCCAGCAGTGCCGCGGGCACGAACACCGCAAGCGTGGCGAGGAGAAAGACGCTTCCGGCGTCCGGCCCGGTCAGCACCGACCCGGCCCAGCGGACCACGGGCAGGACGAGGAGCGTCGCGACCCCGGCGAGCAGCAGCGCCGGCGCCAGGAGGCGTCGGGGATCCGTGACGTCGGCTACCCGCCCGCCAGTCCACGCGCCGAAGGCGATCGCCGCGAGCGCCGCGCCGATGACGCCGGTGCTCGTCTGCAGCGTCACCCCGACGTACGGCGCCACCAGCCGCAGGCTGAGGATCTCCAGCACGAGGACGGCGGCGGAGGAGAGGAAGACCAGTGCCGTCGCGAGCCACGACGGCAGCGCCGGCGCGTGCGGTGGCGGGACATCGCCGGAGCCCGTGCCGCGTGCCTCTTGGCGCTGGTCCCGGAAGGTGCCGCTGTCGCCGGTCATGCGTCAAGATTGCCAGCACGGTCGACACGGCGCAGCCAGGCCGTGGTCGTCACCGCGTCGCAACGGGCGGCGCTAGCGCGACGACCGGCACGAGATCAGCAGCCGCGCGCCGTACAGCCGCGCCCTGATCCGCGTAATGACCTTCAGGGCTGCATGGCCATCACCTCGCGGCTGGGCACAACACCGCCTACCGCAACCGGCCCCTCGAGGATGTCGTTCAAGGGCCAGCGAGTGACCACCGATAGGAACCAGGTGAGACCGACCCCGGAGCGGACCGTTGCGCCGCTGCTCTGGTGGCACGCGGCGTTGTCGACGGCGTGCTCGCTCTACGACGCTGCGCTCATGGCCGAATGGAGATACGTCGCACCGAGTGCCGCCATCGAGGCGTTCATGATGTGGCGACTGTGGCGCAGGGGGCGTATCGGGTGGTGGGTCGGCGGAGTGCTGAGCGCGCTCGTCATCCCGATCACCATCGTGGGGATGTACGACCCCAGCGTGCTGACATACCGAGCTGACACGCCGGGGATACTCCTCTTCCCACTGCCCGTGCTGTCCGCTGCATGCCTGGCCATCTGGCTGTCGCAGAGCATTCGCTGGCACGTTCTTCACGGGCCTCATCACCCGTCGCCTCATGACGAGGGGCGCCTGGCTCGCGCGCGGCATCGTCGCCCGGACCGACCTGAGCAGTGACACTCATCCGCCGCCCCACCCTCCACCCCGGCCGCAGC
>JALYMU010000177.1 GCA_030773595.1 Actinomycetota bacterium | reverse complement strand
CACCGCCACCGACCACATCACTGTGCTGCAGGAGGCGCTGCGTCAACTACCCGGCTACCGGCCGGGCAGCCGACCCGCCGCAAGGTCCTCGTGCGGATCGACGGCGCCGGCGCCACTCACGCGCTGCTGAACTGGCTCACCGGCCAGCGGCTGGCGTACTCCGTCGGGTTCGGGCTGCCCGCGAACACTCCGCAGCTGCTCGCCCTGCTGCCCGACGACGTCTGGCAGGTCGCGCTCGACAGGACGGCGGTGTCCGGGACGGCGCCTGGGTCGCCGAGCTGTCCGGCCTGCTCGACCTGTCCGGCTGGCCGCCCGGCATGCGGGTGATCGTCCGCAAGGAACGGCCGCACCCGGCGCGCAGCTGCGCTTCACCGACGCCGACGGGCTTCGGATCACAGCCTTCGCCACCAACACCGAGCAACGCACCGCGGTTGGATGGCGAGTGCTGGTGGGTGGGAGCCGTACGCCACTGCGGGCACCAGGCGTGGTACGCGGCGGGCGCAAGGGCAGTATCGCCAGCCCTCACCCTTCCGCGTAGCGCTGTGAGAAAGCGCCAGTCGCTGAGCATTACACGCGGCGGGCAGCCGGCGGGCGGTCCCGTAATCGCTCGTTTGTCCGAGGTGCCTGGCGTTGAGGTCCGCTGGTCCGGCTCGTTGGTGTGGGACGAGGAGAACGAGGAGGAGCGCCCCTGCCTCCTGCCTCGAGCAGTTCCTCGATGCGGGAGAGGTCGGACGGCTCAAGCCGCACTTGGCCGAGCCGCTGGCCCGGGCCCGGCACCTTCGCAGCGACGGAGCGATCAACCCGGTCGCTGTCACGCAGGGCTTGGTCCGCGCCGCGCGCAGCCACGGCGCCCGGCTGCTCGCCACCTGCGCCGTCACCGCACTGCGAGTGTGCGGCGGCCGGGTTGTGGGGGGTGGTGGATGCCTCGACCGGCTTCCTTCCAGCGACGTACGTGGTGCTGACCGCCGGGGTGGACGGAGCGCGGCGCCGACGAGCGCGACGGCGGCTGCGGCGGCCGCGACGGCGGTGGTATGGCCTTGCAGCCATTGGGTCGCATGGCGGCGAGCGCGCCTCCGCGTCGGCTCAACGATGTCCCGTCGCGCTGGCCGGCGAGCTGCGGCACCCAGTACGCGATCAAGTACAGCCCGGACAGAACGAGAACAGCGCCGGAGACCCGGCCGGCGAACGGCAGTGCACGGCGCACGACCCGGGCGAGCGCGCCGCTGGCGAGCGCGGCCGACACAGTCAGCAGCACCAGGACACTCGCCGCACCGGCGGCGTAGGCCGCGAACACCGCGAGGACCGCGACGACGTCGGCTGCGGCGAGGGCCTGGCCAACGACCGCCAGGAGCACCGCGACGGTGCACGACAGGGCGTACGCCGCGCCGAACGCCACGAGGCCGCGCGCGCCCTTATCGTCGCCCCGCCAGCCCGTTCGCGTTGACCGCGATCCCGATCTCGCGGCCGGCGAGCAGCAGGACGCCGAGCACGACCAGTCCGGCGCCTACGGCGACGGCAGCCCTGGCACCGCACCGATGACGAGCCGTAGCCCGGCGGCGAGCAGCAGGCCGGCGACGATGAACACCGCGGCGACCCGGCGGAGATCGCCGCGCCCGCGCCGAGGCCACGGGCCAGGCGAGCGGTCAGCGCCCCAGGCCATGGCGGGCCACGACGCGCACCGAGCCTGCGTCTACTGCCTCGCAATACGGGAGGGCCAACGCAGGTCCGGTGTCGGCAGGAGGCTCGATCGCGGTCGGCTCGGGCGGGTTGGGCAGCGCCATGGACTCGTCGCGGAAGAAGCGGTGGTCGCTGTCTTGCCACTCGTCCTGAGCCTCGATGAGCCCGCAGGCCGCTTGATCACGCCGGCCGGGCACTCATGCCGTCCGGTGAAAGTCAGCCGGCGACAGCCGAGCTGAGCGGTCGCGGAGGCCGCAGGGGACTCAGGCCTCGCGTTCCACCTGCTTGTCCTCCAGGTCGGTGTCGAGCGGCTTCGGGCCGGTCTCGTCCTCGTCCGCGGCGAGACCGATGTCGTAGGGCGACTGCGGGCTGCTTGTCGTGTCCGCCGGCGTGCTCGCGGGCTCGTGCTCGGCGCCCGCCCCGCTCCTCGTCGTGGCGTCTTCGCTGTCGGTGGTCATCTGCTTTACCCCCCGGTCTCGGTGATGCTGTTCCCGTGCCCGCTGCGCCGGCCGGACACACGGGCGGGAACACTCCACCGTGCGGCTACTTCGGTGCCGGGCAGGGCGTCAATCCTCATCGCACTGCTCGCCCTGGGGCTCGACGAGGACCTACAGGTGATCAACGCGGTAAGGAACCGGCGCGGTCAGGCGTCCAACGCCGCCGCCGCGGTCGTCTTCGCCGCATTCGCCGCCCCGAATTGGGTCGTCGTCGCGCTCATCGCCCTCGGCTCGGTCCTGAGCGGGCAAGTCGGAGCCCACCTCGGCAGACGACTGTCCATCCCGTTCTACGCGTCCTGGTAGTCGTCGTCCTGGGGATGTTCGTCGCCTTCCGACTCACACAGTGACACCCCCAGACGCGGCGCACTCGGCACTGACTGCCGTCCCGGATGCCGAGCCTCTACCGGTGCTTGTCGAGCCGTCCCACTTCCT
>JALYMU010000176.1 GCA_030773595.1 Actinomycetota bacterium | reverse complement strand
GTCCTCGGTGACGCCCCAGTCGCCGGCCAGGTCGTTGACGATGCCGAGCCCGCGGCCGCCTGTCGCCGACCGCGACGGTGGCGACATCCGCGGCCGCGTACTCGAGCCACCGTCGGTCACGGCGAGCCGGATGGCCCGGGGCTCGACGGTCCACTCGACGCGCACCTTGCCGGACTCGAGCGGGCGCGCGTGCTTGAGGGCGTTGCTGACGATCTCGGACAGGACCAGGACTGCGTCCTCGACCAGCTCGGCGGGACAGCCGTTCCCGCGCAGGTCGCGCAGGGCCGCCTGGCGGACGTCCGCGACGCTGTGCGTGGCGTGGGGGACGAGGACCGTGGACGTGACGGCCACCCCCCTCGACGCGGTCAGCACGTCGGCTCCTCTCGCGCGGGTGTGTCCCCCGCGTTGTGCCCTCGGCGCAGGAGCGGGAAACGACCGGTCTGCACAGCCCGCCGAAGACCCGCCCGCCCGTCACGGTGCGAGGCGCTGCCGGGCGTGCCCCCAGCGGTGCTCGGCGCATCGGGCTCTCGGCTCCCCAACCGGGCGCGGACCCTCGCGGGCCGGTCCGTGATGACCGCGTCGACGCCGGTGCGCAGGCACAGGTCGATGTCGTCCGGGTCGTTGACCGTCCAGACGTGGACCTGACGGCCGGCGGCGTGCACGCGCTCGACGTAGCCGGGATGGGCCCGCAGCACGTGGATGCCGGGACCGGCGATGGAGACCCCGCGAGGCAGCCGGCCGCCACGCAAGGGCGGCGGCATCCAGTTGAGCAGCAGCACGGTCGGCAGGTCCGGCGCGACGGCCCGCAGGCGCCGCAGTGAGACCGGCGAGAAGCTCATGACCCGCACGGGAGCGGAGGCGCCTCGCCGGGGACGGTCCCAGCCGAAGTGCGCGAGCGTCTCGACCAGACGGCGCTCGACGAGCCCGGCGTACCGGGTCGGGTGCTTGGTCTCGATCGCCAGCTCGACGGGCCGCTCGCAGTCGGCGACCATGCCGCACAGCCGTTCGAGGGTCAGGACGCCGGACCGGTCGCGGTCGGGCTGCTCCGGGTCGTCGCGGCTCCAGGCATCCGCTCGAACGCTCCAGTCGAGCTCGTCGAGGTCCGCGAGCTCGAACGTCGAGACGGGGCCGCGGCCGTTGGAAGTCCGGTCGACCCGACGGTCGTGGACGCAGACGAGGTGGCCGTCGCGGGTGAGGCGTACGTCGCACTCCAACGCGTCGGCGCCGTCCTCGATCGCCCCGCGGTAGGCGGCGAGGGTGTGCTCGGGCTCGACCGCGGATCCACCGCGGTGCGCGACGACCTGGGGACGCCGGGACGGTCGGGCCGGGGTCGACCCGTCCCCGCCGGCGCGTACGGCGTGCACGGCGCCCATGCTCCCCCCCGGCGGGCGGGCCGAACCCGCGACACACGGGGAATTCGTGTCCCGGCGCCGTTGCCGCGAGCGACGACGCGGGCCCGGCGGCTTCACACGGGACCGAGCAGCGCTCCCGGGTTGAGGATGCCGGCCGGGTCGAGGGCGGCCTTGACCCGGCGCATCGCCGCGACCTCGGCCTCGGAGCGGCACAGCCCCAGCCATCCGGTCTTGGCGCGCCCGACGCCGTGCTCGGCGCTGATGCTCCCGCCGAGTCCGCACACCAGCCGCAGCACGGCGTCGTCGACCGTGTCGTCGTCCGGGGCGGGTCCGACCACGTTGACGTGGAGGTTGGCCTCCGCGATGTGGCCGAACACGTAGGCGTGGTGGGGCGCCACCGCGTCGGGGAGGGCCGCGACCAGCTCGCCGAGCCGCGCGTGCGGAACGGCGACGTCGAGCTTGTGCGGTACGCCGACCGTGCTGATCGCCTCGGTGTGCCGCTCGCGGTAGTCCCACAGCCGCGGGTGGACCGCCGCGTCGACGCCGTCCGGGAGGTCCGGGACGTCGTCGGTCTCCAGCAGGAGGTACGCCGGCCAGTCCGCCTGCAGCGGCCGTGGCAGCCCGGCGACGCGCCGGACGAGGTCCACGCCCGCGGCGAACATCAGCTCGGCGGCCCGCACGCCGCTCGCCGGCACGAGCCGCTGCGCGTCCTCGACGCCCGCACAGCCGACGAGGACGACGGTCCCCGGGTCCCGGCGCGGCACCAGGCGCAGCCGTGCCGCCGTCACGATCCCGAGCGTCCCCTCACTGCCGACGAGCAGACCGGACAGGTCATAGCCGGTGCTGTCCTTCGCCAGCCCGCCGAGCCGTGACAGCACGGACGCGTCGGCGAGGACGGCCTCCACGCCGAGCACCTGGCGTCGCGTGTCGCCGTACTGCACGACGCGCAGTCCCCCGGCGTTCGTGGCCACCGTCCCGCCGACCGTCGCGGTGTCGCGTGAGGCGAGGTCCACGCCGTAGTCCAGCCCCGCGGCACGGGCGGCTCGCTGCACCGCACCGACGGTCACACCGGCGCCCGCGGTCACCTGACGGCTGACCGTGTCGACGGGACCGAGCCGGGCCATGCGGCGGGTCGACAGGACCACCGCTCCCTCGGGTGGCACCGCTCCTCCGGCGAGGCCGGTGTTTCCCCCTTGCGGTACGACGGGCACGCCCGCTGACGCGCAGACCCGGACGACCGCCGCGACGTCTGCGGTGGAGGCCGCACGGACGACGGCGCCGGCCGTCCCGCGGAAGCGCCCGGTCCAGTCGGTCTCGTAGGAGGCGAGGACGTCACGGTCGGTGAGCACGTGGTCGACGCCGACCGCCGCGGCGAGCGCGGCAGCGACCGACGCGGGCAGCACCGGGCTCACAGGCCGGTGCCGCCGTAGCGCAGGACGCGGTCGAGGACCCGCTCGGTCGCGCGGCCGTCGTCGAGGGGGCAGAACCGTCGCCGGAACCGCGCGTACGCCTCGGCGTAGCGGCTCCTCAGGCAGTCGAGCTCGCGCAGGCAGAAGAGGAGCTGCTCGGTCGTGCGGACCACGGGCCCGGGCGGGTCGGCGGTCAGGTCGAAGTAGAACCCGCGCAGCTCGTCGCGGTAGCGCTCCAGGTCATAAGTGAAGAACAGCAGCGGCTTCCCGGTGACCGCGAAGTCGAACATGGTCGAGGAGTAGTCGGTCACCATGACGTCCGCGGCGAGGTAGAGGTCGGCGACCTCGGGGTGCGCGGACACGTCGAGTAGGGCGGGATGCCGGGGCGCCCGCAACCGCCCGGTCAGCTTGTAGTGCAGGCGGAGCAGGAGGACGTGGTCCTCGCCCAGCTCGGCGGCGAAGCGCTCGACGTCGAGCGCCAGCTCCGCGGCGCGCTGCCCACCCTCCCAGAAGACGTCGTCGCGCCAGGTCGGCGCGTAGAGCACCGCGGTCCGGCCGTCGTCGATGCCGAGCCGGCGACGCATCTCGCGCCGGACCACCGGCGCGTCCGCAGACCCGAGCACGTCGTTGCGCGGGTAGCCGGTCTCGAGGACCTCCCCCGGCCAGCGGAACGCCCGGCGCAGGACCTCGGTGCTCCAGGTGTTCGGGGACAGGAGGAGGTCCCAGCGCTCGACGTCGAGGGAAAGCTGCTCGAGCAGCCCCTCCGGACCCCACAGGACGTCGGCATGGATCCGCTTGAGCGGCGTCCCGTGCCAGGTCTGGAGGTACGTCGCGCCCGGACGCTTGTGCCAGTCCATCTCCAGGTGGCCGTTGGACACGACGAGGTCCGCCGACTCGAGCGCGGCGACCCCCTCGGGGGTGTAGATCTGCTTGGTCAGGGTGCCGAGCGGGAACGTCGCGGCATGGTCGGGGTCGCACAGCCACACGTGCTCGTACTCGGCGGCATCCGCGCGGTGGAGCAGCGCCCGGTGCACCGCTCGCGGGCTGTCGGAGTAGCGCCCGTTGTAGCTGTTGTAAACGATTCTCATACACCGTCCTCCTGTCCTCCTGTCCTTGCGCAGGGGCAGGCCGCCGCACCGCGAGACACGCCCGGACTGACCGCGGCACGCGTCCGGCCGCCGCAGCTAGACCAGGCCTTGCGCGTGGACCGCCTCAGCGACGGTGAGGAAGCCCGCGACGTTGGCGCCGAGGATGAGGTTGCCGGGATCGCCGTACTCCTCCGCGGTCTCGTGACACCGGGCATGGATGGCACGCATGATCTCGTGCAGTCGCTCCTCGGTGTGCGCGAAGGTCCAGCGGTCGCGCGAGGCGTTCTGCTGCATCTCCAGCGCCGAGGTGGCGACGCCGCCCGCGTTGGCGGCCTTGCCCGGGCCGAACCCGACGCCGGCCTCGCGCAGCACGCGAACGGCTCCCGGTGTCGTCGGCATGTTCGCGCCCTCGACGACCGCCACGCACCCGTTGCGGGCGAGGGTCACCGCGGCGTCCTCGGGCAGCTCGTTCTGGCTGGCGCTCGGGATCGCGACGTGGCAGGGGACGTCCCAGACGCTTCCGCCCTCGACGTAGCGCGCACTCGGGACACGGTCGGCGTAGGCGCGGATCCGCGCGCGCTCGACCTCCTTGACATGCTTGAGGACCTCCAGGTCGATGCCCTTCTCGTCGACCACGTAGCCACCCGAGTCGGACACGGTGACGACCGTGCCACCGAGCTGCTGGAGCTTCTCGACCGCGTAGATCGCGACGTTGCCCGCACCGGACACGCTCACGGTTCTGCCGTCGAAGGACTCCCCTCGGGTGGCGAGCATCTCCGCGGCGAAGAAAGCGGCGCCGTAGCCGGTCGCCTCCGTACGGACGAGCGCCCCGCCGTACGAGAGCCCCTTGCCGGTGAGGACGCCGGCCTCGTAGCGGTTTTTGATGCGCTTGTACTGACCGAACAGGAAGCCGATCTCACGCCCACCCACGCCGATGTCCCCCGCCGGGACGTCGGTGTGCTCACCGAGGTGGCGGTAGAGCTCGGTCATGAAGGACTGACAGAACCGCATGATCTCGCCGTCCGAGCGGCCCTTCGGGTCGAAGTCGGACCCACCCTTGCCGCCACCGATCGGCATGCCGGTGAGCGCGTTCTTGAAGATCTGCTCGAAGCCGAGGAACTTGACGATCCCGAGGTTCACCGATGGGTGGAAGCGCAGCCCGCCCTTGTAGGGGCCCAGCGCGGAGTTGAACTCGACGCGGAACCCGCGGTTGATGTGGAACTCGCCGCGGTCGTCCTGCCAGGGCACGCGGAAGATGATCTGCCGCTCCGGTTCACAGAGCCGCTCGATGGTCTTGAGCTCGCCGAACTCCGCGTGACGCGCGAGGACGACGGCAAGGCTGTCGAGAACCTCACGCACGGCCTGGTGGAACTCCGGCTCGGCAGGGTTGCGCCGCACGACCGCACCGAAGATGCGTTCGACCGCCGCGTCGACGTTGGCGTTCACGTCGGGGCCTCCCGTCTCGTCGGGCCGCGTGGTGTCCGGCCGTGGGAACGGAAACGGTACGTGATGCGGCGGGCACGCCTCGGTGCGGGGCCACGGCGGCGAGGCGGGTTGGCGTTTCGCGGGGGTTTCTCGCGCGGGTGTCCCGTGCACCGGGTCTCGCGTGGAGGGGGGTCGGTGGAAGGGGTCTCGGTGGAGGGGTCTCGGTGGAGGTGTCTCGTAGGGGTGTCAGAGCGACGTCAGGGCTTCGAGGACGACCCGGTCGACGTCCTTGGGGTCCTTCACGACGTAGGACCGGGCACCGGTCGCGTCGGAGACGGCGCGAAGCAGCTTGACGTCGGCGTTCTCGCCGTACGCCAGGGTGATCACGCGCACGGGCCGTTCGGGGTCGGACTCCTTCTTCAGCGCCCGCAGCATGCCGGCCCGTCCGACGCTCTTGTCGTCGTCGTTGCGACCGTCGGTCAGGAGGACGACCGCGTTGAGCCGTCCCGCCGAGTAGGACCTCTGCGCCTCGCGGAACGCGGCGAGGACCGTGTCGTAGAGCCCGGTGCCACCGCCCCGCTTGGGTGCCAGGCGGACGAGTGCCTGCAGCGCCGCCTTGCGCTGCGTCGTGCCGCTGCGCTCGGACGCCAGCGGCGCGGTCGAGAGCAGCTCGCGGTGGTCCTTGCCCTTGCCGAGGTTGGTGGAGAAGGCCCACAGCCCGATGTCGGAGTCCGGAGCGAACGTCCCCAGCGCTCGCGAGGCGGCGGACACGGCCAGCTCGAGGCGCGTCGGTCCGCGGCCGACACGGGGGGCCATCGAGCCGGACACGTCGATGACCGCGAGGACGCGTCCGCGTCTCCCGACGGTTGCCCACTTGGACAGCAGGTCGGTCGTCGCCGCGGGGTCGATCTGGGCGGGACCGGAGACCGGCCACGACGCACCCTCGACCGCGGACTCGTCGAGCAGCGCCCCGGTGACGGTCCGGAGCTTGGCATCGGCGAGGACGGCCCTCGCCTCGTCGGAGGAGAGGACCTCCGCGAGGGCCTCGATGGCCTCCGTCTCGTCCCGCGTCAGCGACTCGAGGGGGTCCGACACGGACACGAGCCGGTAGTCGAGCGTGAGGTTGCTCGGCCCCACGGGGGCGCCCACGAGCGCATCGGCGACGTCGTTCGCGGCGTTGTAGGTCAGCAGGTCGCGCTCGGTGACCGTGACCGCGCCCACCCGTCCCTGAGCCAGCTCGGGAAGCTCGACCGCGACGTCGTCGGACACGACGACCGGCCGGCGAAGCGAGATCACCGCCTCCTCGGTGCGGACACCGCGACGTCGAGCCTCGTCGACGAGCGCCTCGAGCGTGACCACGCCGGCGGCCGAGCGCGCCGGGTCGGGCAGCGCGAGGCGCATGTCGTCGCCCTTCTTGCGCGAGGCCTCGGCGAGGGTGTGCCAGCCGAACTTCGGTCCCGAGGCCTCGAGCCGTGTGGCCATCGCGGGCTGCATGGCGATGACGACGGGGTTCAGGGCGACGAGCGGCTAGTACGGCTCCCGGACGCGCGAGATTCCTTCGGCGGTGGTGCGTGCCATCGCGATCCAGTGCGAGGAGTCGGGGATCCACACCTGCGGAACCGCGACGGCGTTGCCGCCGGGGGCGGCGAGCTGGGCGGCGACATCGGCGGACGCCGCCTCGAGGACGTCCACCCGCACGCACATGCGGTCACTGGCCCGCGCGGGGTCGAGCAGGGCGGGCGCGAGCCGGCGTACGGCGGTGACGATCGCGGGGTCGGCCGTGACCGACAGCGGCACGGTCTTGACGCACTCCGGCGCGTGGCGGAGGCAGGCGCGGTCTTCCGCCGCTCGGCGACGTCGTCGTCGTACAGCGCGAAGGCGGTGACGGCGGTCACGGCGACGAGACCGGCGAGGACCGCGGCCAAGACGCTGCGCCGGATGCGCGGGACGCGGTCGGCCCCGCGCCGCAGGAGCCCGACCGGCCGCTTCCTGGCGCTGTGCTTGCCCATCAGCGCGGGCTCGGGTCGACGGAAGACACGGGGAGGGACAATGGAGCGCCCCGGACGCGCCTGTCAAGGTCTGATGCGATAAGTGACCGTTGTCCGCGGTGTGTCGGTCACTGTTCGGTCAGGCACTCGCACGGATTGCGGATTGCGCCGACTAGAGCCGTCTAGCCGGGAGCCTAGAGATGCCTAGATGGGCATATGGATTCCTATGCGGTTCCACGCAGCCCGCGTCAGCTCGCCTGCCGTCGCAGGTACCGGCCGAAATGCGGGACCGTGAACCCGATGAGCCCGCGCTCCCCGGAGAAGACGAGCCCCTTCTTGATGAGGCTGTCCCGGGCGGGCGACAGGCTCGACGGCTTGCGTTCGAGCATGTCCGCCACGGCCGCGGTCGCCACCGGCGCGTCCCCGAGGTCCGCCATCGCGCGCATGTAGTCGCGCTCGGCCGGCGTCGCCCGCTCGTACCGGCTGCCGAAGAACCCGACCGCCAGATCGTCCTCGGCCTCGGGCGCGGCCACGCGCACGTCGTCCGCGGTGATGGGCGAGCGCGGCGCGACGTCCCAGGCGGCCTTGCCGTAGGCCTGGACGAAGTACGGGTAGCCGTCGGTCGCGTCGTAGAGCGCATCGAGCGCCCCGACGGTGAACTCGACACCCTCCTCCGCGGCAGGAGCGCTCAGCGCCTGGTCGGCCGCCTCGCGGTCGAGCCGGTCGATCCGTGTGTAGCGGAACAGCCGTTCCGAGTAGGACTTGCTCTGGCTCAGCACGGCCGGGAGGTGGGGCAGCCCGGCGCCGACCACGACGAGCGGCGCCCCGGTCTGCGACAGCTCGTGACATGCCGCGCACACCGCGGACACGTCGTCGGGACGCAGGTCCTGCATCTCGTCCACGAACAGCGCGACGCCCGTGCCGACGTCGCGCGCGACCGACGCCGCGTCGGCGAGGAGCTCGACGAGGTCGATCTCGATGTCGCCGGAGTCGGCGCGGCCCTTGACCACCGGCGCGTCGATGCCGGGCTGCCAGCGGTCCTTGAGTCGCGCGGACGTCGAGGCGACGTCGTCGCGCAGCGCGAAGGCCTTGAGGACACCCAGGAAGTGCTCGACGCGGTCCTGGTCGCGGTGGCGCGGTGCAATCTCGCGCACGGCCATGTGCAGGGCCCCCGCGAACGGGCGGCGGATCGACTGGTCCGGTCGCGCCTCGATCTTCCCGGTCCCCCATAGCCGCCCGATTGCCTGGGACCGCAGCGCGTTGAGCAGGACGGTCTTGCCTACCCCGCGCAGTCCGGTGAGGACGAGGCTGCGCTCCGGCCGGCCGCGCGCGACCCGCTCGAGGACGACGTCGAATTGGCTCAGCTCGCGGTCTCGGCCGGCCAGCTCGGGCGGGCGCTGCCCGGCGCCGGGAGCGTAGGGGTTGCGCACGGGATCCACGTCGAGGACCGTATGCGGCTCTCTAGCGTCGAACCTAGACGACGCGCCGAACCGCTAGAGAGCCGGATATCCGGCGCGACGGCGGGAGCTCATGCGACGTAGGGCTCCCCCGGGTGCTCCGCCACCATGGGCCGTCCCGCCGCCGCCCACGCCCACATGCCCCCGTCGAGGTTCACCGCCGTACGCCCCTGCGCTCGCAGCCACGCGGTCGCCTGTGCAGAGCGACCGCCGACCTTGCAGACCACGACGACCTCGCGGTCGGCGGGCACGTCGTCCAGGCGCTGGGGCAGCTCGTACAGCGGGACGTGGTGCGCCCCTTCGACGTGGCCCGCGACCCATTCCTCGGGCTCACGGACGTCGAGGACCCACGCGTCCTCGGGGACCTGCGCCGGGGTCACGGCGGGGACCTGGGGGGCTCCGAACATGACCCCATCGTCGCAGGGCATGCTCGGAGGGAACGGCACCGCTAGCACCGACGTCGGAGGGGTATGACGCGCCGCACCGGCCTGCTCGCCGTACTCACCGCCGCCCTCCTGTCCGGGTGTGGCCAGGCCGGTACCACGACCGCGAAGGGAACGAGCGTGACCGCGCAACCGGAGACCCGCCTGACCGTGACGGTCGACACCGGCCAAGGCGCTGCGCCGGTCACCTGGACGCTGACCTGCGACCCTCCCGGCGGCGACCACCCCGACGCGGAGGGGGCCTGCCGCGCCCTCGCGGCGGCAGCCGCGCAGCACGACGGCGACCCGTTCGCGCCCGTCCCGCCGGACACCATGTGCGCGCAGATCTTCGGTGGCCCGGAGAAGGCGACGCTCACCGGCAGCTGGCGCGGTACGGCGGTGTCGGCCACGTACAAGCGCAGCGACTCCTGCGAGATCAAGCGCTGGGACGAGCTGGGGGCGGTCCTCGCGCCGAAGCGATGACCTGCGCGACGACGCCTTGACCCTCACGTCGCGGGAGCTCTTAGCGTCCGTCGGCGGAGGTGGTCGACGTGGCCTCGTCGGTCGGTGACGTGGCACGGGTGGCTGGCGTGTCCGTCCGGACGCTGCACCACTACGACGAGATTGGGCTCCTGCGCCGTCAGCACGCGGCGCTGACCGACCGCGTCAGCACGCTGCGGCAGGTCTTCGCGGCGCTGGAGCGGACGATGGAGGCACATCGCATGGGCATCAAGCTGACGCCGCAGGAGCCGTTCGAGGTCTTCGGGGACGACGACCCGACCTGCTATGCCGACGAGGCGGAGCAACGCTGGGGCGACACGGAGGCCTACCCGAGTCGCACCGCCGTACCTCGAGCTACACGAAGGCGGACTGGGAGCGCGTCAAGGCCGAGGGCGAGGCGCTGTTGGCGGCCTACGCGTCGGCGTACGCGTCGGGGCAGCCGGCCACGAGCACCGAGGCCATGGACGGGGCCGAGGCCAACCGGCGCTACATCTCCCGGTCGTTCTACGACTGCAGCCCCGAGATGCACCGGGCACTGGGGGACATGTACGTCGCGGACGAGCGCTTCACGGCGTACTACGACCGGGTCGCGCCCGGCTCGCGGTGTACGTCCGCGACGCCATCCACCCGAACGCCGACCGGCAGGAGCGCTGACCGCCACGCTGCGTCAGCCACCGCCGCGGACGATCGCCGGCAACGCCTCGCGCAGGGCGTCCCGCCACGGCCGCAGCGGAGCCATCCCGACCTCCGCCCACCCCTCGTGTCCGAGCACGCTGTACGCCGGGCGCGGCGCGGGCCGGGGAAACCGGTCGGTGGTCGTGGGCCGGACCCGATCCGGGTCCTCCCCGAGCTTCTCGAAGACGGCGCGGGCCAGGCGGCACCACGTCGTCTCCCCCGAGCTCGTGGCGTGGTAGGTGCCGGCCGGGGCGTCCGGGCGACCGCCCAGCTCGATAAGCCGCCTCCCGACGTCGCGGGACCACGTGGGCTGGCCGCGCTGGTCGTCGACCACGTCGAGACGCTCGCGTTCGCGGCTGAGCCGGATCATCGTGCGCACGAAGCTGGCCCCGTGCTCGCCGTACAGCCATGCCGTCCGCACGACGTAGCCACGGTCGGGCAGCAGCTCGCGGACCGCCTGCTCGCCGACCAGCTTCGAGCGCCCGTACGCCGACCGCGGCGCGGGCGGCGCGTCCTCGGCGTACGGCGTCGCGGCGTCGCCGGCGAAGACGTAGTTGGTGGACACGTGCAGCAGCCGGGCGCCCGAGGCGGCACAGGCCTCGGCCAGCATGCGGACGCCGTCCCCGTTGACGCGCGTGGCGGCGTCCTCGGCGGTCTCGGCGCCGTCCACGTCGGTCCACGCGGCGGCGTTGACGACGACGTCCGCGCTCGCCACGGCGGCGGCGACCGCGGCGGCGTCGGTGATGTCGAGATCCTCCCTCGCCGGGGCGCGCAGGTCGGCGCGGCGCCGGGCCAGGACCTCGACGACGTCACGACCGAGCATGCCGCCCGCTCCGGTCACCAGCCAGCGCACCGGCGCACTGCGAGGCCGCGTCACTTGAGCAGGCGGGACAGCCTGCGGTCGGCTAGTGGCTTCCCGCCCGTCTGGCACGTCGCGCAGTACTGCAGCGCGGAGTCGGCGAAGGAGACCTCGCGCACGGTGTCGCTACAGACCGGACATGGCTGTCCGGTACGGCCATGGACGCGAAGGCCGGACTTCTTCTCCGACTTCAGCTTGCCGGCGGCGAGGCCCCGGGAACGCTCCACCGCGTCCGTGAGCGTCGTGCGGATCGCCGTGTGCAGCGTGACGACGTCCTCGGGCGTGAGCGACGCGGCCGGCTTGAACGGCGACAGGTGTGCTGCGTGCAGCACCTCGTCGGAGTAGGCGTTGCCGATGCCGGCGATCACGGACTGGTCGCGCAGGACGCCCTTGACCTGTTGGCGGGTCGCCGCGAGCAGCGTCGCGAGCGCGTCGGCGGTGAATCCTTCGGCGAGGGGGTCGATCCCGAGTCGGCGGATGCCCTCGACCTCGGCGAGGTCGCGCACGGCGTAGACGGCGAGCCGCTTCTGCGTGCCGGCCTCGGTCAGGTCGAACCCCGAGCCGTCATCGAGATGCACCCGCAGGGCGAGCGGCCCCTTGCCGGGGCGCGGGGGTAGGGCGGGCAGCGCGTCCTTCCACTGCAGCCAGCCGGCACGGGCGAGGTGCACGACCAGCCACAGTCCCGACACGTCGAGACAGAGGAACTTCCCGCGCCGTTCGGCACCGGTGACCTCGAGCCCCGCCAGCGACGTGACGGGCGGGTCGTAGGTCTTGAGCACGTTCACGGCCGCGACATCGACCCTCGCCACGACACGGCCGAGCGCCCGCTCGCGGAGGAGGTCCACGAGCGCCTCGACCTCGGGCAGCTCCGGCACGCGGCCAGTCTGCCCGACGTACGGGACCGGACAAGCGGGGGCGGCCGCGACGGGCCGGGAGGGGCGGCGACGGCATCCACGGCGCATCGTCACGCACGGTGAAGAAGTCCGTGCGGAAAGGCTCAAGGCGCCACCGTGGCGGCCGAAGACATAGGTGACGCCACGAGAGGCTACGCAAGCCGGAGCCTCTCGGCGCCGGATCGGTGCCGCGCCCCACAAGGACGCCAGCGCCGTGGGCGCCGGCCTGGGAGGAGGGGCCCGGGCCGGCGCCTGTCCGTTTCCGAGAGACGGTGGGCGCCGTCGGGTCTTCTCATTTCCGATACTGGTCGTCACCATGTCGCCATGACCGACCTCGGGGTGGTGGCGGTCTTTCTCGACGCCCGCGGTCCCGAGCGGGCGCTGCGGGTCTCGCGACACGAGGACGCCGACGTCGTGGTCCTCAGCCTGTGGCGGGGCCCCGCCTGCGTCGCGAGCTTCCGCATCCCCACCGCCGAGGCGCACCGGTTGGCGAGCGCGCTGCTCTGCCAGGACAGCGCGCAGCGGCCGGACCGCTGACGCCTCCAGGAAGCGGTCGCACCCGCGGTGCAACCGGTCCTCGGGTGGGACACTTACCGCCGTGGCCGGCAGGAGCGGGGACGCTCGACGCGCCCGCTCGGCAGCGCCTGCACGATCCGCCGGAAGCGGAGGCCGCGCGGGTCCGCTGCCCGGACGGCACGACGTGGGTGGAGGAGTCGCCGAGCTCCTGCGCGACGCCGACCGGCCGGACGCCTGGATGCTGCTGGTGGACGGGGCGCCGCAGTCCCACGTCGACGTCGGCGACCCGACGTACCTCGCCTTCGAGTACGTCCGCCGCATCGGCCACGTCCTAGACCTCGCCGCGGAGCCGGGGACGCCGCTGGACGTCCTGCACCTGGGCGGCGGGGCACTGACGCTGCCCCGCTACGTCGCGGCGACGAGGCCCGGCTCGCGCCAACGCGTCGTCGAGATCGACGAGGCGCTGACCGGACTCGTCCGCCGTTGCCTGCCCCTCGACCGCAACTGGCGGATCAGGGTCCGGTCCGGGGACGCCCGCGAGGTGCTGTCCGGGGTGCGGGACGCGTCGGTCGACGTGGTCGTGGGCGACGTCTTCGCCGGCGCGCGGACGCCGGCGCACCTCACCACGGTGGAGTACGTCGGGCAGGTCGCGCGTGTGCTGCGTCCCGGCGGCGTCTATGTGGTCAACGTGGCGGACGGCCCGCCGCTGCGCTTCGCGCGCGGCCAGGTCTCGACCGTCCGATCGGTGTTGCCCCAGGCATGCGCGGTCGCGGAGCCCGCGGTGCTGCGCGGGCGTCGCTTCGGCAACGTCGTGGTGGCCGCATCCCGGGTGCCCCTGCCGGTCACGGAGCTCGTCCGCCGGTGCGCCTCCGACCCGGCCGCCGCGCGCGTCGTCGCGGGCGAGGACCTCCAGCGGTGGGTGGGCGGCGCCCCGCCGGTGACCGACGAGGTGGCGCAGGCCTCGCCGGAGCCTCCGCC
>JALYMU010000175.1 GCA_030773595.1 Actinomycetota bacterium | reverse complement strand
GTCGTGCTCGCCGTGCCGGCCCGCCCCGCCGCGCGCCTGCTCAGCGACGTCGCCCCCGGTGCGGCGCGCCTGCTCGCCTCGCTCGACTACGCCAGCCTCGCCCTGGCCACACTCGCCTTCCGCGCCGGTGACCTCCACCTGCCCGGGGGAAGCGGCTTCCTTGTGCCGGCGGTGGAGCGGCGTGTTGCCAAGGCGGCGACCTTCACGACGGCGAAATGGGGCTGGTACGCCGAGTCGCATCCCGATGTCGTCCTCGTGCGGCTCTCGGTCGGGCGCCTGGGGGAGGAGCGCGACCTGCAGCGCGACGACGGTGAGATCCTGACCGCCGTACGAGCGGACCTGCGCGACATCGCGGGCGTGACCGCGGCGCCGGTGGACTCGCGGGTCGTGCGGTGGGGAGGCGCGCTGCCGCAGTACGCCGTCGGCCACCTCGATCTCGTCCGCCGGGTGCGCACGGAGGTCGCTGGCGTGCCGGGGCTGGCTGTGTGCGGAGCCGCCTACGACGGCGTGGGGATCCCGGCGTGCATCTCGAGCGCCCGCCGCGCCTCTGCGGACGTGCTCAGCAGCCTGCCGGCCGACCGGGGGGACTCGGGCGGCGGCTGAGCGCCCGCGCGGGGGACAATGGCGTCAGCCGTGCGAAGGAGAGGGTCGAATTGTCGACGGATACCCCGGAGCGCCCGAAGGCGCGCGAGCTCAACCAGGTCATCCGCTACACGATGTGGTCGGTGTTCCGCGTGCGGGGCGCGCTCCCGGAGGACCGCGCGTCGCTGAGCGCGGAGGTCGACGACCTGTTCGCCCAGCTCGCCGGCAAGGACGTCGTCGTCCGGGGGACCTACGACGTCGCGGGGCTGCGGGCCGACGCCGACGTCATGGTGTGGTGGCATGCCGCCGCGGCCGAGGACCTCCAGGACGCCTACTCGCGCCTGCGCCGGACGGAGCTCGGCCGCTCGCTCGAGCCGGTGTGGTCCGCGATGGCCCTGCACCGCCCGGCGGAGTTCAACAAGGGGCACATCCCGGCGTTCCTCGCCGACGAGCGACCGCGGCGATTCGTGTCCGTCTACCCCTTCGTGCGGTCCTACGAGTGGTACCTGCTGCCCAATGAGGAACGGCGGGCGATGCTCGCCGAGCACGGCATGATGGCGCGCGACTACCCCGACGTCCGGGCCAACACCGTCTCGTCGTTCTCGCTCGGGGACTACGAGTGGCTGCTCGCCTTCGAGGCCGACGACCTGCACCGCATCGTCGACCTGATGCGTCACCTGCGGGGGTCGGAGGCACGCCGGCACGTCCGGGTCGAGGTGCCGTTCTACACCGGGTGCCGCAAGTCGGTCGCCGAGCTCGTCGCAGCGTTGCCGTAGGACGCGGCGCCCACACGTACGTCGAACGGCCTGCGCTCGCTTTCCCGCCGCGCCCCTCGTGCGAGTGTCGTCAGGAGCGGACGCGCACGACGCCGACCGTGTCGGTGCCCCAGGTCCGGCCGTGGCCGTTCCAGTCGCCGACCACCGGGTAGTCGGTCGCATAGCCGTACGCGAAGTCGTACTGCGCGCCACCGCCGTTGAGCGTGTTGTCGATGTAGAAGCGGTTCCCCCTGCGGACCGCGATGGTGTCCTTGCGGTCGCGGTCGAAGTCGCCGGCCAGCGGCACGTCGGAGGCGAAGCCGTAGCCGAAGGTGTGCCGCGCGGGACCGCTGGACAGGGCGTTGCGCAGGTAGAACGTCCGCCCCCGGGTCACCCGGATGCCGTCCTTGCCGTCACCGTTCCAGTCGCCGATGACGACGCCGTCCTCGGTGCCGTTGCCGAAGACGAACGAGATGTAGCCGCGCCGGTGGTTCTCGTGGCGCAGGTAGAAGGTGCGGCCGCGCACGACGCCGACCGTGTCGTCCCCGTCGCCGTCCCAGTCACCGCAGATCGGGAAGTCGGTGGCCCGGCCGAACGCGATGCCCTCGGCGGCGCTGCGTAGGTCGCCGAGGTAGAACCGGCCCTCGCGCCACGTGGCCGGTGCGTCCGCGCCGTCGCCGTTGCCGTCGCACTCGAACGGGAACGCGGTCGCCCCGTCGTACGGTCCGGTGTAGGCGGGGGATGCCGGGCCGGCGGAGTTGCTGTTGCGCAGGTACCACACGTAGTCACCCGGCGCGGCGTGGGCGGGCGGCGCGACGGTCAGGAGCAGCGTGGCCGCCACGGCCGCGACAACGGCACCCCGCACGGACCGACGCAGCGAGTGAGGGGAGTCATGGCGGAGGGGCCTTCCTCGTGCGTGCGTCGTGGCCTGGACGCCGACGAGGCACCCACCGGTCGAGCACATGTCAGTGCTCCGCAGGCACCATCGGCAGGAATCCTCGCCACTTGAGCGCACGACGGCAGTAGCGTCCAGCCGCTCCGACCGATCCGGCTCGCGGCCCCGGTGTCCCCGTCGCTCGCCCGTGGCCGGGGCCGGAAGGTCCTCAGACCTGCTGCGGCTCCAGCGTGAGGCTCACCGAGTTGATGCAGTAGCGCTGGTCGGTGGGCGTGGGGTAGCCCTCACCCTCGAAGACGTGCCCGAGGTGGGAGCCGCACCGCCGGCACCGGACCTCGATGCGGACCATGCCGTACGCGCGGTCCTCCAGCAGCTCGACGGCGTCGGAGTCCGACGGCGCGTAGAACGACGGCCATCCGCAGTGCGACGCGAACTTCGTGTCGCTGCGGAACAGCTCCGCCTGGCAGGCCCGGCAGCGATAGACGCCCACGGTGGCCGTCTCGACGTACTCGCCGCTCCAGGGACGCTCCGTGCCGGCCTGGCGCAGCACGTGGTACTCCTCGGGCGTGAGCTGCGCGCGCCACTCGTCCTCGGTCCTGTTCACCTCGTAGGCCATGGCTCGACGCTACGACATGCGCGACCGTGACGCCCCTCGTGGCGCCGAGCGGCGCCGCGCGATGGGACGTCGGCGGTCCGCCGGGGTCGTCCGCCGGGGCGCTACGCCGGGCCGACCATCCGCTCGACCGCGTCGCGCTGCAGGACCCACAGGGCACCGTCTCGGCCGGCCCGGACGTTGACCACGCTCGAGAAGCCCGCCACGAAGTCGACACTGCGGTCGGTCGCGACGTCGTAGCGGCGCACCCACCCGGAGCAGAAGTCGGCGTAGAAGTAGTCGCCGACGTAGTCCGCGGGATCTGGCTGCCGGCGACGTTGGAGCTTCGGGACGGTGACGCGGCTCACCCGGTTGCGTGCGGGCGAGCCGGCGACCGTGTGGTGGACGTAGACGAACCCGTTGGTCCCGAACGCGGGGTCCACCGCGACGCCGATGAGGCCGCGTTCACCTTCGGCGTGGGCGGGCGGTGCTGCGAGCAGCCGGGTGAGCAGGGCGGCGACGCCCAGGGAGGCGGCTCGGGCGGTACGGCGGAAGGTTATGGCAGGCCCGGAGGAGGAGGTGCGGCTGCGATAACTCCAGAGGAGCACACGGTCGCGAGCGTGTCCGGCGTATGGCGAAACGTGGCTGTCCTCGCCGCTTCGGCGACCGTCCCGACCGTCCGCGGTGGCCGACACGCCTGGTCGGGTCGCGCCCGCCCTGAGCCACGGGGATAGGTTGCCGCAATGGCGACGCCGTACGTCGAACTGGCGGTGGGAGAGCGCACCGTGCGGGTGAGCAACCCCGACCGGGTGCTGTTCCCCGCCGTCGGAATCCGCAAGATCGAAATGGTGGAGTACTACGTCGCCGTGGGGGAGGGGATCCTCCGCGCGCTGCGCGAACGACCGACGACGCTGGAGCGCTGGCCGGGTGGCGTGCACGACGGAGTCAAGCAGGCGACCCGCGCGGACCCGCACGGCGACGCGTTCTACCAGAAGCGGCTGCCCAAGGGCGCGCCGGAATGGGTGGAGACGGCGCACATCACGTTCCCGAGCGGGCGTACGGCGGACGAGGTCTGCCCCGTCGAGGTCGCGACGGTCGCGTGGGCGGCGAACCTCGGGACGATCACCTTCCACCCCTGGCCGGTACGGCGGGCCGACGTCGACCACCCGGACGAGCTGCGGCTCGACCTGGACCCGCAGCCGGGCACCGACTTCTCCGACGCCGTCACAGCTGCCGGGGTCGCGCGCGAGATGCTCGACGAGCTCGGCTGGCGGGGATTCCCCAAGACGTCGGGCGGTCGCGGCGTCCACATCTACGTCCGCATCCAGCCCAGGTGGACGTTCACCGACGTCCGCCACGCCGCCATCGCCTTCGGCCGGGAGCTCGAGCGGCGCCTGCCGCACCTGGTCACCACGAAGTGGTGGAAGGAGGAGCGCGGCGAGAAGGTGTTCCTCGACTACAACCAGAACGCCCGTGACCGCACCATCGCCTCGGCGTACTCCATCCGGCCGCGCGACCATGCACCTGTGTCTGCCCCGCTGCTCTGGGAGGACCTGCCCTCGGTGGCGCCCACGGATTTCACGGTCCGCACCATGCCGTCCCGGTTCGCCGAGGTTGGCGACCTGCACCGGGAGATCGACGACGTCGCGCACGACCTGACGCCGCTGCTGGAGTGGTGGGAGCGCGACGAGCACGACCAGGGTCTGACGGACATGCCCTATCCGCCCGACTACCCCAAGATGCCCGGGGAGCCGAAGCGGGTGCAGCCGAGCCGCGCAAGGGCTGTGACCAGCGAAAACGTGCCGGACTAGCGGTTGCCTCGAGTAGGCACAACGCTTACTCGTCCGATAACCTACCAGCGTGGCTGACCGGTTGGAAGACCTCGCCCGTAGCTTCGCCCGCCACCTCCGAGCCGAGGGGAAGGCCCCACGGACGGCGGTGATCTACGGCCAGTCCGTACGGTTCTTCAGTGACTGGCTCGGCGCGCAGGGACGTGAACCGACCCTCGATGAGCTGAGCCGCGCGGCCGTACGGGAATGGCTCGCCACCCTCGCCGACTCCCGGGAAGCCTCCACGGTCCGGACCCGCTACAAGGGGCTGCACCGGTTCTGCTCGTGGCTGGTCGCCGAAGGTGAGATCGAGGCCAACCCCATGTCGGGGCTGGAACCTCCCGTCGCGCAGGCGAAGCCCGTTCCGGTGCTGTCCGACACCGACTTGACGGCCGTGCTCAAGGCGTGCGCCGGCAAGGACTTCTTCGCCCGCCGGGACGAGGCCGTCATCCGCATGCTGCTGGACTGCGGCATCCGCGTCGCCGAACTGTGCGCCGTCCGCGTCCAGGACGTCGACCTCGACCG
>JALYMU010000174.1 GCA_030773595.1 Actinomycetota bacterium | reverse complement strand
CCGGAGCGGCTGAACAATCCCGACTTTCGCGAGCGCGTCCTGCCTGACCTCGCCGCGCGCGTGGGACTGCTCGTCGTCGACGAGGCCCACTGCGTCTCCGACTGGGGCCACGACTTTCGGCCCGACTACCGCCGCATCCGCGATCTGCTGGCGCGGCTGGGAAGCGGCGTTCCCGTCCTCGGGACCACCGCCACGGCCAACGCCCGGGTGGTGACCGACGTCGTGGAGCAGCTGGCCGCCAGCGACGAGAGCCGGGTGCTCACGCTGCGCGGGTCCTTGGCCCGCGACAGCCTGCGCCTGTCCGTCGTGGACGTCGGCGGTGACGGCCGCCGGCTCGCGTGGCTTGCCGCACACCTCGACGACCTGCCGGGCAGCGGGATCGTCTACACGCTGACCGTGCGAGCCGCCGAGGAGGTGGCTGGCTTCCTGGGCGCGAGCGGGCACCGGGTGCTGGCCTACTCCGGCCGGACGGACACCGCCGAGCGGCTGGAGGCCGAGCGCGCGCTGCTGGCGAACGACGTCAAGGCGCTCGTGGCGACCTCGGCGCTGGGCATGGGCTTCGACAAGCCGGACCTCGGGTTCGTGGTGCACCTCGGGGCCCCGTCCTCCCCCATCGCCTACTACCAGCAGGTCGGTCGTGCCGGGCGCGCCGTGGACCGCGCCGACGTGGTCCTCCTCCCGGGTCCCGAGGACGAGGCGATCTGGCGCTACTTCGCCGGCCTGTCCTTCCCAGAGGAGTCGGCGGTGCGCCGGACTCTCGCAGTGCTCGCCGAGTCCCCGAAGCCGCTGTCCACGGCGGCCCTCGAGGCTCGGGTCGACCTGCGCCGGACCCGCCTGGAGATGATGCTCAAGGTGCTCGACGTCGACGGCGCCGTCCGTCGGGTGCGCGGCGGCTGGGAGGCGACCGGGCGGGACTGGTCCTACGACGCCGATCGCTACGACCGCGTCGCCCGCGCCCGCGCCCGCGAGCAGGAGGCCATGCGGGACTACCTGCGCACGTCCTCGTGCCGGATGGAGTTCCTCCAGGCCCAGCTCGATGATCCGCATGCGACACCGTGCGGGCGCTGCGACACGTGTGCCGGGCCGTTCCTGCCCGCCGACGTCCCCTCCGGCGCGGTCGACGACGCGCGTAGCGCGCTCGCCCGGCCGGGCGTGGAGGTGGAGCCACGGACGCTGTGGCCGACGGGGGCCGCCAGCTTGGGTGTCGCCGTCTCAGGCCGCATCGGTGCCGGCGAGTGCGCCGCTGCCGGACGCGCCGTCGCCCGCCTCACCGACCTGGGATGGGGCCCACGGCTGCGGGCGGTGCTGGGCGCGTCCCCGGCGGACGGCGAGATTGAAGCGGCGCCCGACGGCCCGGTCGAGGACGACCTCGTCAGCGCTGCGGTCGACGTGCTGCGGACCTGGGATTGGGTCGAGCGGCCGCAGGCCGTCGTCGCGGTCCCGTCACGGACCCGACCGCAGCTGGTGACTAGCCTCGCCCGGCGCATCGCGGAAATCGGACGACTGCCGTACGCCGGGGAGCTGCTCGCCGTCGACGGCGGCCCGCGCGGGGCCCGAGGCGGCAACAGCGCGTTCCGTCTGGCGGCCGTGTGGGGACGGTTCGCCGTGCCCGACGCGATGGTGGAGTCCGTCCGCGGGGCCCCGGTCCTGCTCGTCGACGACGTCGCCGACAGCAGGTGGACCCTCACCGTGGCCGCGCGCGAGCTGCGTACGGCCGGGGCGACGTCGGTCCTGCCGTTCGTGCTCGCCCTGGAAGGCTGACGCTCGCTCGCCGCCTCACCCGTGCGAGCTGTCCGCGAGCCGCCCGGCGATCGCCGCAGCCGTCGCCGCGGCGTGCGCGTCGTCGTCGTAGCGGGTGCGGGGCCCCAGCCAGAAGCGCAGCCCGTCCCGGCGCCGTCGCGGGATCACGTGCAGGTGCAGGTGCGGCACGCTCTGGCTCACGACGTTGTTGACGAGCACGAGGCTGCCGTCCGCGGACATGGCGCCCTCCACGGCCCGTTCGAGCCGTTGGGCACACGAGAGGAATCCCGCTCCGCACTCTGCGGGGAGGTCCGCCAGCGTCTCGACGTGCCCGCGCGGGACGAGCAGCGTGTGCCCGAGGAAGAGCGGGCGGGTGTCGAGGAAGGCCACCAGCGCGTCGTCGGCGTGCACCACGTGGGCCGGGGCAGCCCCGGCCACGATGGCGCAAAAGGCGCAGGTAGCGCCATGTGCGCCGCTCCCGCGCCGGCTCACTCCTCGCTCAACTGCTCGAACACCGGCGCCGTGCGCACCATCTCCTCGTGGATCAGTGTCGCGGCGGCCTCGAGGCCACGTAGTCCGAAGCGGTCGCGGATCGACTGGACCATGCCGACGATCTCAGGGTCGACCGCATCCGGGTAGGACGACATCGCGTGGTGCCTCCTTCACGCCTGACGACGGCTGCGACGTACCCGCCGTAGCCCCCCACCATGCCGCTGCACGGAGTGCAAGCGGACGACGACTGCGCGCGGTCGCCGGCACACGACGCAGGAAGTCTCGGTGTGGCGACGCCCGGTTTGCTCGGGGAGTGCGGCGGTCACCATCCGGTGATGCAGCCGTTCGACTCGGTGACGATCTTCGAGGACGCCGGCCGGCTCGACCGCGTCGTCGTGCCCGTCCGCGACGCCGTCCGCAGGATGCTCCGCGGCAACCGGGCCGGCGACCTGCTGCACGGGGTGTGGCTCGGCCATCCGGTGCACCCCATGCTCGTCCAGGTGCCGCTGGGCTGCTTGCTGTCCGCAGCGGTCCTGGACGCCGCCGGCGCGGACGACCGTGCCTGTCAGGCGCTGATCGGCACGGGTCTGGCCGCCGCAGTGCCGGCCGCGGCCGCGGGACTCGCCGACTGGTCGGAGATGCACGAGCAGCAACAGCGGGTCGGGCTGGTCCACGCCGCGGCGAACACCGTCGGCCTCGCCCTCCACGCCGCGTCGCTCGTCGCACGCAGGTCCGGCAACCGCGGCCGCGGCGTCGTGCTGAGCTTCACCGGGCTGGCCGCGCTCGGGGTGGGCGGCGCACTCGGTGGTCACCTGTCGTACCGGCAGGCCGCCGGCGCCAACCATGCCGAGGACATCCCGCACCTCGTGCCCGCGGGCTGGCACGATCTGTGCGCGATCGACGACCTCCCACCGGACGGGACTCCGACGATGCGCCCGCTCGGCACGGTCCCGCTTCTCGTGCTGCGCCGGGGACGCGACATCGACGTCCTATCCAACCGGTGCAGCCACCTGTCCGGCCCCCTCCACGAGGGCACGCTGGCCGATGACGCCACCTGCATCACGTGTCCGTGGCACGGCAGCACCTTCCGCCTTCACGACGGAGCCGTAGTCCACGGCCCGGCCACCGCGCCGGTCCACGCCTTCGATGTCCGAGTCCACGGCGGTCGGGTCGAGGTCCGCCTCCCGGGCGCCGGCTGACAGTGAGCGCGGGCGACGCCACCGCAGCCGCATGGCACGCGCCGCCACGGGCGAGAGTCCGTCCTGGCGCCTGCGAGCGCACCCGGCCTGGGCGTGGTCGCCGAGGGCGTGGAGACGCACCCCACGGCGGCGCGGCCGTACCCGTCCGGCAGGATGCCCGGTATGCGCCTCGATCACGTCTCCTACGCCGCGGACCCCCGGGAGCTCGCCGATGTGGTGCACCGCATCGGCTGCGCCGTCGGCGCGGGGTTCGTCGACGGTGGGCGGCACCCGTCGTTCGGGACACGCAACTTCATCCTCCCGCTGGCCGGCGGCACTTACCTCGAGGTCGTCAGCGCGCTCGACCACCCGAGCGCCGACGCAGCACCGTTCGGGCGCGCCGTACGCCGGCGGGCCGAGGAAGGTGGCGGCTGGCTCGGCTGGGTGGTCGCGGTCGACGACATCGCTCCGGTCGAGCAGCGGCTCGGACGCACCGCCGTGGTCGGTTCGCGCCTCCGGCCGGACGGCTCCCGGCTGACGTGGAGGCAGATCGGCATCAAGGACCTGCTCGACGACCCGCAGCTCCCCTTCGTGGTGCAGTGGCTGGTCGACCCGGACGAGCACCCCTCCCGCGACGCGCGCACCGGCGTGGAGATCGACCGCCTCGAGATCTGTGGTGACCCGGCCACGGTCTCCGACTGGCTCGGCGAGCCGGTGGACCGCCCGCTGCGCGGCTTCGACGTCGAGTGGGTCGACGGCGACAACGCCGGCATCGTGGCCGTGCAGCTTCGCACGCCGAAGGGCGTCGTCCGCCTCGACTGACACCGGGACGAGGACGAAGTCGGCGGCGAGGACGGACCTCAGGCGACCCGCCGGTCCCCCGGCCGGACGACGCGCAGCCAGCGGTAGCCGTACCCGTCGACCGGCACCTCGACCGACCCGCGGTCATCGGGTCGCCAGACCCCGTCCGAGAGCAGGTCCACGAGCCGTACGGAGCTGTCGCAGTCGGTCAGCGGAAGCGGGACCGTCACGGTCTCGCGACCCAGGTCGTGCACCGCGACCAGGCCGCCGTCGTCCTTCGTCCACCGGTGCGCCAGCACGGCGTGGTGGGGCTGGTCGAGCACCTCGACGCCGGTCCAACCGAGCTCCGGGCACTCGCGGTAGCGCCGGGCCAGCGTGGTGACGAAGCGCAGCAGTGAGCCGGCGTCGCGCCGCTGGTCGGCCACGTTGACCCGCTCGAAGCCGTCGTCGCCGGTCACCAGCGGCGCCGGGAGCGCCTACCCGAGAGCTGCGGCAGGACCTTCTCGCCGAACACGTCGAGCCACTCGCGCTGCTCCTGGCCGACCTGGTGGAGGTAGATCTCCTCGAAGCCGAGATCGACGTACTCCTGCAGCCACGCGGCGTGCTGCGCCGTGTCGCTCGACACCAGCACCGAGTCGCGCATCGCCTCACGCGGCACGTAGGACGAGGCCTGGTCGAACAGCGTCGGGGAGTTGAAGTCCCAGCACGCGGGCGGTGGGAACACGTTCGAGCGCCACTGGTCGTGGGCAATGTCGAGGGCCTGCTCCTCGTCCGGCGCCCACGACAGGTGGACCTGCAGGTGCAGCTTTCCCTGACCGCCGGCACCCCGGTAGGCCTCCACCACCTCGCGCAGCGCGTCGAGCGGCTGGTTGATCGTTATGAGCCCGTCGGCCCACTCGGCGGCCCACCGCGCCGTGGCCGGCGACACGGCGGGGGCGACGAGGAGCGGCTCGACCTCGGGCAACGTCCACACGCGGGCGCGGTCGACGGTGACCAGACCGTCGTGGCTGACCTCCTCGCCGGCCAGCAACGCCCGGATGACGTCGACGCACTCGCGCAGCCGGGCGTTGCGGATGTCCTTGCGCGGCCATCCCCCGCCGGTGATGTGCTCGTTGGCCGCCTCGCCCGAGCCGAGCGCGACCCAGAACCGGCCCGGGTACATCGCCGCCAGCGTCGCCACGGCCTGCGCCACGACGGCGGGGTGGTAGCGCTGCCCCGGGGCGTTGACCACGCCGTACGGCAGGGATGTGCCTGCAGCGCCGCGCCGAGCCAGGACCAGGCGAACGCCGACTGGCCCTGTCGCTCGCTCCACGGCGTGATGTGGTCAGAACACATCGCGGCCGTGAAGCCGACCTCCTCGGCGTGGCGTACGGCGTCGAGCAGCGCCGAGGGATGGACCTGCTCGTGGGTGGCGTGGAACCCGAGAACCGTCACGGGGGGCCGCATGCCCCGCGGGGTGTCGCGCGACACGCCGTACGCCGGTCAGCCGGCGCCGGCGGCATCCCGCCGCCAGCGGGTCAGCGACCGAGGGCGGCCAGACGCACCCGGCGCTCCTCGCGCTTCTCCTCGAAGCGTGACGCCTGCCGGTCCAGGGCCTCCATGAGCTCGGCGACCTCCTGGCGGGCCTTCTCGCCCTCGCCGTCGAGACCCTCGAGATCCCACAGCTTCCACTTCTTCAGCACGGGTGCGAGCACCTCGTCGTGGTGGATGCGCAGGTCGTAGATGCCGTTGAGCGCGATCTGCATCGAGCGGCGGCCGAAGCCCTCGATTGTGTGGCCCGGCATCTTGAAGTCGGTCGCGACGTCACGGATGGCCTTGACCGTCTCGTTCGGCGCCAGCTCGAGGGCCGACGCGAGCAGGTTGCGGTAGAAGACCATGTGCAGGTTCTCGTCGAGGGCGATGCGCGCGAGCAGCTGCTCGCACATCGGGTCCTCGGTGAAGCGGCCGGTGTTGCGGTGCGAGATGCGGGTCGCGAGCTCCTGGAACGACACGTAGGCGACGGTGTGGAGCATGTCGAGGTCGTAGGCGGTCTCGAAGCCCACCGTCATGTGGTCCATGCGCTCGCGCTCGAGCGCGATCGGGTCGACTGCGCGGGTGACCAGCAGGTAGTCGCGGATCGCCATGCCGTGGCGGCCCTCCTCCGCCGTCCACCGGCCGATCCAGGTCCCCCAGGCCCCGTCGGCGCCGAAGGACTGGTAGATCTCGCGGTGGTAGCTCGGCAGGTTGTCCTCGGTGAGCAGGTTCACGACGAGCGCCGTGCGCGCCACGTCGCTGACGCGTGACTGGGACGGGTCCCACGCCTCACCGCCCAGGACGCCGTCGAAGTCGCGGCCTTCGCTCCACGGGATGAACTCGTGGGGGAACCACTCCTTCGCCACGGACAGGTGGCGGTCGAGCTCGACAGCCACGACCGGCTCGAGCTCGTGGAGGAGCTGGGTCTGCGTCCACTCTGCCATGCGCTCTCCTCGGTTACGTCGGCGTAGGTTACGCCAGCGTAGGTCACGGGCCCCGGGTCCCGCGAGGGGGGCCAGCGTGTGTCTCGCGTCACCCGGCGGAACCGGACCGACCCGGAATCCCGACCGGCCCGGCTTGGTTGCACCGCGTATGAAGGTCGAGATCTGGTCCGACGTCGTATGCCCGTGGTGCCACATCGGCAAGCGTCGGTTCGAGGCCGCGCTGGCGCGCTTCGCCCACCGCGACGACGTCGAGGTGGTGTGGCGGTCCTTCGAGCTGGCACCCGACGCGCCTCGGCACATGACCGAGCCGCTCGACCGGCACCTCGCGTCGAAGTACGGCGTCCCGCTCGAGCAGGCGCGGGCCATGCAGCAGCGGATGACCGGGACCGCGGCCGACGAGGGTCTGACCTTCCGCTTCGACATCGCCCGGTCGGGCAACACCTTCGACGCGCACCGGGTCCTCCACCTCGCCGCCGAGCGCGGTGTGCAGGACGCGGTCAAGGAGGCGTTCTTCCGCGCGTACCTCACCGACGGCGAACCCATCGGGGACCCGGACACCCTTGTCCGGGTCGCGGCCGGCGCAGGTCTGGACGCCGACGAGGTACGCCGGGTGCTCGGCCAGGGCACGTACGGCGACGCGGTGCGCGCCGACGAGCGCGAGGCCGCCGCCCTGGGCGTCTCGGGTGTCCCGTTCTTCGTGGTCGACCGGACCTACGGCGTGTCCGGCGCCCAGCCGGCCGAGCTCCTGCTCGAGGTGCTCGAGAAGGCCTGGGCCGACGCGCACCCCCTCACCCTGGTGACGTCCGGAACGGACGACGCCTCCTGCGCCGACGGCTCCTGCGCCGTCTGATTCAACCCCGGCCTGCTAGGGTCGGGACCTCAACCGAGGGCGGGATTCCCCCGTCCTTCCCTGCGGGCCGACCGCCCGCCAGGTCGCCAGTGACGTGCTCCAGTCAGCCGGCCGGCTCTCGCCGCCGCCTCGCCGCAGCTCACGTAGTGCGGCCACCGACACCTTCGGAGCATCTCTCTTGTCACCCAGCACCACGCTGTCCAACACCACCCAGCCCAGCAGCACGCAGTCCGGCACGACCTTCGCCGCCCTCGGCCTCCCCCAGCGCCTCGTGACCGCCCTCGAGCGCCGCGGCGTCCGCACTCCCTTCCCGATCCAGACCCGCACGCTGCCCGACGCTCTCGCCGGGCGGGACCTCCTGGGCCGCGGCCAGACGGGCTCTGGCAAGACCCTGGCGTTCGGTCTGCCGCTGCTGGCCCGCCTCGCCGGCGCCGAGCGCGCCGCGGCCGCGGGTGCCCCCCGCGGTCTCGTGCTCGTGCCGACCCGCGAGCTCGCCGGCCAGGTCCGCGATGAGCTCGAGCCGCTCGGCCACGCCGTCGGCCTCAAGACCGTCGCCGTCTTCGGCGGCGCGCCGATGGGACGCCAGATTGCGGCGCTGCGCCGGGGTGTCGACGTCGTCGTCGCCACCCCGGGGCGCCTGCAGGACCTGATCGAGCGCGGCGACTGCTCGCTTGCGGACGTCGAGGTGACCGTCCTCGACGAGGCCGACTTCATGTCCGACCTGGGGTTCCTGCCGGTCGTCACCGCACTGCTACAGCGCACGCCGGCCGGCGGTCAACGCATGCTGTTCTCGGCGACGCTCGACGGCGCGGTCGACCGCATCGTGCGGCGCTTCCTGTCCGACCCCGTGACCCACGCCGTGGCACCGGCCGTCGCCGGGGTCGAGACGATGGACCACCTCGCCTTCACGGTGCAGCGGGACGACAAGCTCGACGTCCTCGCCGAGGTCGCGTCCCGCCCCGCCCGTACACTGCTGTTCGTCCGCACGAAGCACGGCGCCGACCGGCTCGCCAAGCAGCTGATCCGCACGGGCGTCGAGGCCGTCGCCATCCACGGCAACCTCAACCAGAACCAGCGCCAACGCGCGCTCGAAGCCTTCACCGCCGGGACCGTCCGGGTCCTCGTCGCGACCGACGTCGCCGCCCGCGGCATCCACGTCGACGACGTCGACCTCGTGGTGCACGCCGACCTGCCCGCGGACCCGAAGGACTACCTGCACCGGTCCGGTCGTACGGCGCGCGCCGGCGCCAGCGGGACGGTCCTCGCCATCGTGCCGTCCGGCGAGCGCCGTGAGGCGGAGCGGCTCTTCCAGCGCGCGGGCGTCCGCGTGACGCCGGTCGCGGTCCGGCCGGGCGATTCCGCCGTACGAGCCGTCGCGGAGTCGGGCGAGCCCGTGATCGTGAAGCAGACGCCCGCCGTCACGGAGCCGCGGACGCTGGCGACGGCGTCGTCCCGCCCC
>JALYMU010000173.1 GCA_030773595.1 Actinomycetota bacterium | reverse complement strand
TGCGCGGTTGTCCCGCGTGCCGGATCGGGAGTCACCCTCGCAGCGACAGCCTCGCGAGCAGGTCGCGCGCCTCGTCGGCGCGGCGGGAGTCGCAGAGCACGTCGTAGCGCTGGGCGACGACCTGGGTCTGGGAGGTGAAGTCGCGCTGGCCGCCGGAGAGCGCGTAGCCGACGAGTCCCATCACTCCGCCGAACACGGCGCCGAAGACCACGCTCGACAGGATGAGCCCGAAGGGCCCGCCCTGCGCCCGGGCGAACAGCGACAGCAGCAGCCCCACGAACGCACCGACCCAGGCGCCGCTCGCCGCTCCGAGCATCGTGGCGCGCCCGTAGGTCAACCGGCCGGTCACCCGCTCGACCATCTGGAGGTCCTGGCCGACGATCGTGACGTTCTCGACCGGGAACTTCTCGTCGGAGAGGAAGTCGACCGCCCGCTGGGCCTCGGCGTACGTCGCGTAGCTCCCGACCGGCAGACCCGTCGGCGGCGTGGGTAGTGACCGTGGGGGCACGGCGTACCTCCTTCGTCGGTGTGGCGACGGCGACCTACCCACGCGTGGTCGGAGTGCACCTCGAGACGGGCTCGCCTCGACCTCGGCGACGCCGGACACACCGGCGCCCGGGGCAGCCGAGTCCTCGCACCACCCCGGGCGCCGGCCCGGCCTCGCTCGACCGCGGCCTGTGCGGTCGAGCGGATCGTCAGAAGGTCGCGACGTTGAGCAGCTTCTCCTTGATCCCGTCCGGGTCCTGCGCCGGCCACGTCCAGTCGGTCGTGCCGGCGTTCTGCAGCGCCGACTTGACCTGCGTCGGGGACGCCCCCGGGTTGTTCGCCTTGTAGAGCGCCGCGCCGCCGGCCGCGTGCGGGGACGCCATCGACGTACCCGAGATCGTGTTGTAGCCGCCGTTCAGCCACGTGCTCTCGATGCACACCCCCGGCGCGATGAGGTCGACGTCGGCGCCGTAGTTCGAGAAGTTCGCGAGCGTGTCGTCCTCGTCCGTGCGGCACGTCGGGGCGGCGCCACCCCCGGGAGCACCGTTGAAGTCGGCCAGCGCGCTGACCGTGACGACCTCGTCGTAGGCCGCCGGGATGTGCCTGCTGGAGTCCTCGTAGGAGTTGCCCGCCGCGACGACGTAGGTCACTCCCGCCGCGACCGAGCGGCAGATCGCCTTGTGCTCGATGTCGTTGTTCGTGTTGCCGCAGTTGCCGTCGTCCGCGCCGCCGCCGCCGAGGCTCATGTTCGCGACCTCGATCGAGGAAGCGTTCGCGGTCACGAAGTCGATGCCGCACACGACGCTCGACGTCGTGCCGCTCCCGCGGTTGTCCAGCACCCGCACGGGCCACACCCGCGCGCCGGGAGCGACGCCGACGACACCGAGGCCGTTGTCCAGCGCGCCGATTGTGCCGGCGACGTGCGTGCCGTGGCCGTTGCCGTCGTTCGCACTCCTGCCGGTCGAGCAGTTCTTGGCGCCGGCGGTGTGGACGTTGAGGTCGGGGTGGTCGAGGTCGATGCCGGTGTCGATGACGGCGACGTCGACGTCGACCCGCTCGTCCGTGCCGTTGATCCGCGCGGTCGGGCTGAGCTCCGCGTCGGCGCGGTCGATGCCGGTCGGGGTCGACTGCGCGGTGGCCGTCACGATGCGGTCCGGCTGCACCCAGGCCACGCGCGGGTCGGCGGCGATGCGCGCGGCGGCGGTTCCGCTCATCCGCGCCGCATAGCCGCGTACGGCGGAGCGGTACACCGCAGAGACCTGCGCGCCGTGGCGGTTCGCGTGCTCGCGGGAGACCGCACGGGAGTCCTGAGTGTCGGCGAGGACGACGATGTACTGGCCGGGGACCACATCCGAGGCTGCGGAGGCGGTCGCGACGGGGGCTGCTCCGGCCGGAGTGGTGCCGAAGACGGCGAGCAGGGCGGCGGTGAGGGTGACCGCGGCGCCGGTGCGTCGAGTCATGGGAGGGACCTTTCGCCGAGGACGCGGCACGGCCGGACCGAGACCGTGTCGGGCGCCGTTCTCCCCGTTTGTGGCCGAGGTCACACGGCAGCCCGGAATGTCCTCGGGTTTCGCCCAGAGACTGCACAGGTTAGGCTTCCCTTAGTCACCGCGGCCGAAGGCCGTCGCAGCCGTCGAGGAGAGCCGTGCTCACCGCATTTCTGATCATGCTCCGTGAGGGGTTCGAGGCCGCGCTCGTGGTCGCGATCGTCTACGCCTACGTACGCCGGATCGGCCGCCTGGACCTCGTCGGACCGGTCTGGCGCGGGGTCGCTGCGGCCTCGCTGCTGAGCGTGGCCGTCGGCGTCGCTGTCCATCTCACCGTCGATGGGCTCACCGGGCCCACGCGGATGCGGGTCTTCGCCGCGATCTCGCTGTTCGCCGTGGTCGTGCTGACCTGGATGGTCTTCTGGATGCGCCGCCAGGCCCGCGCCATCAAGGGCGACCTGCAGCGCAGCGTCGACAACGCGGTGTCCCGCGGACGCGACGTCCGCCTGGCCGTCACCGCCGTCGCGTTCTTCGCGGTGCTGCGTGAGGGCCTCGAGGCCGCGCTCTTCATGATCGCCACCGCGACGACCCAGGACGGCGGGTCCGTGCTCGTGGGTGCCCTCGCCGGTCTCGCGCTCGCCTCCGTCCTCGGCTACCTCGTCGTCCTCGGCGGCCGGCGCCTCCCGATGCGGCAGTTCTTCACCGTGACCGGCGTCGTGCTCATCGTCTTCGCCGCCGGGCTGGTGAGCCGCACGGTCATGTTCGTCCAGTCCTCCGGTGACCTTGGCACGGCCATGAACGCCGTCTACGACCTCACCCGCTACGAGTGGCTCACGACCCGCAGCGAGGTCGGCCGCTTCCTCGCGGCGATGCTCGGATGGGACCCCCGCCCGTCGATCGAGCAGGTCGTCGCCTACCTCGCCTACTTCTCGGTCACCACCGCGCTCTTCCTCCGTGGCTCCCGCGGTTCGGCCTCGGTCCCCGCGCCGACCACTGCCGGTGACGCCCGTGCCGCGAGCGGGACCTCGGCGCACACCGTCGACGTCCGGACCAGCCAGGCGGCGCCGGCGGACGGCGACGCGCCCTCCCGCCAGCCGGTCGGCTGACGGGGGCGGGCAGCCACGGCGAGCGCCGCGCCGGCCGTACGCCGCCCGCACGGCCTGAGCGGGCGCCGTGGTGAGCGTCACGCCACCGACCCGCATCCGCGGGAGGTCGGCCCGCCGACGAGGTGCGACGATGAAGCCATGCCGTTCCCGTACGACGCGCCGCGCTCGCAGGAGCTGTTCGACCGGGCGCTCACGGTCACCCCGGGAGGGGTCAACTCGCCCGTCCGCGCCTTCCGCGCGGTGGGTGGGACGCCGCGGTTCATGGTCTCCGGCAGCGGGCCGCTGCTGATCGACGCGGACGGCCGGGAGTACGTCGACCTGGTCTGCTCCTGGGGCCCGATGATCCTCGGGCACGCCCACCCGGCCGTGGTCGAGGCGGTGCAGGCCGCCGTCTCGCGTGGCACGTCGTTCGGTACGCCGACCGCGACCGAGGTGGAGCTGGCCGCGGAGATCGTCGACCGGGTCGAGCCGGTCGAGCAGGTGCGCCTGGTCAGCAGCGGCACCGAGGCGACGATGTCCGCCGTACGGCTCGCGCGCGGGTTCACCCGGCGTACCAAGGTTGTGAAGTTCTCCGGGTGCTACCACGGTCATGTCGACTCCCTCCTCGCCTCGGCCGGCTCGGGCGTCGCCACGCTCGGGCTGCCGGACACCCCGGGGGTCACGGGCGCGTCCGCGGCCGACACGCTCGTCCTGCCCTACAACGACCTCGACGCGGTGGAGAAGGCCTTCGCCGAGCACGGCGCCGACATCGCCTGCGTCATCACGGAGGCCGCGGCGGGCAACATGGGCGTCGTCGCGCCGCGGCCGGGCTTCACGCAGGGACTGCGCGACGTCTGCGACCGCCACGACTCCCTGCTCGTCAGCGACGAGGTCATGACCGGCTTCCGGGTCAGCCGCGCGGGGTGGTACGGCATCGAAGGCGTGCGGCCGGACCTGATGACGTTCGGCAAGGTCATGGGCGGGGGCTTCCCGGCCGCCGCGTTCGGCGCGCGCGCCGACGTGATGTCGCACCTCGCGCCGGCGGGCCCCGTCTACCAGGCCGGCACGCTGTCGGGGAACCCGGTCGCGACGGCGGCGGGGCTGACGACCCTGCGCCACTGTACGGACGAGGTCTACGAGCGCGTCGACACCGTCGCGGAGACGATCGGCCACCTCGCCAGCAGTGCGCTCGCCGAGGCCGGCGTCGCGCACCGCCTCCAGCGGGCCGGGAACATGTTCTCCGTCTTCTTCGTCGACACCGACGTCCCCGACTACGAGACCGCGAAGACGCAGGAGGCCTTCCGCTACCGCGCGTTCTTCCACGAGATGCTGGCCCGAGGCGTCTACCTGCCGCCGTCGGCGTTCGAGGCGTGGTTCGTCTCGGCGGCGCACGACGACGCGGCCGTCGAGCGCGTCGCCGAGGCCCTGCCGCACGCGGCGCAGGCCGCCGCGGCGGCGACACCGGACGAGGCGTGACGAGGAAGCGATGAGCGAGCAGACCGTCGTACACCTCGTCCGCCACGGCGAGGTGCACAACCCGCAGGGCGTGCTCTACGGGCGCCTGCCCGGCTACCACCTGTCCGCCCTCGGCCAGCGGATGGCCGAGCGGGTCGCGGAGGTCCTGAGCCGGCGCGACGTCACCGCGGTGATCGCCTCGCCGCTGGAGCGGGCGCAGGAGACGGCGCGCCCGCTGGCCGAGGCGCTGGGTCTCGAGGTCGGCTGTGACGACCGCCTGCTCGAGGCCGGCAACATCTTCCAGGGCAAGACGTTCGGCGTCGGCGACGGGTCCCTGCGCCGGCCGCAGCACTGGGTCCACCTGCGCAACCCGTTCCGCCCGTCCTGGGGGGAGCCGTACGCCGTGCAGGCCGCGCGCATGCTCGCCGCCGCGGCGACCGCACGTGACGTCGCCCGCGGCCACGAGGCCGTGTGCGTGAGCCACCAGCTTCCGATCTGGGTGGCGCGCTGCGCTGCCGAGGGCCGACGGCTCTGGCACGACCCGCGCAACCGGCAGTGCTCGCTCGCCTCGGTCACCTCGATCACCTACGACGGCGACCGCATCGTCGGGGTCGGCTACAGCGAGCCGGCCCAGGACCTGCTGCCGCGGAAGGCGGGCTTCGGCGCATGAACCACGGGCGTCGAGGACGCCGTACACGACTGCACGGCGTCGTGGCGGCGCTGCTCCCGGCGATGCTGCTCGCCGTCGCGGGGTGCTCCTCGGCTGACGCCGACGCTGCCGCCCGCGGCGCCGACCTCGTGACGGTTGTACCGACCAGCGACCGCAAGGCCGGCCCGCGGCTCGCGGGTCCGACCCTCGACGGCAGCACGATGACCCCCGACCAGCTCGGCGGCAAGGTCGTCGTCGTGAACATGTGGGCGTCGTGGTGCGGCCCGTGCCGCAAGGAGGCGCCGGACCTCGCGCAGGTGGACGCCGAGACGGCTGACGAGGACGTCGCGTTCGTCGGCCTCAACATCAAGGACCGCCCGGCCGAGGCGAAGGCGTTCCTCCGCAGCCAGAAGGTCTCCTTCCCGAGCATCTCGCCGGGTGACGAGCTGCTGCTCGGGTTCGGCTCGTCGCTGCCGGCGCAGGCGCCGCCGGTGACGTGGGTCCTCGACCGCGAAGGCCGGGTCGCCGCGCGGGTCCTCGGCGCGGTCGACGCGACGACGCTGCGCGGGCTCGTCGACGACGTGCTCGCCGAGGACGCGTGATGCTGCCCGCGGGTGTGGGCGACGCCTTCCAGCGGACGGTGCTGGAGGGCTCGCTGGCGCTCGCGGTGCCCGTTGCGGTGCTCGCCGGGCTCGTCTCCTTCCTCTCCCCGTGCGTCCTGCCGCTGGTGCCGGGCTACCTGTCCTACGTCACGGGGATGGCGGGCACCGACCTCGACCGGGTGCGCAAGGGCCGGGTCGTCGCGGGCGCGACGCTGTTCGTGCTCGGGTTCACGGCGGTGTTCGTGTCGTTCGGGGCGTTGTTCGGCGGCCTCGGCGGGCTGCTCCTCGCCCACGGCGACGTCATCACCCGGGTCCTCGGCGTCGTCACCGTGGTCCTGGGGTTGGCGTTCCTGGGCATCCTGCCCGGACTGCAGCGGGAGTGGCGCGTGCACCGGCGCCCCGCCGTCGGCCTCGCCGGAGCGCCCGTGCTCGGGATCGTGTTCGGGCTCGGCTGGACGCCGTGCATCGGGCCCACGCTGGCCGCCGTGCAGACCCTCGCGCTCAGCTCGGCCAGCGCCGGACGCGGTGCGCTGCTCACCGCCGCGTACT
>JALYMU010000172.1 GCA_030773595.1 Actinomycetota bacterium | reverse complement strand
GTCCCGCTCGCCACGCAGCGTACGGAGGCCGGCGAGCTGGCCGCCGTATGCGACACCTGCCGCGCCCTGACACCGCGCGACACGGTGCTGCTCGTCGACCCGCGGGCCCGCCGCGAGTGGCCGCAGGCCCTGCGCGGGATCTGCGGCGTGGACTCGGTGTCCGTCCCGGTGGACGCCGTGTCCTCGGCGGTCGAGGCCGTACGCGCGGGCGGCCGGCGCCCGGTGCTCGCCTCCACGACGCCGGACCCGCTGGTGGTGGCGGCGACCGGCGCGGCGGCGCCGCGGTTGGTCGCCTCGCTGCGGACCCGCGAGGACGAGCGGGTGCTGACCGAGCGCCCGGACCGGACCGTCGCCCTGCGCACCGATCTGTGGATAGTCACGCCGTAGCGCCCGCCCGGACACGGCCGTCGCGCGTCGTCGAGCCGGCCGCAAGCCTTCGGTAGGGTGGCCGCGCCATGACGGATCCGACGGGGCACGGGACGACGAGCGACCGGATGCCCCGCTCGCACATGAGCACCCCCGTGCCGCCGCCTCCGATCGACGTCACGATCGTCCCTGCCGTGCTTCAACGAGCAGGACCACGTGATCGCCGAGGTCGAGCGCGTCACCGCGGCGATGGACGCGAGCGGGATCCCCTACGAGCTGCTGGTCATCGACGACGCCTCCACCGACAAGACCCTCGTGCTGCTGGAGGAGGCGCTGACGCGCTTCCCGCGCATGCGGCTCATGCCCTTCCGGCGCAACGGTGGCAGTGGGACGGCCCGGCGCATCGGGACGCAGGACGCCCGCGGCGAGATCGTCGTCTGGACCGACGCGGACATGACCTACCCCAACGAGCGCATCCCCGAGCTGGTCCGAATGCTGGTCGAGGACCCGACGTATGACCAGGTGGTCGGTGCGCGCACCAGCGAGCAGGGCACGCACAAGGTTTTCCGCGTCCTGGCCAAGTGGCTCATCCGCAAGATCGCCGAGCGGCTCACCAACACGTCCATCCCGGACCTCAACTCCGGACTGCGAGCGTTCCGCCGCTCGGTCGCGTTGCCCTACCTGCGGCTCCTGCCTCCCGGGTTCAGCTGCGTGACGACGCTGACGCTGGCCTTCCTGTCCAACCAGCACGACATCCGCTACGTGCCAATCGGCTACGCGAGGCGGTCCGGCACGTCGAAGTTCCACTTCGTCACGGACGCCTACCGCTACATCCTGCAGGTCCTGCGAATGGTCATGTACTTCAACCCACTCAAGGTGCTGATGCCGATCTCCTTGTGGCTGCTGGGCATCGGCACCCTCAAGGCGTTCTACGACCTCGTCGCGCACCCCTTCCGCTTCTCGGTCAACACCGTCCTGGTGTTCATCACCGGCCTGGTCATCGGGACGATGGCGCTGCTCGCCGACCTCATCGTCCGCTCCCGGGGCGACACGTGAGACGCGTCGTCGTGAGCGGGGGAGCGGGCTTCATCGGGTCGCATTACGTCCGCACCGCGTTGTCCGGCGGCTATCCGGCCCTGGCCGGTTCCGAGGTCGTCGTCCTGGACAAGCTGACCTACGCGGGCAACCTCGACAATCTCGCGCCCGTGCGGGACAGCGACCGGCTCACGGTCGTCCACGGGGACATCGCCGACGCGCCCACCGTCGCGCGTGTCCTGGACGCCGCCGACGCCGTGGTCCACTTCGCCGCCGAGTCCCACGTCGACCGGTCCATCGAGGGCGGCGCGGACTTCGTCATGACCAACGTGGTCGGCACGCAGACGATGCTCGAGGGCGCGCTCGCCGCGGGCGTCGCCACGTTCGTGCACATCAGCACCGACGAGGTCTACGGGTCGATCGAGGAAGGCTCCTGGCCGGAGACGCATCCCCTCGACCCGAGCTCGCCGTACTCCGCGTCGAAGGCGGCGAGCGACCTGCTCGCCCGCGCCTACGCGCGCACGCACGGCCTCGACGTCCGCATCACCCGTACCTCCAACACCTACGGCCCCTACCAGCACCCCGAGAAGGTCATCCCGCGGTTCGTGACGAACCTGCTCGACGGGCGCCCCGTCCCGCTGTACGGCGACGGCGGCAACGTCCGCGACTGGTTGCACGTCGACGACCACTGCCGTGCGGTTCAGCTCGTCCTCGAGGAAGGCCGTCCCGGCGAGGTCTACAACGTGGGTGGCGGCACGGAGCTTCCGAACAAGCAGCTGACCGGGCTGCTGCTGGATGCGTGTGGCGCCGGCTGGGACATGGTCGACTCCGTCGAGGACCGCAAGGGCCACGACCGCCGCTACTCCGTCGACACGACCAAGATCTCTACCGAGCTCGGCTACGCGCCGCGGGTCCCGTTCGCCTCGGGACTGGCACAGACCGTGCAGTGGTACCGCGACAACCGCTCCTGGTGGGAGCCCCTCACGCGAGCCGCCGCAGCCGGGTGAGTGGGGCGGCGATCGACCAGGACGAGTCCGCGGCGGTGAGACCGTCCCGCCGCGCCGTGGTGCTGCAATGGGGAACGCTGGCGTGCGTCCTCGGAGCGTTCGCGCTGGCGTTGCGCGGCAGCTGGGCCGCGGTGGGCTCGCAGCTGGTGCTGCTGTCCCCCGGAGGGATCGCGCTGGGCGCGCTGCTCACGACCGTGGCGACGGCCGCGTCGTTCGTGTCGTGGCGGGCGATCCTCGCCGACCTCGGCTCCCCCGTCCCGTGGCTGCCGGCGGCCCGCATCTTCTTCGTCGGACAGCTCGGCAAGTACCTTCCTGGGTCGGTCTGGCCGGTGCTCGTCCAGATGCGACTGGGCCACCGCCTCGGCGTGCCGCGACGGCGGATGGCCGTCGCCTTCGTCGTGACGCTGGGCCTGGCGCTGGCCTGGGGCCTGCTCCTGGGCCTCGCCGCGGTGCCGACCCTGCTCGCGGGCGGGCACGCTCGCTACGCCTGGGCGCTCGCCGCCCTGCCGCTGCTCGTCGTGTTCCTCCTTCCGCGACCGGTCAACGCGCTGCTCGGGCTGGTGCTGCGTGCCGCCCGGCGCCCGGCCCTGGAGCACCCGCTCTCTGCGCGCGGGCTCGCCTCGGCGAGCCTGTCGGTGCTCGGCTTCTGGGTCCTCGCCGGCCTGAGCATGTGGGTCCTGCTCGTGGACCTGGGGGCGCCGGTGTGGTCGACGCTGCTGGTCGCCGTCGGCGGGTTCGGGCTCGCCTTCAGCGCCGGGCCGCTGCTCGTCGTGCTTCCCGCGGGGGCCGGTGTCCGGGAGGCGGTGCTCACGGTCGTGCTCGCCGGATCCGTGGGCACGACCCGCGCCGTGGCGGTCGCGCTGGTGTCGCGGCTGCTGTTCGCCGTGGCGGACGGGGTCCTCGCCGCCGTGGCGGAGGTCGGTGCGCGGGTGGACAGCCGCGCCGCTCGCCCGCGCTGAGCGCCCGGCCGACGACCGGAACCTACGCCGTCACGGGCGTGCCCGGGCGCGTGCCACCAGCGCCACTCCACGGCCGGGGAAGCGGCGGGAGAGCGGCAGGAACGGCGCCGTGCCCGCGCTGACCGCGAGCGACGTGACCCGCGCGGCAGGCTGCAGGCGGCGTCCGCTCGCCGCGGTCCGCTCGGCCATCGACGTCGAGGTCCCGGTCCGCTCCGCGCACAGCCGGCGCCGGGCCACCGCGTTGCGGACGCGTTCCAGCACGGGACCGAGCGGCCAGCCGAAGACGTGAACCTCGACGTCGACGAGGCCTGATCGGTGCAGCAGCGCCGCCAGCTGGGGTGGGTCGTAGCGGCGGTAGTGCCCGACGAGCGCGTCCCAGGGCCCGAGCCGGTCCGCGTGGGCCGGCGTCGAGAGGAGAAGCGTCCCCCCGGGACGCAGCCGGGCGACCCAGGACGCCAGCGCGCCGGTGTGGTCCTCGAGGTGCTCGAGGACCTCGAAGGCACAGACGATGTCGAAGTCCTCGGCCGGGTCGAGGTCCTCCACCGCGATGTTGCGGACCTCACCACGTCCCAGCTCGCGCAGCCGCCCGTCCGTCACTGCGTAGGACTCGGGGTCGGGCTCGACGCCGAGGTAGCGCGGGTAGCGGGCGGCGAGGCGTACGGCGAACGCGCCCTGCCCGCAGCCGACCTCGAGGACGTTCCGCGCGTCCGGCGGGAGCAGCCGCTCCACGAGGTCCCAGCGCAGCGCGGCGCCGGGCGGGAGGGCGGGCGGCGCGGGCGGACGTCGCAACGACAGCCGCGCCACGAGCGGCTCGACGACCTCATCCGCGGTGTGGCGGGC
>JALYMU010000171.1 GCA_030773595.1 Actinomycetota bacterium | reverse complement strand
CGGCGGAGGGGGCGATGTCCACGCCGAGTGCCGGAACGCCTCGGGCCAGCAGACCTGCGGCGAGTCGGCCGGGCCCGCACCCGACGTCGAGAACCGGACCACGGCACCGCGCGAGGAGGCCGGCGTCGCCGGGCGTCTCCTCCGAGGTCCACACGTGGACGGGGAGTGCGGCCAGCGCTCCGGAGGGATCGAGCATGCAGAGCCCGCTCCCGTCGGCGAGCGCCCGGCCGTAGACCTCGAGGGCGCTGCGCATATCCCGACGCTAGAGGCAGACCCGCGCGGAGGAGCGAGATGCGGTATTGCGAGGTCCTTACGGCACTTGTCCCATCCGGCCCTGCCGGGCGCGGCCCTCCAGGCAGAGAACCGGACGCTCGCCGCGTGCCGACGGCCCACCACATTGGTCACCGGTCCGTAAGGTCTTCCGGCCCGCCCCGCCTCCACACTCGAGGACGTGAACCTTTCGGCCGAGCGTGCCGGGGCACCGCCTCACCCGGCTCGGCCTCGTCCTCGGCGCCTGCGTCCGCCGTCTGTTTCCTGACCGGCCTGCTCAGCCACTACCACTACCAGCCGTGGGCGTGGCTGCCCCAACCGGCCGGGCCCGTGGTGGAAGGGGAGGAGGATGACCGACAGCGCCCAGCGGGTCGCGGTGGTGACCGGTGCGGCGGGTGCCCCGGGGGGCGCCGTGCTGGACGAGTTCCCCGGGTCGGGCTGGACGGTCGTCGCCCTCGACCGCCCGGGGAGCCGGCTCGAAAACCTGGGGGCACGTCCCGACGTGCACCCCGTGCCGGTCGATCTGGCCGACCGGGCGGCCGTCGGCGCGGCCTTCGGCCGCGTGGACGTCGTCGGTGCCCCAGCGGGGCTGATCGCGCTGGCCGGCGGATTCCGGCCGAGTTCCCTGGGCGACGTCACCGAGGACGGCCTCGACGAGAAGTGGCGCTCCAACGTGGTCGGGCTCCTGTGGTGCGTCCAGCACGCCGCTCCGCGGATGGCCGCCGCCGGCGGTGGGGCCGTCGTCACCGTCGGATCGAGGACGGCCCTCACCGGGTCGGCCCCGATCGCGTACGCGACGAGCAAGGCGGCGGTGGTCCGGCTACCGAGTTGCTGGCCGAGGAGCTGCGGCCGCAGAGGGTCCGGGTCAACTGCGTTTGATTGACCGCGTCAACACCGGCCATCGCCCGGTCGACCGTGCGCGGATCGCGGACGTCTCCGACGAGCAGGTCCACGTCCGCCAGCCCCGGCGGGCGCCCATCATTAGGGTGCACTGCTCGCAGCAGGGCGTCGAGGACGCGCACCTCGTGGCCGGCCTCCAAACAGGCGGCGACGACGTGCGCGCCGATGAAGCCCGCTCCTCCGGTGATCAGCACGCGCACGTTGCCCGCCTCACCCGCGGCGCAGCGCCGCGGACCACCGCATCGGCGAGCCTTTCCCACGGTCGGGCCCACCACTGGACGTGCACCCCCAGATCCGCGGCGGCTCCCGTCGTGCAGCCCGAGAGGAACCTGTAGTCGCCGATGAGTGGCGTGGTGCCTGCGGACCCGGGTGCCCGGTGCCGGCGTCGCCCCGGTTCATCTCAGGCTCCTGTGCAGTCGGGCGAAGCGGGTCGTCGGTGCCAGGTCGGCGACATGCGCAGCGTCCTCCGCGTCGTCGACGTCCCGGAGGATCGGCAGCACGGCAACGGACAGGTCCGCGGCCAGGAGACGGTCGTACTGCGCCTGACCGGTCGTGGGCAGCGAGCACCGCACCCCGAGCAGGAGGTCGGGATCGGGGTGCCGGAGGCCGAGCCCCCACCACTCGCCGTCGACGGTGGGCCCGAGGCATGCGTCGTAGCGGGACAGGGCGTCGCCGGCGTCGGTCAGGTGCCTGGAGGTGAGCTGCGGCGTGTCCATGCCGACGAGGAACGCCGGTGCCCGGTAACGGCGGCGAAGGCGGCGGCGAGGCGGACGTCCAGCGCCCCCGCCTCCTGTGCGAGCACCTCGAGGCCGCGGGAGTCGACGAGGTCGGAATCGCCGTCGAGCAGGAGCAGCCGCCGGGTCGCCGGTGCGGCGCGCACGGCGTCGAGCACGTCGGCGAGCGCGGCAGCGGCGAGCCCGGCCGCTTCGTGTGGC
>JALYMU010000170.1 GCA_030773595.1 Actinomycetota bacterium | reverse complement strand
CGGGCTGCGGCGCGGCCTCGCGGGCGGGCTCTGCCACGGCGCCGCCGGCCGGCACGCCGGTGCCGCCGCCCTGACGCTCGCGGATGGCGTCGATGAGCTGGCTCTTGCGCATGCGACCCGTGCCGGTGATGCCGAGCTCGGCGGCCAACGCCTGCAGCTCGGGCAGAACCATTCCGGTGAGGCCGCCCGATGCGCGGCGACGGGGCCTGGCCGTACCACCGGCGGCAGTGCCGGTGGGGGAGTCCTGGGACGCGCCGGTGTCGGGTGCGTCCAGGACGTCGGTGCTGTCGGACACTCCTGGTCCTTCCTGCGTCGAGCGGACGTCGACCGAGTCGGTGCGGCGTCCGGACGGTGATGTCGCGCGATCCTCCACCAGGTCACCTGGCCACATCGGAGGGCGTTGCGCTTGCGCCACCAGAGCGGCGCCACCCACGCACTCCGCCATGTCTCCCCCCGCCGACGCGGGTACGGCGGGCGCCGGAAACGCGGGGCGGAATGCCACCTGGTACGGCGTGGAACGCGACCAGCGGAAGCGGAAGGCTCCTCGGGAGCATGTGGCGAAGCACCGGGCCTGCGGGGCTGGTGCGGTTGCAGCGTAACACCACGTGCGACGCGTCGCCCCTCGACACACGGATGATGCCATTCCCGTGGCCGCGTGCGCGCGCTGCGGGGACCGCGCGACGTCGTCTCAGATCCGGAGCGGAGGGCCGTCGAACGCGCGGCGCCGGACGCGTGCGGGGCCGAACAGTCGCACGGGACACGCGCGGCGCCGGACACGCACGGCGCCGCACACGCACGGCGCCGCACACGCACGGCGCCGGACCGTCTACGACCGTCGGTTAACGGCGCACGTCCACCTCGACGCCGTCCGGAACGACCGTCAGCACGTGCGCCTCGAACCCGTGGGCGGCGTCTGCGGCGAGGCCGGCGACCGCCGCCGGTGCGATCGCGTCCCGGTCGACGAGCGCCAGCACCGTGGGTCCGGCTCCGGACACGACGGCCGCAACGCCTGCGGTCCGGAGCGCGGTCACGAGCGCGGCGGAACGCGGCATGGCCGGCACCCGGTAGGGCTGGTGGAGGCGGTCCTCGGTGGCCGGAAGCAGCAGCTCCGGTCGTCGCGTGAGCGCCTCGACGAGGAGCGCTGCTCGCCCGGCATTGCGAGTGGCGTCGACGTGCGGCACCGAGTCCGGCAGCAAGCCGCGTGCGTGGGAGGTGGCGACCGGGTCGGGCGGGACGAACACCACCGCGGCGACGCGTGGCGATGGTTGGAGGCGCACGGCGTCCGCCACGCCGCCGCCCGCATCCGCCCGTACGCCGCGCGCCGCAGCTACTGGCGGCTCAACCACCCCGCCGCCCGCCGCAGCTACTAGCGGCTCAACCACCCCGCCGCCCAGCGCATCCGCCGGCGACCTGGCCGGCGCGCCATCCGGCGCGCTCGACGTCCACGCGATCGTGAACCCGCCGAGCAGGCAGGCTGCGACGTTGTCCGGGTGCCCTTCCAGCGCGGTGACGAGGTTCAGCATCGCGCTACGCGGAAGGTCCTTCGCCGGCTCGGCATACGACGCTGCCGCGGCGACGACCCCGGCCACCACCGCAGCGGCCGAGGAACCGAGGCCACGGCCGTGCGGGATGCGGTTGAGGCAGGAGACACGCATGCCGGAGGGACGTCCCCCGAGCGCATCGAAGGTGGCGTCCATCGCGCGCACGACGAGGTTGTCCCGGCCGCGGCTGACCGTGGCCGCGCCCTCACCCGCGACGTCCACGCGGAGTCCGTCGCCCTCGACACTGAGCTCCACCTCGTCGTACAGGCTCAGCGCCAGCCCGAACGCGTCGAACCCGGGCCCGAGGTTGGCGCTGGTCGCCGGCACGCGCACCCGGACCGGTCCGGACACGAACCGTGACGAAGCCATGGGTCTCCTCCGAGGGGCACATCTCGCGTGCGCTGGTGCGGTCGATCGTCGAGAACCGGGATGGGATCGATCCACCCGAGGTGGCCCGATTGTTCGCCCCACCCGGTCCCTGGGGCGTCGCTCGCAGGGGCTGCTCAGCCCATGCCGAGCGCCTCCGCTGCGGCTTCCACCGTGGGCGCGACCGTCACCGTCTGGGGACCCCCGGTCGACAGCGCCGTCTCGACGTCCTTGAGGCCGTGGCCGGTCACCGTGCACACGATGCGCTGTCCTCGCTCGACCTCCCCGCGCCCCGCCAGAGCAAGGAGCCCGGCGACGCCGGCGGCCGAGGCGGGCTCGACGAAGACGCCCTCGTGCTCGGCGAGCCACCGTTGCGCGGCGAGGATCTCCTCGTCGGTCACGGCCTCGATGCGCCCACCGGAGGCGTCGCGTGCCTCGACGGCAAGCTGCCACGAGGCGGGGTTGCCGATGCGGATCGCCGTGGCGACGGTGTCCGGGACGGCGACCGGCTGGCCCGTGACGAGTGGCGCGGCCCCGGCGGCCTGGAACCCCCACATCCGCGGCCGCTGGGACGCCAGGCCCGCGTCGGCGTACTCGCCGTAGCCCATCCAGTACGCCGAGACGTTGCCGGCGTTGCCGACCGGAAGACAGTGCACGTCGGGTGCGTCCCCGAGGCCGTCGACGACCTCGAAGGCCGCGGTCTTCTGGCCGTGCAGTCGCATCGCGTTCACCGAGTTGACCAGCGAGACGGGATAGCTGTCGGCGAGGCCGCGGGCGATCGTCAGGCAGTCGTCGAAGCCGCCGTCGACCTGGAGCAGCGTCGCGCCGTGGACCACGGCCTGGGCGAGCTTGCCCGCCGCGATCCGGCCCTGCGGCACGACCACCACGCAGCTGATCCCGGCCTTCACCGCGTACGCCGCCGCGCTCGCGCTCGTGTTGCCCGTCGACGCGCAGATGACCGCCTTGGCGCCCTCCTCGAGCGCCCTGCTCATCGCCAGCGTCATCCCGCGGTCCTTGAACGACCCGGTCGGGTTGGCGCCCTCCACCTTGAGCCACACCTCGCAGCCCGTCCGGTCGGAGAGCTGCCGGGCCGGGACGAGCGGCGTGCCGCCCTCGCGCAGCGTCACGACAGGGGTGGAGCCGCTCACCGGGAGGTGCTCGCGGTACTCCTCCACCACCCCGCGCCACTGGTGTGCCACCGGGCTCACTCTCCTTCGACGCGCATGACGCTCGCGACGTCACGCACGATCTCCAGGTCGCGCAGGCCGTCGACGGTCGCCGCGAGGGCGGCATCGGTCGCGGCGTGCGTGACGATGACGAGCTCGGCGTCGTTGCCGTGCTGCTGCTGACGAACGGTCTCGATGCTCACCTGGTGGGCGGCGAAGACTCCCGCGACGGCCGCCAGGACGCCGGGCTTGTCGGCGACGTCGAGGCTGATGTGGTAGCGGGTGACCGTGTCGCCGACCGGACGCACGGGCAGATCGGCGTAGGCCGACTCCCCCGGCCCGCGGCTGCCGCCCACCCGGTTGCGGGCGATCGCGACCAGGTCGCCCAGGACCGCGCTCGCGGTCGGGGCACCGCCCGCGCCGCGCCCGTAGAACATCAGCTCACCCGCGGCCTCGCACTCGACGAAGACGGCGTTGTACGCCTCGCGCACGCTCGCCAGCGGGTGCGTCCGCGCAATCATCACCGGGTGCACCCGCACGCCGACGCTGCGGTCGTCGTCGGCGAGCTCGGCCACGGCGAGCAGTTTCACCACGCAGCCCATCCGCTTGGCCGAGGCGATGTCGGCGGCGGTGACCTCGGTGATGCCCTCGCGGTGGACGTCGCCCGCGGTGACGCGGGTGTGGAACGCCAGACCGGCCAGGATCGCCGCCTTGGCGGCCGCGTCGAAACCCTCGATGTCCGCGGTCGGGTCCGCCTCGGCGTAGCCGAGCGCGGTCGCCTCGTCCAGCGCCTCGGCGAAGCCGGCGCCCGTCTCGTCCATCCGGGTCAGGATGAAGTTCGTGGTGCCGTTCACGATGCCCAGGACCCGGCGGACCTTGTCCCCGGCGAGGGACTCCCGCAACGGCCGCAGGAGCGGGATTGCCCCGGCCACGGACGCCTCGTAGTACAGGTCGACCCCGTGCTTGTCGGCGGCCTGGAACAGCGTCGCCCCGTCCTCGGCGAGCAGCGCCTTGTTCGCCGTCACGACCGATGCGCCGTGCTCCATCGCGGCAAGGATCAGCGATCGGGCGGGCTCGATCCCGCCGATGACCTCGACGACGAGGTCGACGTCGTCGCGGCGTACCAAGCCCTCGGCGTCGGTGGTCAGCAACGACGCGTCGATGCCCGCCCGTGCCCGCTGCGCCCGACGTACGGCGATGCCGGCCAGCTCCAGCGGAGCGCCGACCCGTGCTGCCAGGTCGCCGGCGTGGTCCGTGAGCAGCCGGGCGACCTCCTGCCCGACGACGCCGCAACCCAGCAGCGCGACCCGCAGCGGCGCCCCGCCCGCGTCGATGCTCATCCGCTCCTCCGGTTCCATGTCCATCGCTTCCGCTCGTGACGCGGCACCCAGGACTCGCGCCGCCGCGCCGACGCCCAACCTGTCATCGTCCGGCGCCCGTCCGTTCAGCCCACGTCGAGGCGCAGGAGGTCCTCCTCCGTCTCGCGCCGGACGATGAGGCGCGCACGACCGTCCCGGACCGCGACCACGGGCGGGCGCGGGATGTGGTTGTAGTTGTTCGCCATGGAGCGGCAGTAGGCACCCGTGGCCGGCACCGCGAGCAGGTCGCCGGCGTCGACGTCAGCGGGCAGGAACTCGTCGCGGACGACGATGTCACCGCTCTCGCAGTGCTTGCCGACAACCCGGGACAGGGCCGGTGGAGCGGCGGAGGCCCGTGAGGCCACGGTCGCGGAGTACGTCGCGTCGTACAGCGCGGTGCGGATGTTGTCACTCATCCCGCCGTCGACGCTGACGTAGGCCCGGTAGATGTCCGCGCCGACGTCCACCTGCTTGACCGTGCCGACCTCGTAGAGCGTGAAGACCGCCGGGCCGGCGATCGCGCGTCCGGGCTCGACCGACAACCGCGGCAGGGAGAGGGACAAGCCACGGCACTCGTGCTCCACGATCGCGCGCAGGCTCGAGGCCACGTCGGCGGGTGCCAACGGGTCGTCCTGGGTGGTGTAGGCGATGCCGAAGCCGCCACCGAGGTCGAGCTCGGGCAGCTCGATGCCGTGCTCGTCCCGGATTGCCGCGAGCAGCCGGCACACCCGCCGGGCCGCGACCTCGAAGCCCTGGGTGTCGAAGATCTGCGAGCCGATGTGGGAGTGCAGGCCGACCAGCTCGAGGGAGCGAGCCGCCAGGATCCTGCGCACCGCCTCCGCGGCCGCGCCGGTGGACAGCGACAGCCCGAACTTCTGGTCCTCGTGCGCGGTCGCGATGTACTCGTGGGTGTGGGCCTCGACGCCGACGGTGACGCGGACCATCACCTTCGCGCGGACACCGCGGTCGGCGGCCAGCTTCGCCAGCCGGTCGATCTCGGCGAAGGAATCCACGACGACCCGGCCGACCCCGGCGTCGAGCGCTCGGGAGAGCTCGGAGACGGACTTGTTGTTGCCGTGGAAGCCGAGGTTTTCCCCCGGCACGCCGGCGCGCAGCGCGACGGCGAGCTCGCCGCCGCTGCACACGTCGAGGTGCAAACCCTCCTCGGTGACCCACCGCGCGACCTCGGTACACAGGAACGCCTTGCCGGCGTAGTACACGTCAGCGCCGGCGAACGCGTCGCGGTAGGCGCGGGCTCGGGCGCGGAAGTCGTCCTCGTCCACGACGTACGCCGGTGTGCCGAACTCGCGTGCGATGTCCCGGACGTCGACACCGGCGACCTCGACCGCACCTGTGTCGGCTCGGGCGACGTGTCGCGGCCAGAGCATGGGCACCAGCGCGTTGACGTCCTCCGGGACCCGCAGCCAGCCCGGGCCGCGGTAGCCGGCATCGGCGTGGAGCGCTCCTGCTTCGTGGGCGTGCATCGCTACATCCGCTCCCGCGCGCTCACGCCGAGCAGGGCGAGACCGTTGGCGAGGACCGTGCGCGTCGCCTCGCACAGCCACAGCCGCGATCGGTGCAGGTCGCCAGCCTCCTCGTCGCCCATGGGCAGGACGCGGCAGACATCGTAGAAGCGGTGGTAGGTGCCGGCGAGCGCCTCGAGGTAGCGGGCGACCCGGTGCACCTCGCGCAGCTCGGCCGCCGTCGCGACGACGCGCGGGAACTCCCCGAGCGCACCGAGCAACGCACCCTCGCGCTCGTGCTCAAGCAGCTCGGGCCGGAAGGCGTCTGCCGCGCCACGCTCGACGCCGAGGTCGGTGGCGTTGCGCAGCAGTGACGCGATCCGCGCGTGGGCGTACTGCACGTAGAAGACGGGATTGTCGTTCGTCTGGCGAGCCCACAGGTCGAGGTCGAGGTCGATCGGCGAGTCCACGGAGTAACGGGCCAGCGCGTAGCGCCCCGCGTCCGCTCCGACCGCGTCGACGAGGTCCTCGAGCGTCACGACGGTGCCCGCGCGCTTGCTCATCCGCACCGGCTGGCCGTCGCGGACCAGGTTGACCATCTGGCCGATGAGGATCTCGAGGTTGACGTCGGGGTCGTCGCCGTAGGCGGCCACGAGCGCGCGGTAGCGCCCGATGTAGCCGTGGTGGTCGGCGCCCAGCATGATCACGACGCGGTCGAAGCCGCGCTCGCGCTTGTCGAGGTAGTAGGCCGCGTCGGCCGCGAAGTAGGTCCAGCTGCCGTCGCCCTTGCGCAGCACCCGGTCCTTGTCGTCGCCGAAGTCGGTGGTGCGCAGCCACACGGCGCCGTCGGACTCGTAGACGTGGCCCTGGTCGCGCAACCGCTTGAGCGCCGCGTGGAGCTCGCCCTTCTCGTGCAGGTCCTTCTCGTTGAAGTAGACGTCGAAGCTCACGCCGAAGTCCGCGAGCGAGGACTTGATCTCGGCGAACATCAGCTCGACGCCCTCGACGCGGAAGACCTCCTGCGCGGCGTCGTCGTCGAGCTCGAGGACGTCCGGGCGGCGCTGCATGACTGCCCGCGCGATCTCGTCGATGTAGGCGCCGGCGTAGCCGTCCTCCGGGGCGGGCAGCCTCCGGGCCGCCGCGAGCAGCGAGCCGGCGAAGCGGTCGATCTGCGCGCCGGCGTCGTTGAAGTAGTACTCCCGCGTGACGTCGGCGCCGCTGGCCTGCAGCACGCGCCCGAGCGCGTCACCGACCGCGGCCCAGCGCACGCCGCCGATGTGGACCGGGCCGGTGGGGTTCGCAGAGACGAACTCCAGGTTGATGCGCTGGCCGGCGTGGGAGTCGTTGCTGCCGTACGACGGGCCGGCCTCGACGATCGTGCGCGCCAGCTCGCCCTGCGCTGCGGAGTCGAGGATGATGTTGAGGAAGCCGGGACCGGCGACGTCGACGCGCTCGATGCCGCGTGTCTGTCCGAGGCGGGCGGCGAGAACCTGCGCGACCTCGCGGGGCGGGCGCTTCGCGGGCTTCGCGAGCTGGAGGGCGACGTTGGTCGCGTAGTCGCCGTGCTCCCGCTGGCGGGGACGCTCGACCGTGACCGTGGCCGGCGGCTGGACCGCGAGCTCACCCGCGTCGACCGCGGCGCGTACGGCGGACAGGACGGCGTCAGCCAGCGAGTCGGGAGTCACCAGGCCAGGGTATCGGGGCGTCCGGCGCCTGAGCCGGTTCGATCCGAGTCGTGGGACGAGGGCTCGCCGCCGATGCCGACCTGTGGATGAGAGCTGCCGGGAAGGACCGGGACGGCCGTCGTCTGGTCCGCAAGCGGCTAGGCGGGACCCGAGGCGGCGTCGGAACGCGGCCCTGCCGCCACCATCTCGCGCACGGTCTGGACCAGCTCCGCGGGCTCAAACGGCTTGGTGATGTAGGCGTCGACACCGATCTCGGACCCGCGCCGCAGGTCCGCGGCCTGCGCGGAGGCGGTCACCATGACCAGCCGTAGGTGACGCGTGCGTGGGTCCGCGCGCAACTGTGCCGCCGTACGGAAGCCGTCCAGCCGCGGCATCACGACGTCGAGGGTGACCACGTCCGGGTCCACGTCGACGACCTTGTCCAGGGCATCCTGTCCGTCGATCGCGGTGACGACCTCGAAGCCCTCCAGCTCGAGGTTCATCGAGATCAGCCGACGGATGGTCTCGCTGTCGTCGACCACGAGGACCCGTCCGGGCGAGTTCGCCATGGATCAAGGCTAGGGGCGTCGACCCCCGCCGCTCACGCCGGTCCGGGGCCGCGACGGACGCCCCCCGCGGCTGTCACCGGCCGCGGGGTCCGCGCCCACCCGGCTCGGCCAGGACGCCCGCGACCTCGCGCGGCCGCTCGGTCGCCACGACGTGCCCGGCGCCGGGCATCACCACCAGCCCCGCCCGGGGGATGCGCTTGCAGAGCCAGGCACTGCGCGACGCGGGTACCACGCGGTCCTTCGTCCCACGGACGACGGTGACCGCCACGTCGACCTGACCGAGGGCCGACGCCACGCTCTCCCCCGCGACGCCGGTGGCGAAGGCCACCCGGGTCCGCATCGCGCAGCGCGACCAGCGGGCGCGGAGGTCCTCGACCGCCGGCAGGGACGGGTCGTCGCCGAAGGCATTGACGCGCAGGAACACGGCTCCGTGGAGGGGGTGCATCTGCAGCGCCTTGGTCAGCGGCGACGCGTTGGTTGCGAGCGTCGTCAGCTCCCGAGGACCACGCATCGACGGGGTCGAGCCCAGCACCACCACGCGCACCACGCGCCGCGCGACGACCTCCGGATGGGAGACCGCGAGCGCGAGCGCGACGTAGCCGCCGAGGGAGTGGCCGGCGAGAACGACCTCCTGCAGGTCCCGCGCCTCGAGAACGTCGGCGACGTCCGACGCGAGGCGGCCGGTGCTCACGCGGTCGCGGCCGAGCGTCGAGCCGCCGTGGCCGCGCAGGTCGACGGCGACGACGCGGTGACCCGCGCCGAGCAGGTGCGCGACGACCGGGAGCCAGTCCTCGAGTGTCGCGGTGATGCCGTGGAGGAGGACGACCGTCCGCCCTGGCCGGCCCCCCCACTCCACCACGCGCAGCAGGGCCCCGTCGGTCGTCTCGACGACGGTCTCGACATCGGGCGGCGGCGGCACCGCACCGGCTCGCGGGTCCGGCGTCGCCGCCCACCGCCGTACCGCCCGCCGCGCCAGCAGGTCGGTCGCGAGGACGAGGGCGCCGGTGAGGGGAAGCACGGGCCGGTACCGCATGCGATCCTCCTTGTCGCCGATGGACGGCCGGATATACCCGAGGACGGGGCGTGGGTCACAGGCCGGCCTGCGTTGGTGGCCTGGCTCAGTGGTGCGCGGCCCGATGTCGGGCCAGGACGTCGAGACCGAAGTCCGCGCTCGGGTCGCGCCACACCGAGTGCGCGTGGTTTGCGCCGCGTTGTGTGTTGTCCCACTCGATGAGGAGCTGAGGAGCCTGCACGCGGTAGTAGTGCGGGGCGCCAGGCTCGGTGGGGCCGGCCCACGCGAGGTGGACGGCGTCCAGTGCGGCGTCGTCGTAACGCGACAGTGGCGACGCTTCGGGCGGCACCCGGTCGAGGTAGGTCCCGAGGAGCGCCCGCAGCATTGCTCGCTGCTCGGCGTCCATCTCGGCGGCCGCAACGCCCCTCGGCGCGCCGGTGTAGGCGACGGCGGCGTGGTCCGCGTCGCGATACGCGGCGGCGTCGTCGATCGCGTCGCTCAGCGTCTGCAGCTTGGCTTGCTCGACAGGATCCCTGAACCGCTCGTCACGCCAGACCCCGGCCAGCGGAATCACCCGGTCGCCCTCGGAGACACGGGTGCGGTTCGCGGTGACGATGTCCGAGGGGGCCGCCTCGAGCAGGACAGCGCGCGCTGCCAGGTCACCTGGCAGTGACCTGACAATGTCGCGCGCCAAGTCCTCGACCCGGGCGAGCGGGCGGTTGACCGCGCCGCCGAGCAACGGGGACGAGGCCGGGTCGGCGCCGAGAAAACACGGCGTCGTGCTAACCAGTTCGCCCTCGACAACGAGATTGTTCAGCGAGACATGGTGGCCGCCGAACCGCCACCCCCACGGCCGCGGGCCGCTCGGCTCCCCGAACACCCGCAGGTAGTACAGACCCGGATCACGCCCCCGCTCGCGGTCGAACCTCACCGCGAAACCCTCGACGTGGTCGAGGACGTTCTCCAGTCCCATGATCGTCGCGACGGTGACGTAGGCCGGGACGGACAGCCCGGTCGAGACCAGCCGCATTGCCGCCCGCTGCTGCGCCGGCCGCTGCTCGTGGAACGTCAGCCCGCCGTGATCCGTCGGGGTGTAGAACCAGCGGCGTCGCTCCGCGTCACTGGCGTCGTCGGTGGGTTCGGTGCCGCTCGCGGTGGCCCGCTGGTCGGTGTCCAGCGTGTCGAGCCAGGCCTCGGCCGCCTCAGCCATGCGGGCCGCCACCTCCCGACGGGAACCGGCGTTGGCGGCTGCGTCGACCATGTCGAGCAACGTAGCGCGGACAGGGGGTCCCGCAGCGGCAGTTGTTCCGTACCGTCAGCAGCGTCCTCCACCGGTCGGATCGGTGCCGGTGACTTGCCCCTAGTTGGAGGCCCGGCGTGTCCACGCCCACCGACGACCGCCGCGACCTGCTCACGGTGATCGTCTACATGCGCGCCGCAGCGGGCAAGCGGGACGAGCTCCGACAGGCCCTCGAGGCGCTCGTCGAGCCGACGAGCAGGGAGAAGGGCTATATCAACTACGACCTCCACCAGAGCATCGAGGATCCCGACCGGTTCTTGCTCTACGAGAACTGGGAGTCCGAGGCCGACCTCGACGCGCACCTGGCGGCGCCGCACCTGACGCAGTTCGCGGCCCGCATCCCCGAGTTGCTCGACGAGCAGGGTCTCACGCTGAACCGGGTCCGTCGCATCGCCTGACCGGCGACGCCGTCAGGACGGCACCCGCGTGAGGACCTGGGTGACCACGGGAGCGGGCTCGCCGGGTGGCGGATCACCGATCCCGGCCAGCGAGCGAGCGCCATTGCAGCTCGAGAAGCCGCCGCCGCAAAGCCGCTGTCGCACGAGCTGCGCGACAGCGAGAACCGCCGCATGGTGCCCCCGGCAGGATTCGAACCTGCGCACACGGCTCCGGAGGCCGATGCTCTATCCCCTGAGCTACGGGGGCCCAGGACGACGAGAAGGGTACCAGCGGTCCGGGTCGCCAACCCTGCGCCGCTAGCCTTCGACCATGACCAGCGGTCCCGGGCGTGTGCTCGTCGTCGACGACAGCGACGTCATCCGACAGCTCATCACCATGAACCTCGAGCTGGAGGGTCTCGAGGTGCAGACCGCCAGCGACGGGCAGGAGGCGCTCGAGCGCGTCCTCGACTTCGACCCGGACCTCGTCACCCTCGATGTCGTCATGCCGCGGCTCGACGGCTTCCGCACCGCCGAGCAGCTGCGCGCGGACCCGCGCACGCGGCACCTCCGTGTGCTGATCGTGTCGGCCTGCGCGCAGGCGTCGGACCTGCGCCGCGGTGAGGCGATCGGAGTCGACGCGTATCTCACCAAGCCGTTCGACCCGGCAGAGCTCGTCCGGACCGTGCACCGGCTGCTCGCCGCGGGGCCACGGCAGGAGCGCGGGTAGCGCAGCCTCCGTCACCCGGACGGGCTAAAGCGCCACGGACGAGCTGCCGAAGTGGTGGCGGCGGGGCCACCGCGACGAACCCGGGGGACATGATGAATCTGCAGCGCTACGACGTGATCGACGGCGACCTGCTGGACCGTGCGTGGGACCTCTACGAGCGCGCGTTCGATGATCTGCGCGCGGCCGCCGTACAGCGGCATCTCATGACGCGCGCGGAGTTCCGCGACGTCGCGGCGGATCCGCGGGTCACCAAGCTCGTGACGTACGACGGGAGCGCGCTGACCTCGGTCGCCACCATGACGCGCGACCTGGGTTCGATGCCGCTGATCTCGCCCGAGTACTTCGCGAAGCGCTGGCCCGCGCTCTACGCCGAGAGACGCGTCTTCTACATCGGGTTCGTCGCCGTCGACCCGGACTATCACGGGACCGGGGTGTTCTGGCACCTGGTGGAGTCGATGAGCCGCGAGGTCGGCGCGGCCGGTGGTGTGGCCGTGCTCGACGTCTGCTCGCGCAACAACGCGGTGTTCAAGCTGCCCGCGGCCGTCGAGCGGATCGCGCAGTCGGTGAACAGCGAGGTCAGCCGGCAGCGACTCGACGAGCAGGTGTACTGGGCGTACGAGTTCCCGCCAGTGCCGGCGCAGCGGACTCGACCGGCGAGAGCGCGGGTACGGCGGTAGGCCGGCCGAACAGCCAACCCTGGCCGCGGTCCGCGCCGACGGCGAGCAGCGCCTGGCGCTGCGCCTCGGTCTCGACCCCTTCGGCGACAACCTTCAGTCGCAGCGCGTGCGCCATGCCGACGATCGCGCGCACGATCTCCTCGTCGTCGCCGTTGTGCCCGAGCCCGTCGATGAAGCTGCGGTCGATCTTCACGACGTCGAGCGGCAACCGCCGCAGGTGAGCGAGCGCCGAGTAACCCGTGCCGAAGTCGTCGACGGCGATGCGTACGCCGCGCCGCTGGAGGGTGCGCAGCGCGCGAGCCGCGACGCCCTCGTCGTCGAGCATCGCCGACTCGGTCACCTCGATCGTGAGCGTGCTCGCGGGCAGCCCGCAGCGGGTCAGCTCGGTGCTCACGAAGTCGGTGAACGAGGCGTCCAGCAGTTGCCGCGTCGACACGTTGACGCTGATCGTGAACGACGGGGGAGCGATCTGCGCGAACCGCCAGGCGGCCGCCTGCTCCAGCGCCGTGGACAGGACCCACGCGCCGATATCGACGATGAGGCCGCTCTCCTCGGCGACCGGGATGAAGTCCACCGGGGAGATGCGGCCCAGCCGGGGATGGTCCCAGCGCACCAGCGCCTCGGCCGACAGGACGGCGCCGGTCGCGAGGTCCACGATCGGCTGGTACTCGAGACTGAGCTGCCCGCGCGCGATCGCGTGCCGCAGCGCGAGCTCGGTCTCGACCCGCCCGCGCACCTGCGCGTGCATCGACTCGTCGAAGCGGGTGCAGTGGTTGCGCCCCGCCGCCTTCGAGCGATACATCGCGGTGTCGGCGTCCCGGACCATCCTCTCGGCGCTCGACGCGCCTGCGGTCGAGTCGACGATCCCGATCGACGGGGTCACGGCGAGATGCGCGTCCGCGAGCTGGAACGGCGTGGCGAACACGCGCGAGACCTGCAGGGCCAGCCGGTCGAGATGCCCGCCGCCGCCCCGGTGCGGCCCGGTGGCGATGACGAACTCGTCTCCACCGATCCGGCTGATGACGAGCGCGTCGGTGACGTTGGCGCGCAGGCGCTCGGCCACCTCCACGAGCAACTCGTCGCCGGTGGAGTGCCCCCAGGAGTCGTTCACGAGCTTGAAGCCGTCGAGGTCCATGAACAGCAGGCACACCGACGCGGGCTCGTCGGTCTCGTCGGTCTCGTCGGTCTCGGCGGCGAGGGCGGAGTCGACTCGGGCGAGCAGTTGCGAGCGGTTCGCCAGCCCGGTCAGTGCGTCGTGGGTCGCCTGGTGCTGCAGGGAGCGCTGGACCCGGGCGGACCCGTTGATGGCGAGCGACGCGCGCGTCAACAGCGCCGCGATGACCGCGAGGACCGTGACGGCGTACACGGTCCGCAGAGTTCCGGTCGTGGCGGGGCGCAGGAGCGGCAGCACGGCCGGCACCGCCAGCGCGGGGACCAGCAGCAGGAGCCGCTGCCAGGACCAGGCCTGAACGGCCCGCGGATGTACGGCGGCGAGCGCCGACATCGACGGGTGCAGCGCCGCCAGGCCCAGACTCGTGTAGCCGACGGCGTACACGGCGTCCAGCAGCTTCGGGCCGACGAGGATGCCGGACGTGCCCAGGACGGCGTAGCCGACGTCGCCGACGAACAGGGCGACCATCGCGCCCGCGAGGAACGCGAAGCTGCGGGTCGCGACGGCGGTCGTGAAGCCCAGGGCGAGGACGAGCAGGAGCAGCAGGACGTCGAAGAACGGGTAGATCCCCGCGAGGATGGACACTGCCGCCGGTCGTCCCTCGATGCTCGCCGCGGGCAACGCGAACAGCACCACGGCCGCCACCGCGGCGCCGAGGGAGACGGTGACGCCGTCGACGACCGCGTGCCGGTCGACGTTCCGCCGGGCGCGCAGGATCGCGGTGAACGCCGCGATGGTGAGGAGGTAGCCGGGAACCGTGAAGCCGTCGGCGAGCAGTGCCAGCGGCGCCGGCTCGGCGGCGACGACCGGCCGCAGCACGCTGCCGACCAGGAACGCGGCCGAGGCCAGTGCGAGCAGCCGCCAGGGCCGCACGCCGGCCGGGCGGTGCAGCACCGGGCCGATCCCGAGCGCGACGAGCGAGGACAGCCCGACGAGAACGAACGCCGCCGTCGAGGCCACCACGTGGAGGTCGGCGACGTACAGCGCGGTGAGCCCGGCGTTCGCGGCGAGCAGCACGAGCATGGCAGTGCGGCCCCGCCGCGCCGCTGCGAGCGCGGCCGGCTGGCGTGCGGCGCGTGCGTCCGCGAGCTGCGACATCGGAACCTCCCAGCTCTTCTCATCGGCGGGTGCGGGGCGCTGTCAAGTGCTACGACCGGGTGACTTGTCAAGGCGGCGCGCCGGAAAAAATCGACGGGACCGCCCGATAAGCTGGGGAGCGTGACCCCCGAGCAACTCGCCGAGGCCGTGCTGTCCGCCGTCCGGGCGGCAGCGGACTCAGGCGAGATCGCGGTGGAGCCGCCGGCGGAGGTCCGGGTGGAGCGCCCGCGCCAGCGGGAGCACGGCGACTACGCGACGAACGTCGCCCTCCAGCTCGCCAAGCCGGCCCGGCGGCCGCCGCGCGAGGTGGCGGGCGTGCTCGCGGAGCGGCTGCGCGACCTCCCCGGCGTCAGCCAGGTCGACGTCGCCGGCCCGGGCTTCCTCAACATCACGCTCGACTCCGCTGCGCAGGGGGAGCTGGCGCGCCGGATCGTCGAGCAGGGCGGGGCGTACGGCGCCAGCGACGCCCTCGGCGGATTGCACGTCAACCTCGAGTTCATCTCGGCCAATCCCACCGGCCCGCTGCACCTCGGACACACGCGCTGGGCTGTCGTCGGGGACGCGCTCGGGCGGGTGCTGTCCGCGGCGGGCGCCCGCGTGACGCGCGAGTTCTACATCAACGACCGCGGCGTGCAGATGGACAAGTTCGGTGCCTCACTGATGGCCGCCGCGCACGGCCGGCCGGTGCCCGACGACGGCTATCACGGCGACTACGTCCTCGAGCTGGCGAAGTCGATCGCGACCGACGTCCCCGGCATCCTCACGCTGCCGGAGGACGAGCAGCTCGCCGCCTTCCGCGAGGAGGGCTACCGGCGCCAGCTCGCAGAGCAGCAGCAGCAGCTCGAGACGCTGCGGACCCACTTCGACGTGTGGTACTCCGAGCGGACCCTGCACGAGAAGGGCCGCGTGGGGCACGGCTTCGAGGTCCTGGAGCGGCAGGGGCACCTCTACGAGGTCGACGGCGCGCTGTGGATGCGCACCACGGACTTCGGGGACGACAAGGACCGGGTGCTCGTCAAGTCCGACGGCGACCCGACGTACTTCGCCTCCGACACCGCCTACTACGTGGACAAGCGCGAGCGCGGCTTCGACGTGTGCATCTACCTGCTGGGCGCCGACC
>JALYMU010000169.1 GCA_030773595.1 Actinomycetota bacterium | reverse complement strand
GTGTCGAGGCGCTGGTCCGCTCCGAGGCCGACGCGGCCGCGGAGCGCACCGCGGCGTCGTGGCGGCGCTCGGCGGCGGGCGCGGAGCTGCTCGACCGCGCCGGCGAGCCGCTGGACCGCTCATCCCGGGGGATGGACGACCGGCTCGTCCGGCTGGTGCGCGACTGGCAGAGCTTCGTGCTCGAGCTCGTCCGTCGCGAGGGTGCCGACCGGCGCTCGGGGGCGCGGTTCATGGCCTACGGGATCAACGGGGGCGCGCTCATCGTCATGGTCGCGGTCTTCGCGTCGACCGGCGGGCTGACCGGCGCGGAGGTGGCGGTCGCCGGTGGCGCCAGCGCCCTGGGCCAGAAGGTCATCGAGGCGGTCCTCGGCGACCAGGCCGTGCGTGCGTTGGCCACTCAGGCACGCGCCGACCTGCGTGAGCGGGTCGAGTCGCTCCTCGCCGACGAGCGTGAACGCTTCACGCGGCTGCTGACCGGCATCGACGGTCCGGACTCGAAGGAGCTGACCGAGACCGCCCGCGCGGTGGAGGCGGCGCGACGCGTGGAGCCCGCTCGATGAGGTCACGCCGGTCGGGACGGACGGACCTACCCGCGCGGCTGGAAGCACTTCGTCTGCTTGTGGAGCTCGGCGAAGGGCGATTGGACCCGGACGCGGTCGCCGCCGCGCGCTCGCTGCTCGACCGGGCCGGCGAACGCCTGCGCTTGTCCGCCGACCACACGGTCGTCGCCCTGGCCGGTGCGACCGGCAGCGGCAAGTCCTCGTTCTTCAACGCGTTGACCGGGCTCGAGATCGCCACCGTCGGGATCCGGCGTCCGACGACCTCCGAGGCGCTCGCCTGCGTCTGGGGCACGGAGGGCGCCGGGCCGCTGCTGGAGTGGCTCGGCATCCCGCGGCGGCACCAGGTGAGCCGCGCCTCCGCGCTCGACGCCGCCGCCGACGCCGACCTGAACGGACTCGTGCTGCTCGACCTGCCCGACCACGACTCGACCGCGATGGCGCACCGGCTGGAGGTCGACCGCCTCGTCCAGCTCGTCGACGCCCTGGTCTGGGTGGTCGACCCGCAGAAGTACGCCGACGCGGCGCTGCACGAGGGATACCTGCGTCCGCTGCGCAGCCACGCTGACGTCATGGTCGTCGTGCTCAACAAGGCCGACACGCTTGCCCCGCAGGCCCTGGCCGAGTGCCAGCGCGACCTGCGCCGGCTCCTCGACTCCGAGGGGCTGCAGCGCACGCCGCTGCTGACCGCGTCCGCCACCACGAAGCAGGGGCTCGACGACGTCCACGCCCTCCTGGTCGACGTCGTCAAGCGCCGCGAGGTGGTCACCGCCCGCATCGCCGCCGACCTCGACGACGTGCTCGAGCGCCTCGAGCCCTCCGTCGGGCAGGCCGCGGCCGGCTCGGTGTCCCGCCGCGAGGAGCAGGAGCTCGTCAACGCGCTCGCCGCCGCGGCCGGCGTGCCCGCCGTCGTCCGTGCCGTCGCCTCCTCCCACCGCGCGCGCTCGGCCGCAGCCACCGGGTGGCCCTTCACCCGGTGGCTGCGCAGGTTGCGCGCGGACCCGCTCACCCGGCTGCACCTCGACGCGACGGGCAGCTCGCGGACCTCGCTGCCGGTGGCCCCGCCGGTCGCCCGCGCGCAGGTCGACACCGCCGTACGCCGGGTCGCCACGTCCGCCTCCGACGGCTTGCCGCAGCGGTGGGTGGAGTCGGTCCGCTCCGCAGCGCGACCGGACACGCAGGATCTCGCCGACGACCTCGACCGCGCTGTCGCCACCACGCCCGTGACCGAGGACCGCCGGCCGCTGTGGTGGACGCTCCTGGGTCTCCTTCAGTGGCTGCTCGCCGCCGCCGTGGTCGTCGGGCTCGGCTGGCTCGCCGTGCTCTTCGTGCTGGCGTGGCTGCAGCTGCCGGACCCGCCGGCGGTGGAGGTGTACGACATCCCGCTGCCGACGGTGCTGCTGGTCGGCGGCGTCCTGGGCGGCCTGCTCCTCGCGGCGCTCGGGCGCATCATCGCGCGCGTCGGTGCCCGGCGCCGG
>JALYMU010000168.1 GCA_030773595.1 Actinomycetota bacterium | reverse complement strand
CGGGGGCTGGTGCACGCGACCGGTGATGGGCTCGAAGTCGGCGATGTTGAACGCGTAGGGGTAGAGGTGCCCGTCCCAGCCGACCACATCGAAGGGGTGGTTGGCGTAGGTGAAGCGGGTCCAGGCGATTCCGCCCGTCCCCTGTGAGGACCGGTGCTGCACGAGGACCTCGACGTCGTCGTCGTCGACCAGCAGCGGCTCGACCGGCCCGCGCAGGTCACGCTCGCAGTACGGCGCGTGCTCGAGGAACTGCCCCTTCTTGGACAGGTAGCGTCGCGGCGGGCCGATGTGGCCGGTCGCCTCGACGGTCAGCAGCCGCAGCGGCTCCGCCCCGGTCGGCACTACGCGATAGGTCGTCGACGTCGGGATGACGACGTAGTCGCCCTGGCCCACCTCCAGCGCACCGAAGACCGTGTCGACGCGACCGGTGCCGCTCTCGACGTACAGGCACTCGTCGCCGATCGCGTTGCGGTAGAGCGGGCTGGGCGTGGTCGCCGCGACGTAGGAGATGCGGCAGTCGGCGTTGACGAGAAGATGCTGGCGGCCGAGGACGGCGTCGACCGGCGTGGCGGGACCACCGGCGTCGAGCTTGTGCGTGCGCAGGTGGCGCGGCTTCAGCGGATGGTTCGGGATGCGTGACCACGACGGGCCGGCGAAGACCGACGCATCCGTGATGGCCGTCGGCAGATGGCGGTGGTAGAGCAGCGCCGAGTCACTGGAGAAACCCTCCACGCCCATGAGCTCCTCGGCGTAGAGGCTCCCGTCGGGCTGGCGGAGCTCCGTGTGGCGCTTGCGGGGGACCTCACCGACGCTGCGGTAGTACGGCACGACGAACTCCCGTGTCCTGATACCGGACGCTCTTGTCCTGACCGGACCACGGTCGACTACAGTCCGCGTCATGTCAACCGGTGACGCCGCCCCGGGTCCGCTGCCGTCGGGAGGAACGCCGCCTCGGCTGCGCCCCGCCGACGCCGAGCCCGACCCGCTCCACCCGCTGCTCGACGGGCTCGTCGACGACGCCGCGATCTTCCCGCCCGGCAACGCGGCCATGGTCGACGCCGTGACGGGCTACCTGCGTCACCGGACCTACGCGTACGGCGCCCTGGTCGGACGGTTCCTCTGCTCGGCGTCGCGCCTGGGTGAGTTGCGACAGGTCCTCGACACCCGTCCCGCACCCGAGGTCGCCATCCCGCTCGGGCTCGTGGTCGACACCGGGGCGGACGGCATCGAGGCCGCCGTCGCGCGCGCCGGCGCCGACCCTCGGCTGACGCTTGCCGCCGTCGAGGTGGCCGCGACGGCGGGCAGCGGCGACCTCGTGAGCGCCGTTCGCCACGCCGTGGACCACCTTCCCGAGGTCGAGGCCTACGTCGAGCTGCCGCGCGAGGAGGGCTGGCTGGCCGGTCTCGCGGTGCTCGCCGACACGCCGTACGGCGCGAAGCTGCGCACCGGCGGCACCTCGGCCGGGGCCTTTCCCACCGAGGACGAGGTGGCGGCGTTCATTGTCGCCTGTGTCGCCGCCGAGACGCCGTTCAAGCTCACGGCCGGCCTGCACCACGCCGTACGCCAGCGGGATACCGCCACCGGCTTCGAGCACCACGGTTTCGTGAACGTGCTCGTCGCCACGCACGCGGCAACTCAGGGCGCCCGGGTCGACGAGGTGGCAGGCATGCTCGCCGAGCAGGACACCTCGGCGGTCGCCGCGCGGTTCGAGGCGCTCGACCCGACGACCGCCGTGGCGGCGCGGTCGTTCTTCACGGCCTTCGGCAGCTGCAGCGTGGACGAGCCCGTCGCGGACCTCGTGACCCTCGGCATCCTCGGGGAGGACTGACCTGTGCGCCAGACATGGCTGCATGTTCCGGACGCATCGCCGTACCCGCTGACGAACCTGCCCTTCGGGGTCTTCTCCCACGCCGACGAGCCGGGCGGACCACGCAGCACGTGCGTCCGCCTCGGCGACCACGTCGTCGACGTCGGTGAGCTGGCCGCGCAGGGGGTCCTTCCCCGCGAGTCGCAGCTCGCCAGCGGTGTCTCGCTCAACCCGTTCCTGGCCACTGGGCTCGAGACCTGGCGTGAGGTCCGCGCCGAGCTGCAGCGGCTCCTGACCGACGCGGACGCCGCCGAGCGCGTCGAGGACTCCGTGCACCCGCTGACCGACGTGACCCTGCACCTGCCGTTCGAGGTCGGGGACTACGTCGACTTCTACTCCTCCGAGCACCACGCCGAGAACGTCGGGCGCATCTTCCGGCCCGACGGCGAGCCGCTCGCCCCCAACTGGAAGCACCTCCCGATCGGCTACCACGGCCGGTCAGGCACGGTCGTCGTCAGCGGGACCGACGTCGTCCGTCCCTGCGGCCAGCGCCGTCCGCCGGGCGCCGATGCACCGGTGTACGGCCCCTCCGTGCGGCTCGACATCGAGGCCGAAGTCGGCTTCGTCGTCGGAGTCGACACCGAGCTCGGCTCGCCCGTGGCCGCCGCCGACTTCCGCGACCACGTCTTCGGCGTCGTGCTGGTCAACGACTGGAGCGCGCGGGACATCCAGGCGTGGGAGTACGTCCCGCTCGGGCCGTTCCTCGGCAAGTCCTTCGCGACGTCGGTGTCCGCGTGGGTCGTCCCGCTCGACGCGCTCGAGGAGGCCCGCGTGGCCCCACCCGTGCAGGACCCGGAACCGCTCTTGTACCTGCGCGACCCAGGCGGCTGGGGTCTCGACCTCGCACTCGAGGTCTCGTGGAACGGCACGACCGTCTCGCGGCCGCCCTTCTCGACGATGTACTGGACACCGGCGCAGCAGCTGGCGCACATGACGGTCAACGGGGCATCGCTGCGCACCGGTGACCTCTACGCCTCCGGGACCGTGTCCGGACCGGAGCGGGACCAGCGGGGGTCCTTCCTCGAGTTGTCGTGGAACGGCACGGAGCCGGTCTCGCTCGCCGACGGCTCCGAGCGGACGTTCCTCGAGGACGGGGACACGATCACGATTTCCGCCACCGCTCCCGGGGCGGACGGATCGCGTATCGGCCTCGGGGAGGTCAGCGGCACGGTCCGTCCACCGGCCCCCGCGTGATCCGGCCGGCCACGCCCGCCGACCGGGACGCGGTCTACGAGATCTGCCGGCTCACCGGAGATGCCGGCCAGGCCGCGACCGGACTGTACGACGACCCCGACCTGCTCGGAGACGTCTACGCAGGCCCGTACCTCGTGCTCGAGCCGGACCTGGCGATGGTGTACGACGACGACCACGGCGTCGCCGGATATGTCCTGGGCGCGCTCGACACCGCGGCCTTCGTCGACGCGTGGCGCACGCGGTGGCTCCCCGTCGCGGCGTCCCGGCGTACGGCGGCTCCTGCGGGCACACCGAGCGCGCGGCTGTGGCACCTGCTGCACCATCCCGAGACGCTGCTCGCCGGGCCGCTGGCGGACTACCCGTCGCACCTGCACATCGACCTCCTGCCGCGCGCGCAGGGCAAGGGCAGCGGGCGGCGGCTGATCAACGCGCTGCTGGACCGGCTCTGCGCCGCCGGGTCGCCCGGGGTCCATCTCGGCGTCGACCCACGCAACACGTCCGCGATCGCGTTCTACGAACGGATGGGCTTCCAGCGGCTGCCCGGTGACGGTGTGACGTTCGGCCGACGTCTCGGGCCGGGAGCGTGACCAGCCGGTCCTGACGGGACGAAGCCGGAAGCCGGAAGCCGGAGGCCGGCCGCCGCGGTGAGCGGCGCGGCGGACCGGCGGCAGACCCCCTCCCGTTGCTGAAAGTGGCCCGCAGGACAACAGGCACCGGGCTGGGTTCGTCAGGTCCAGCGGGGGTCGAGGACGTCCTGCAGGGGGTCGAGATCGCCGGGCGCCCGGTGCGGTTCCCGGCCGGCCCGCCCGCGCGAGCAGGTTCGAGCGTGGGGTCACCGATTTCAGCTTCGGCCCGGGGCACCGTCCGCCTGCGCCCAATCGGTCTGTCCGGCCCGTGGCTCGGGGCGCAGGTCGTCGAGCGGGTCACCCGGCAGGAGGGCCGGGTCCTGAAGCGGATCGTGGTGGAACCGCAGGGGTGACCGGGTTGCCCCGTGTCTGTCCGCGCCGCCTGCCGGCGTGACCGATGCCGAGCCTGTCGTGCTCTTGGCCATTCAGCACTCGGACCGCTCGCCTCGCCGCGCGCGCAGGCTCCACTTGAGCCGGAAGACCGCGCTCGGCACCAGGATCAGGGTCAGTACGCCGAAGACCGCGACCCACCACCAGTCCTCCTCGGTGGAGGCGCTGTCGCCGACGACGCGGCCTTCGGTGAGTATCACGGCGATCCCGAGAGCGGTCATCAGCATGCTGACCAGCGCCATCACAGCCGTGGCCACCGCGTACACGACGGCGGCCGCGCGTGCCGAGCGCGACGTGGGGGGAGCCCGGGCGGAGGCCTGCTTGGCGACAGCTCGGACGGGCCCCTCCCGTTCGATAAGGCGTCCGCGCCCTGCAACGTCCCGTTCCGACAGGACCTCGATGGACACCATCGGCGCGTCCAGAAGCGTCAACAGCTCGTTCAACACCTCCAGTGCGGGCGCGTCGCGCCGCAACAGCGCACGCAAGGCGACAGTGTCGACATCGGCACGCACGGCGCGAAGTGCCGTCACCGCCTCCCCATGCGCCTGCTCCTCCAGCTCGATCGGCAGCACATGGGTCCATCGGCCGCGCCATGTCCATGTCGCCGCCACGTCGCCGCGCCGCCAGACCGAGAACCCGCCGCCGCCCCCGTCGACCCACAGCACCAGGATCCGGTCGCGGCGACGGGCGACGGCAGACAGCCCTGCGGCGAGGTCGAGCAGCACGGCGTCGGCGACGGGCACGACGACTTGCCAGGCGTCACCGCAGCTCAGCAGACGGGCCGGTCCGCACATCGTCGCGGCGAACTCCGCGAACTCGCACCCGCCCCGGAACAGCGTCACGCCGTCGGTCGGGGGCAATTCCTCGAGCTCGGGCAGCGCCAGGTGGGAGTCCAGCAGCGAGACCAGCGTGTGACCGTCACCGTCGAAGGACGCTAGTGCCGCCGTCAGCCGATCCTCGTCGCTGGAAAACAGCGCGGCGAGGCACCGGCCGAGCCCCGCGACCGCCGGCCGCTGCTGCGCGCCGTCCAGCAGGCACACCGACGAGCAATCTACGCCGTCGTAGACCGCCAGCTCGACGCCTCCGGGGGTCTCCCGGACCGCCACGAACGGGACTCCGAACCAGTCGGGGGTCACGTCCTCCGACCACACCGCCGTCCACCCCGTAGCCGATGTCGGCCCCACCGCCGCGACGACATCGGGTCTTCGGACCAGCGCGACGACAGCCGCGTGGGACGACCGCACGACCGTCAGCACCGTGGCCCTTTCGTACTTCGGCACCCGGCGCGGCATCCCGGACGCTCTTGCGGGCAGAGGCGAGCTCCTGTCCCGACATCTGACGCCGGATGGAACCCGCCTCGAGGTCAGCTGCCCTGCTGCTGCTCGGACCCGCCGCCGGCGCCGACCGACTGCTGCTGGCCGGCGTTGAGGTCGATCTGCTGCTCGCTCCCGGCGCTGCGGACCTGGATCCGACGAGGCTGCGCCGACTGCGCCATCGGGATCGCGAGGTGAAGCACGCCGTCGGAGTAGCTCGCGGAGACGTTCTGCGTGTCGAGGGTGTCCCCCCGCTGGAGCTGGCGGGTGAAGCTGCCCTGCGGCCGCTCCGCGATGAGGACGTTCTGCGCTCCCTCGTACTCCGGGCGCCGCTCGGCCCGGATGGTCAGCATGTTCCGCTCGGAGGTGATGTCGACCGTGCTGGGGTCCACGCCGGGCAGGTCGAGCGCCACGTGGAAGCCGTCCTCGGCCTGCCAGACGTCCATCGGCATCCCCATCGGGGTGCGCGTGCCGGACATCATCTGGCTGGTCAGGCGGTCGATCTGGCGGAACGGGTCACCGAACGGGTCGAAACGCATGACGGTCATCTCTGTCCTCCCACAGCACTCGCGGTCCCAGGTGGTGGCGGGCCGGCGCCGGTGGCGTCTACCGTCCCGCCACACCGTCGCGATTACCCCACTTCGGGCCGCTCATGCACGGCCGGCGGAGGTGGGGCGGGGCGCGCCCGTCAGCCCTCGGCCTCGTCCATCGCCCGGTAGATCCGCTGCTCCGACACCGGGTACGGCGTGCGCAGCTCCTGCGCGAACAGGCTGACCCGAAGCTCCTCGATCATCCAGCGGATCCGGCGTACGGCGTCGGTGTCGCGACGTTCGTGCGGCGAAGACGCCAGCAGCTCGTCGTAGTGCCGCTGAACCTCCTGGACCCGAGCCATCAGCTGGATGTCCCGTGCCGACCCCTGGCCCAGCCGTTCCAGCCGCCGCTCCGCCGCCTGCGCGTAGCGCACGACGTCACGGAGCCGGTCGTGCCCAGTAGCACTGACGAACCCGCGGTAGACCAGACCCGACAGTTGTGCACGGATATCCGTCAGGGCGGGAAGCAGCGCGAGGCTCGACGTCCCCTTGATGCGGCGCTCGACCGCCTGTGCCGCGGCGAGGACCTGGGCGGTGACGTTGACGACGTCGAATACCGTGGCGTCGAAGTCCGCCCGCGCCTTGTCGCACAGCCCGCGGAACCCCTCCTCGTCCCACGCCGGTCCGCCGTAGTCGGCCATCAGCTTGTCGACCGCGCAGACTGCGCAGTCCTCGAGCAGGTCTTGGACACTGTTGTACGGACTGTTGCCGAGCGTGAGCTTGGCCTTGTTGTCGAGACGGTTGACGACCGAGCGGCCGGGCGCTGGAAGCCCGAGCAGGAGCAGGCGTCGCGTGCCCACCCACATCGCGCGCTGCTGCTCCACCTCCGTGCCCAGGACGCGTACGGCGACGGCGTCGCCCTCGTCCACGAGTGCGGGGTAGCCCTTCACCACAAGTCCGCCACGGGCCTGCTCGACGCTGCGGGGCAGCACACCGACCGTCCACGACGTCAGCCCGGAACGCTCGACGCTCGGGGCTGCCGCCGCGACGGCGGACCGCACCTTCGGCGCCAGCCGGCGCTTGAGCTCGTCGAGGTCCTTGCCCTCTGCGAGTGTCCGGCCGCGGTCGCCCTCGACCCGGAAGGTTATGCGCAGATGATCGGGCACCTTGGTCAGGTCCCAGTCCTCCCGCGCCACCGCTACCCCGGTCATCGCCCGCAGCTCACCGCTCAGGGCGTCGAGCAGCGGATCCTTCCCCGGCTTCAGCCGGTCCAGCGCTCGCCGAGCGACGTCCGGCGCGGGCACGAAGTTCCGCCGTACCGGCTTGGGAAGAGAGCGGATGAGGGCGGTGACCAGCGCCTCCCGCAGTCCGGGGATCTGCCAGTCGAAGCCGTCGGGTCGGACCCGGTTCAGGACCGGAAGCGGTATGTGCACCGTGACGCCGTCGGCGTCGCTGCCCGGCTCGAACTGGTAGGTGAGCGGCAGGCGGAGGTCCCCTTGCACCCAGACGTCGGGATAGTCCTCGACGCGGATCTGCCCGGCCCGCTCGCTCACCAGCATCTCGGCGAAGAAGCTCAGCAGGTCGGGCAGGGTCTTGCGCGCCTTCTTCCACCACGCGTCGAAATGCCGGCCCGACACGACGTCCTGCGGGATGCGGGCGTCGTAGAACGCGAACAGCGTCTCGTCGTCCACGACGATGTCTCGGCGGCGGACGCGGTGCTCGAGGTCCTCGACCTCTTCGAGCAAGGCGCGGTTCTCGTGGAAGAACCGGTGTGGCGTGTCCCAGTCACCCTCCACCAGTGCATGGCGGAGAAACAGCTCGCGCGCAAGTTGCGGGTCGACCTTGCCGTAGCCGACCTTCCGCGACGCGACGAGCGGCACGCCGTACAACGTGACCTTCTCGTACGCCATCACGGCGGCCTGCTTCTTCTCCCAGTGCGGCTCGCTGTAGCTGCGCTTGATCAGGTGCTCGCCCAGCCGCTCGGCCCAGTCCGGCTCGATCCGACCGGCCACCCGCCCCCACAGCCGGGATGTCTCCACGAGCTCCGCCGCCATCACCCACCGCGGCGGCTTCTTGAATAGCGCGGACCCGGGAAAGACGGCGAAGCGGGCGTTGCGGGCTCCGAGGTAGTCGCCCTTCTCCACCTCGCGCAGGCCGATGTGCGACAGCAGTCCGGACAGCACTGCTTGGTGGATGCGGTCGCCGTCCTCGCGGGCGCTCGTCGTACCGAGTCCGAGCGACTTGGCGACCTGACGGAGCTGGCTGTCGAGGTCCTGCCACTCGCGGACGCGGAGGTAGTTCAGGAACTCCGTCTTGCACAGCTTGCGGAACTGGTTGGACGACAGCGCCCGCTGCTGATCGGTGAGGTAGTCCCAGAGGTTGAGGTAGGTGAGGAAGTCCGACTCCTTGTCGGCGAAGCGTGCGTGCTTCTCCCCCGCCGCCTGCTGGTTGTCCACCGGCCGCTCGCGCGGGTCCTGGATGGACAGCGCGGCCGCGATCACCGTCACCTCCCGCACGCAGCCGTTGCGGTCCGCTTCGAGGACCATGCGCGCGAGGCGCGGGTCGACCGGGAGCTGCGCGAGCTTCCGCCCGACCTCGGTGAGCCGCTTGCGGGGGTCGGCCTGGTCGGGATCGACGGCGCCGAGCTCGTGCAGCAGCGCGACGCCGTCCTTGATGTTGCGACGGTCAGGCGGCTCGACGAACGGGAAAGCGGCGATGTCGCCGAGGTCGAGCGCGGTCATCTGCAGGATGACGCTCGCGAGGTTGGTGCGCAGGATCTCCGGGTCGGTGTACTCGGGGCGGGAGAGAAGGTCCTCCTCGCTGTAGAGCCGGATGCAGATGCCCTCCGCCACGCGGCCGCACCGGCCCTTGCGCTGGTTCGCCGAGGCCTGCGAGATCGGCTCGATCGGGAGTCGCTGGACCTTCGTGCGGTGGCTGTAGCGGGAGATGCGTGCCGTGCCCGGGTCCACGACGTACCGGATCCCCGGCACGGTGAGCGAGGTCTCGGCGACGTTGGTCGCGAGCACCACGCGCCGGCCGGGATGCGGCTGGAACACGCGGTGCTGCTCGGTGGAGGACAGCCGGGCGTACAGCGGGAGGATGTCGAACGCGTCGACGGGCCGGCGTGCGGGCAGCTTCGCCAGCGCGTCGGCCGTGTCGCGGATCTCGCGCTCTCCGCTGAGGAACACGAGGATGTCGCCGGTTCCCTCCGCGCACAGCTCGACGACGGCGTCGCAGATCGCCTGCGTCTGGTCGCGGACGACGTCCTCACCCTCGTCGTCGTCCTCGTCGGCCTCGGTCACCAGCGGCCGGTAGCGCACCTCGACGGGGTAGGTCCGCCCCGACACCTCGATCACCGGCGCGTCGCCGAAGTGCCGGGAGAACCTCTCCGTCTCGATCGTCGCGGAGGTGATGACGACCTTGAGGTCGGGCCGGCGCGGCAGCAGCTGCTTGAGGTAGCCGAGCAGGAAGTCGATGTTCAGGCTGCGCTCGTGCGCCTCGTCGAGGATCAGCGTGTCGTAGCGCAGCAGCGACCGGTCGCTCTGGATCTCGGCGAGCAGGATCCCGTCGGTCATGAGCTTGACGTAGGACGACTCGCTGACCTGGTCGGAGAAGCGGACGGCGTAGCCGACGTCGGTGCCCAGCGGGCTGCCGATCTCCTCGGCGATCCGCTCGGCGACGGTGCGGGCCGCGATCCGGCGCGGCTGGGTATGGCCGATGAGCCCGGACACGCCGCGGCCGAGCTCGAGGCAGATCTTCGGCAGCTGCGTCGTCTTCCCCGAGCCGGTCTCGCCCGCCACGATGACGACCTGCGAGTCACGGATCGCGGCCGCGATCTCGTCCTTCGCAGCGCTCACCGGAAGGGCCTCGGGGTAGCTGACCGCCGGGACGTGGGCGCGGCGCTCGGCGATGCGCTGCTCGGCGGCGGTGACGTCACGGCCG
>JALYMU010000167.1 GCA_030773595.1 Actinomycetota bacterium | reverse complement strand
GCCGGGCGCCCCGGGCGCCCGCAGTCGCGTCGCGCGCGGGCGAAGCTCGACCCGGGTCTCCTCTTCGTCAGCCCGTGGCTGCTCGGCCTGCTGCTGTTCTACATCGGCCCGATGCTCGCCACGCTCGTGATGTCCTTCACCGACTACAAGTACGTCAGCGAGACCGGCGCGCCGGCGCGGTTCGTCGGTCTGGAGCAGTGGAACCGCCTGATCCACGACCCCAACGTCATCCAGGGCGTCGTTGTGACGCTCAAGTTCGCGGCGCTGTTCGTCCCGATCTCCACGCTGGTGCCGCTCGCCTTCGCCTACCTGCTGACGAGCCGGCACCTGTGGGGCCGCGGGATGTTCCGGGCGATGTTCTTCCTGCCCGCCATTGTCCCCGGCGTCTCCGCGCTGTTCGTCTGGCGCGGCTTCCTCAACGCCCAGGACGGCTGGCTCAATCGGATGCTCGGGGTCGTCGGCATCGAGGGGCCCAGCTGGCTGACCGAGCCGACCTGGGTCGTCCCGTCGTACGCGCTCATCGCGACGTGGGGTGTCGGCAACGCGATCCTCATCTTCATCAGCGCGCTCAACGGCGTGCCGAAGGAGCTCTACGAGGCGGCTCGGATCGACGGCGCGGGCAGCTGGCGCATCTTCCGCAACGTGACGCTACCGATGATCTCGCCGATCACCTTCTACAACCTGGTCCTCACGCTCGTGGCGCTCGGTCAGTACTTCATCGTGCCGTTCGTCATGACCGACGGGACGGGTGACCCGGACAACTCCGCGCTGTTCTACACCCTCAACTTCTACCGCGAGACGTTCCGCTTCTACGACGCCGGCTACGGCGCAGCGCTGGCCTGGGCGATGTTCGCCGTCATCATGGCGCTCACCGGGGCCCTGTTCTGGTCCCAGAAGTACTGGGTGCACTACGAGTACGAGGGGAAGAAATGACCTCCGTCGTCGAGGTGCGCACCCGCGCCCGGGCCATGGTCACGGAGCCGCAGGCGAGCTACCGCCAGTCCTCCCCGGGACTTCGGCGGCTGCTCGCCGGCGCGACGGTCACGTCCTTCGCGCTGATGCTGCTGCTGACCTTCCTCGCACCGCTGGCCTACATGGCCAGCACTTCGGTGAAGAGCTCGGAGCAGATCTCGGACTCAGCGCAGCCGCTGCTGCCGCGCAGCCCGGTCACCGTCGAGGTCGACGGCCGGGAGCGGCCCGTGCTGCTCGTGCCGGTCGACGGCGAGACGCGGGAGATGGTGCTGGTCAAGCCGGGCCGCAAGGAGAGCGTCTTCGCCGACCCCGAGGACACCAGCAAGACAATGGTGTGGCAGGGCGTCTACCGGACGCTGCAGCCCGTGCAGCAACTCGATCCGCAGTTCAAGAACTTCGCGACCGTGTGGTCCGAGCTCAACTTCCCGCTGCTGCTGCGCAACACCTTCGCCATCGCGCTGCTGGGTATGGTCGGCACCGTCATCTCATCGGTGCTGGTCGCCTACGGTCTCTCGCGGTTCCGCATTCCCTTCGCGGGCTTCATCGTCGCCTCGCTCGTCGCGGCGATCATCCTCCCGCGCTTCCTCACCATCGTCCCGACCTACGCGATCTACCAGAAGCTCGGGCTGATCGGCACGTGGGCGCCGCTCGTCCTGCCGCACTTCTTCGCCAACGCCTACAATGTCTTCCTGCTGCGGCAGTTCTTCCTCTCCATCCCGAAGGAGATGGACGAGGCCGCCGCCATCGACGGCGCGGGGCCGCTGCGGACGCTGTGGGAGGTCATCGTCCCCCAGGCCCGACCGGCCATCCTCACCGTCGCCATCCTGCACTTCCTGTTCGCCTGGAACGACTTCCTCGAGCCGCTCGTGTTCCTCAGCGGCAAGGACCACCTGCTCCCCATCTCCGTCGGGCTCTACCAGTTCCTCGGGCTCTACTCCGTGCGGATCGGCCTGCTCCAGGCCGGTGCACTGCTCGGCATGGCGATACCGATCCTGGTGTTCGTCCTCGGCCAGCGCATCTTCCTGCGTGGCATCGACCTGTCCGGAAGCAGCAAGTAGCCAGACGTTCTCTCCTTCCAGCCCTCCTCTCCTTCCAGCACCGTGAAAGCGAGCACGCATGCCTGCCTCCCCGTCGGCCTTCCCGCCCGGGTTCGTCTGGGGCGCCGCCACCGCGGCGTACCAGATCGAGGGCGCGTCCGACGTCGACGGGCGCACCCCGTCGATCTGGGACACCTTCTCCCACACCCCAGGGAACGTTGACAACGGCGACACCGGCGACGTGGCGTGTGACTCGTACCGCCGCTGGCCGGAGGACCTGCGCGTCCTGCGGGAGCTCGGTGTCGAGTCCTACCGGTTCTCCGTGGCCTGGCCGCGCATCCAGCCCCAGCCGGGCGGAGCGGTCAGCCGCGCCGGGCTCGGCTACTACGACCGGCTCGTGGACGACCTGTGCGCGGCCGGCATCCGGCCGATGCTCACGCTGTACCACTGGGACCTCCCGCAGTACCTCCAGGACGCCGGCGGCTGGCCCCACCGAGACACCGCCTACCGGCTCGCCGACTACGCAGGCGTCCTGGCGGGCGCGCTCGGCGACCGGGTGGCCGACTGGGTCACGGTCAACGAGCCGCTGTGCTGCGCGTGGCTGGGCCACCTCGACGGGGTCATGGCACCCGGCGTGCGTGACGTGAGCCAGGCAGTCCACGCGTCGTACACGCTGCTGCTCGGGCACGGGCTCGCGATGTCGGCCGTACGCGCCGGCGCCGCGACGCCGGCCCGGGTCGGGCTGGTCACCAACCTCAGCCCGTGCGAGCCGGCGTCGGACTCCCCCGAGGATGTCGCCGCGGCGCGGCGCGCCGACGGCCACACGAACCGGTGGTGGCTGGACCCGGTCTTCGGCCGCGGCTTCCCGCAGGACATGGTCGAGGTCTACGGCGTCGAGCTGCCGGTGCGCGACGGCGACCTCGCCACGATCTCCGCGCCCATGGACTTCCTCGGCGTCAACTACTACTTCCGCAACGTGGTGGCGCACGACCCCCGCGCCGGCGTGCTGCAGGCGCGCTCGGTCGAGGTGCCCGGCGCCGCGACGACGCACATGGGGTGGGAGGTCCATCCGCGCGGGCTCGAGGACACGCTGGTGCGCGTGGCGGAGGACTACGCACCGCCGGCGATGTACGTGACCGAGAGCGGCGCGGCCTTCCCCGACACGGTTGACGCCGAGGGCCGCGTGCACGACCCGGAGCGCACGGCCTACCTCGAGGAGCACGTTGCCGCCTGTGGACGCGCGATCGAGCGGGGCGTGCCCTTGCAGGGCTACTACGCCTGGTCGCTGCTGGACAACTTCGAGTGGGCCTACGGCTACGACAAGCGGTTCGGCCTGGTCCGCGTGGAATACGACACCCAGGAGCGCACCATCAAGACGAGCGGGCGCCGGTACGCCGAGATGATCCGCGCCGCCCGCGCCGCCGTGCTGGAGGTGGCGACGGCGACGACGTAGTCGCGAGACGACCCGCCGGGTCGGCCGGCGACTCCGGCCCGGCGGGTTACCAGGCCGTCGGGCCGGGCTGACCGGCCGGCGCGGTGGGTCGCCACACGATCCGCCCGTGCGAAGCGGTAGACCCGCCGACGGCCGCGACACGCGGGCGAAAGGGGGCATTTTGTCACGTTGTGTAACGTGCCAGTCCCCGCGCGCGATGCCAGGCAATGACAGCGACGCGCCCCCGCCCGGGCCGCCAGGGCAATTCGACGTCCGGTTCTCGCGCACGAGCGACAAGGCCAAGGCTGCGTTCGTCGTCGACGGCGTCGCCCACTACGGCGAGCAGACCGCCCCGGGGGGCTCCTGGCCGCAGCCCGAGCCGATCTCCGGAGGGTTCTACGCCCCGGGCGGCTCGCGGGTGCGGCTCGCGGCCGGCGGGAACGGTTGGCGAGCCGTCGGTTACAACGAGCTGGAAACGTGCTGGCTGCGCGTGCGGCGGCCCGACGGTACGTGGGCGGACCCGACAGAGCCGGCGCACGGATGCCACCTCACCGACGTCCTCATCAACGGGAAGGGAGTCATCCACCTGCTGGTCAACACCGGACAAGGACTGACGTACCAGACCAACGCCTCTGGCGAGTGGCGGGTGCAGCGCCTCGGGGATTGGGCGATCGACTCGATGCTGACGCGCGACCCCCAGACCGGCCGGCTGGTCGCTGTCGTCTCCGACAACAACGCGATAGGCGCGGCGGGAACGGTCCAGGTGGCCGGCAAGCCTCGGACCTGGAAGCGCTTCGGCGCGCTACACGTCGTCGCGCGCCGAGCGCTCGCGACGAGCGTCAGCATCTTCGGCGGAACGATAACTGTGGCCGCTGAGCGTGAGTCGGCCGGATCCGCCGCCACCGGCGCCTTCGTCGCGACCGGACCGCGCGCCGACAAGATGTCGACTCTGGCGCGAATTCCCGGGACGACGGACGACGACCGCCGTCCGCGTGTGTCCGCCGGCTGCCCGTCACCCGCGACGTCACTGGTGCTCGTCCTGTTCCTCGGGCCAGCATGCTTCGATGTAGCCGTCGCAGGCACGACGCTTGAACGCCACGTACCGGTGCCCGTGCGCGTCCTCGAAGACCTCCACCAGAACGTCGAACGCCGACCGGGTCCGGTGCGCGACGTGCGTGAACCGCCATTCGCCGGTTCGGGAGCTGTAGTGCCGGTGCCCAGTCCAGATGCCCTGGTGCTCCGCGTCGAAGCCGCGGCGTAACGTGCGTTGCCAGGCCACGAACACGTGTGAGCTGGAGGTCCGGGACGGGAACTACGCGGACTCCCCCGCCTGACGTCAGCGCAGCGTGAGCTGACGGCCCTGCAGCGCGTCGCGCGCCCGGCGCTCGGCCGGCGTCAGGGGGTCCGCGGCGGCCAGCGCCGGCTCGAGGCGGGTGACGTAGGCGGCCGCGGGCTCCTCCGCCACGTCGGCCTCGCTGCCCGGTGCCAGATCCCACACCGGCACGAGCACGCCGTGCGCGCGGAAGGACCCCACGTAACGCGTGCCCTCACCGAGGGCGTTCTCGCCCGCAGCGTGCAGCCGGGCCATCGCATCGAGGAGGGTGTCCTCGTCGTACGGCAGCACCCAGCGCAGGTGCTCCTTGTCCCCGAGCCGGCACCAGTACGCGGCCTCCACCGACTCGAGCCGGCGGGTCGGGACGACCGCTGCGTTGGCGCGCTCCATCGACTCCTGGACCTCCGGGCCCGCCTCCTCGAGGTTCTCGAGCCAGAAGTCGAAGCCGTCGTGGACGGTGACCTCGAGCGGTGCCTCGGCGTCGACGAGGTCGGCCAAGCGCGGGCCGGGACCGGGCAGGCCCACGGGTTCCACCGGCGCCCCCGGCTCCGCATCGAGGGCTCGCTCCAGGGCGGCGGCGATCTCGCGGTTGGGGTCGCCGGAGCCGCTCGAGCCCGTCTGAAGGGCGAGCAGGACCTCGCCGTCGCCGCGCACGAGCGCCGGCCACGCCAGCGGGAGGACGGTCACCAGCGTGACCGGGCGTCCCGCGTGGCCGGACCCCTCCGTCAGCGTCAGCGGCGCCGTGGCCGAGGGCACGATCTCGCGCAACGCGACCCAGTCGCACTCGCTGCCCAGCCCGGCGAACGGCCGAGCCACCCGCTGGGTCACCGCGTGCGCGCTCTCGCGGCCGTGACACGCCTTGTACCGGCGGCCGGAGCCGCACGGGCACGGCTCCCGCATGCCGACGAAGGGGACGTCGCCGGTCTCGACCGAGGCCGTCCGCGGCGCGGCGGCGGCGGTACGGCGGGTGCGCTTGCCCATGAGCGGCTCCTTGCGGTTCGTCGGTCCTTCCCGGACGACCCGCGCAGCCTAACGCCGGAGCTGCCGGCGTCCGGCCGCCACGCAGCCGCGGCGGACGACACCCCGCCGGGACGCGCGCCGCCAGGACCACCCCGGCGCGTCGGCTCGCCGTACGCACGGTCCTGCGCTTCGATGAGCGATCACGACGCCGCTCTCGAGCGGCGTGGCCGGTCGGCAGTGACGGGGAGGCAGCTGATGAGCAGGCACCAGCGGGAGGTCGCCCTCGCCCTGGCCACGCGGGTCGGGGACGAGGACCGTCAGCGCTGCATCGAGGTGCTCAGCGAG
>JALYMU010000166.1 GCA_030773595.1 Actinomycetota bacterium | reverse complement strand
GGGGCGCGCACGGTCGAGGTCCGGGCGGGGGCTACGTTGGCGGTCGACGTGGCGCCCGCGGCGCCGCACGTGGAGATCACCGGCGTACGGCTGGACGGCGCGGCGTTGCACCTGCGCATCGAGCCTCCTCGCGATGCCGTGGACGTTGCGTCGGCGCGCGTCGTGGCGCGGCTGCACGGTAGCGAGGAAGAGCTCGAGGCGCGCTTGCGGGCGGGCGAGGGCTGCTGGCTCGCGGTCCTGCAGCTCGATGAGCTCGCGCGCGGTGCCACCGGGTCCCAGACCTGGCAGCTGTGGGCGCAACTCCCCGACGCCGAGCTTCGGTTGGCCCGGCACTTCGACGACGTCTACAACAAGGCCTTCGCCTACGACCTGCCGAGCCGGCGTACCAAGCTCGGCAGGCGTGCGCGCGAGCTGCGGCCGCGCTACGACCAGCACAACCAGCTGGAGGTCTCCTCCAAGCCCTGGGCCGGGCCCACCTCACCGGGCGCGCGCCGGCCCGCACGTCCCGACCAGAAGGCACCAGCACCCGGGGGCGGCCTCTCGGAGGCATTCCGCCGGCTGCCGTCTCGGGCCGCACTCGCCGCGGCTGCGGGCGTCACCAAGCGGCTGGGACGGCGACGCGAGACGCGTGCCGGGGCAGCGCAGCGCCCCCGCGTCTACATCCTTCTGATGCACGCCTACGGCATGGGCGGGACCATCCGCACGGTGCTCAACCTGGCCGCACACCTGTCCCGCAGCCACGACGTGGAGATCATCAGCGTCGTACGCCGTCGGCGCAACGCGTTCTTCCCGCTGCCTCCCGGCGTACGTGTCTCAGCGCTCGACGACGAAACCGTGCAGTACGACAACCCGCGGATCGCGTCGCTTCGCGCGTACCTACGCAGCAAGCCGAGCGTCCTGATGCCACCGGAGGAGTTCGCCCACGCCGCCTGCTCGCTGTGGACCGACCTGCAGCTCGTCCGGCGGCTGGCCAGCATGCCCCGGGGTGTGCTGATCACCACACGGCCCGGCTTCAACATCATCGCGGCCAGGCTCGCGCCCTCGCACGTCATCACGGTGGGGCAGGAGCACATGAACTTCCGGTCTCACCGGGAGAGCATCAGCCGAGCCATCGCCGAGCACTACCCCAACCTCGACGCACTCGTGGTCCTCACCGAGGAGGACCGGGCCGACTACACCAAGGTGCTGGGAACGACGCGGGTCGCGCGAATCCCGAACGCCCTGCCTGAGCTGACCGGCGGGCGGTCGGCACTGGACCGGCCGGTCGTGGTCGCGGCCGGCCGCCTGACCAACCAAAAGGGCTTCGACCTGCTCATCCGCGCGTTCGCGCCCGTTGCGCGAGCGCATCCGGACTGGGTCTTGCGCATCTACGGCGGCGGAGTCCACGCGGCGCGGCTACGGGCTCTGATCGCCAAGCACGACCTCACCGAGAACGTCGCCCTCATGGGGCCGACGCGCCACCTGGGCAACGAGCTCGAGGTCGCGTCGGTGTTCGCCCTGAGCTCGCGCTTCGAGGGCTTCGGGATGGTGATCATCGAGGCGATGAGCAAGGGCGTCCCCGTGGTCAGCTTCGACTGCCCGCGGGGTCCGGGTGAGATCATCCGCGACGGCCAGGACGGCGTGCTCGTGCCCAACGGCGACGTCGCGGCGCTGAGCGAGGCACTCGTCCGCATGATCGAGGACGAGTCGATGCGCAAGCGCGTGGGCGAGGAAGGCCTCTCGACGGCTGCTCGCTACGAGATCGACGCGGTGGGGCGGGACTGGGACGAGCTGCTCGGTGACCTGCTCCGCAGGCCCTCGAGGCGGCGTCGAAGGACGCGCGCCCGCCGCTCGTGACGGCGGGCCGCGCAGCCGTGTCGGCGCTCGGAGCGCCCCAGCCGTCGGACCGCCCCCTACCCCGTCGGAGCGTGGAGCGTGCGGCACCCACCCGGGCGACCGATCGCCGCCTGGGCCGTCCATGTCTACACCGCGACCGGCTCGGTGCTGGGTCTGCTCATCGTCCTGGCCGCCATCGACGGTGATGTCGCGCGGGCCCTGTGGCTCGGCCTCGTGGCCCTCGTCGTCGACGGGACCGACGGGATGCTGGCGCGGCGGCTGCGGGTCAAGGACCGGATCCCGTGGTTCGACGGCGCGCGCCTGGACGACATCGTCGACTACCTGACCTACGCCTTCGCTCCCGTCGTACTCCTGCTCACCGCCGGCTTCCTGCCCGCTGGAGCGGCCGGCACGGCCGTGGCCGCCATCCCGCTGCTCGCGTCGTGCTACCAGTTCTGCCGGGTGGACGCGAAGACCGACGACCACCTGTTCCTCGGGTTCCCGAGCTACTGGAACGTCCTGGCGCTCTACGCCGTCGCGCTGGACCTGTCCCCGACCACCGTCGCGGCGATCCTCATCGCCTGCTCCGTGCTCGTCTTCGTGCCGATCGGCTACGTCTACCCCTCGCGCACGGTGGTGCTGCGCAGGACCACGCTGGTCCTCACCGCGCTGTGGGTCGTGTCGTGTGCCGGGATCCTGCTCCACCCCGCGGACCCGCACCCTGTGTGGCTCGTCGTCTCCTGCGGCTACGTCGCCTACTACGTCCTGCTGAGCGTCCGGCTCACCGTGGCGCGCCGCCGCGACGACGAGCGGAGTTCCTACGCATCCCGCCACGAGTCGGCCCGCGCCGGTACGGCGACCAGCCCGGGCATCGAGTAGCCGCCGTGGTCGCGAGCCTGCTTGCCGCGAGCGGCGCCGCTGTCGCGTTCGGCGTGGCGACGGTCCTGTCGGCCGCCGGGGCGTCACGGTCCTCGGCGACGCGCTGCAACCGGGTCGGGGGTCCCGTCGCCCTCGCCGGCCTGGGGCTGGCCGTGGCGGGCGCGGTCACGCTCATCCGGCAGGACCTCAGCCTGGTCCTCGAGGCGTAGCCCGAGGCCGATCCGTCCTCACGCTCGGACTAGCGTTGCGGGGGCAAGGGTCTCAGCCGGTGATTGTCGGCCCGGTGATGTCAGCCGGTGATGTCAGCCCGTGATGTCCTCAGGGTGGCGGGCGCCGCAGGTGGGGTCGGCGAGCTGACGGACCATCGGGTGGGCCTCAGCTTGCTCGGCCGACGGGGAAAGCTGCCAGATGCACGTGCACCGAGTCATGTCGAGTCCCTCCCCGGCCGGCGGCCCGCGCGGGCGTCCAGACCGGCAGCGTCGCCGTACCGCGTCGGTGTCGACGCGTCGTGGCGCGACGCTAGCCGCTGCCGTCCGGGCCGCGGGCCGCATCGGCCGGTGACGTGTCCGAACCGTTGCGGCGAGGTCCTCCGCACGGATGAGGGCCCTACGCCGTGTCGCCGCCGCGCCACGCAACCGGCTCGCCGTCGGCCCCGGGCACCGGGCGAGCGCAGGTCAGGCACGCCGGATGCCCGGTACGACGGAGGCCCGGTACGACGGAGGCCCCGCGCGCACGCACGCGGCCGGCGCCCGATGTCAGAGGAACTGAGCAGGGTCGAACTCCGCGAGCGGGATGATCCGCACGCGCGGCAGCACGGTGTTGAACCCACGCACGTCGTGCTCGAGGTCGAATGTCGTCAGGCCCGACGGCGTGAGCTCGGCGAACCGGGAGTTGAAGAACTCGCGGAACCCGAGCAGAGCGACACGACGCCCGGCCTCGACCAGCCGCGTGACCTGCGGGACGAAGTCGCCGTCATGACTGGCGAGCAGGATGTCGCCCGAGCGGCCCTCGATCGCCTCGAGCATCCGGATGATCCCGATGTCGACGACCTTCTCCCCCGGCGCGCCCGAGAGCGGGATGGGGCGGTAGTCCAGGGTGAGCAGGGCCTGGACGAATGTCATCGGCATCTGCCCGGACGAGGCGTTGAGGAAGAACAACCCCTTGACCGGCTGCTGCCAGACCTCCTGCGCGAAGTCACGGACGCGGTCCCAGCGGGGACGCTCGTCCGGGTTGGGGCGGCGACCGAGCACGCTGACCCCGAGCGTCGCGTCGATGTTCTCACCGTCGACGATGAGGTAAGTCGTGCCGTTGCCCATGCGGTGCACCCTAGGGCGTCACGGGTTTCCACGGCGCCGGCAGGTCTTCACATGGCCCGAATCGCCGCTGTTCCACGGACGTCACAGTGGTGATGCACGCCGGAGGGCATGGCGCCGGGACCGCCGCGCGCCCGCCGCACCGGGACGCGACGACGCCGAAGGAGCGGCGATCCGCTCCCCCGGCGTCCGAGGTCGTGCACGTGGGCGTCGGTGCGACCGACGTTCAGAGCGTCGCCTTGAACAGCAGCTTGTTCGGTGAGCCGTTGGGGGCCTTGACCAGACCCGTGGTCGCCGTGTCCTTGATCCAGCTGTTGACCTTCGCCGTGCCGACGTTGCCGTTCTTGGCCTTGTACAACGCCATCACGCCGGCGACGTGCGGGCTGGCCATCGACGTGCCGCTGAAGACCGCCGTCCCGCCGGGGATGGTCGACATGATGTTGACGCCGGGGGCGAAGACGTCGACGCAGGTGCCGAAGTTCGACCAGTACGGACGGGTGTCGCTGCGGTCGACGGCACCCACGGTGATGACGTTCGCCGTTGACGCGGGCGACACCTTGCAGGCGGCGATGCCGTCGTTGCCGGCGGCCACGGCCACCGCGACTCCGGAGCCGGCAAGGTTCGCCGTCGCGTTGTTCAGCGTCTGGGAGTACCCGGCGCGCAGGGACAGGTTCGCGACCGCGGGCCTGATCTGGTGGGTGCGCACCCAGTTGATGCCGGCGATGATCCCCGACACCGACCCGCTCGCGCTGCAGTCGAGCACGCGGACGCCGTGCAGGCGGACACGCTTCGCGACGCCGAAGGTAGCGCCACCGACGGTGCCGGCCACGTGCGTGCCGTGCCCGTGGCAGTCCTGGCCCGTGCCACCGAAGGCGTCGTAGACCTTGTTCGCCCGCCCGCCGAACTGCGGGTGACCCGGCGCGATGCCGGTGTCGATGACGTAGACGTGGACACCCGCGGCCTTGGTGTTGAAGGAGTAGGTGCCCGAGAGCGGCAGACGGCGCTGGTCGATGCGGTCCAGGCCGTACAGGTCTGTGGGCTGAACGTCGGCGGCACCGGCTTCCTCGGCGATGCGGGCAACCTGGTCCTCCTCGATCATCGCGACCGAGGGGTCCCGCTGGACGCGGAGGAGCTGCGCGGCGGTGAGGCGCGCGGCGTAGCCGTGGACCGCGGAGTCGTAGACGTGCAACGGCGCGACGCCGAGCGAGGTGGCTGCGGCCCGGGCGGACACGCCCGGCTTGAGCGTGACGATGTACTGGCCGGGCACGGCGGCGCCCGACGCCGCGCGGACGACGGGGCGCAGCGCCACGGCGTCGGTGCTCGCGGCCGATGCCGGGAGCGCGGCGGCGGACAGCGCAGCGGCGGTGGCCACTGCGGTCAGGACGGCAGCTTTCACGGTGGTGTTTCCCCCGTAAGGACGATGTGCGGGCCAACCGACATCTCGCCGGCCCGCTGTGGGCGTGCGCCGCAGAGCATAGGGCGTGCACCGGCGCACTTCGGGCTTTCGGGCCGCTGTGAACGAGCTTTCCGAGCTGGTGAGGAGCCCGAAACTCAGCCTCCACCGGAGGTACCGGCGGCGTCCGTCTCCGCCGGCGTCCGTGCTCCGTCAGGTTCTCGCCGGATCCTCCAGCGACGCCACCGCACGACGGTCACCTCGTGCAGCCGCCAGTCGACCTGGTGCACCTCGCGCATGACCGTCTCCGTGAGCCACGCTCCCGGGGCGGACGGGTCCCGCGGGACGACGAACACCTCGCCGGTGACGGCGTGGCCCTGCTCGCGGAGGCGGACGTCGGCCTCGGCGACCTGGGGGAGCCGGCTGACGCGCTCCTGCATCCGGGGCACCAGGTCGAGCGGCTTCTTGTGCTCGTACGTCGTCGGCCGGCGGTCCATGAGGTCGGCCACCGCGGTCCGGAGATTGGTGAAGCCGTCGCGGACGATGTCGGGGGAGATCAGTATCGCGGCGACGGCGTCGGCCCACCACAGGCCCGCCCCGATGCCACGATCCCCACGATGGCCGCCCGCGCCGTCATCCAGTCGGCCCCGTTCATCTCCGCGTCGGCGTAGAGCACCTTGGAAGCTCTCGTCGGGGTCCCGCCGGTCGTAGCGGAGGGCGATGAGGAACGCGAGGGGAGGCAGCAGCCCGAGGACGTCCTCGACCCAGGCCGCCTTCATCGCCTGCGACTGGCCGAGGACCAGCGCCAGCACCGCGATGGCGCTCGTCATGTACGCCAGCGTCACCCACTCGAGCCGCACGGCCCTGCGCTGGAGGGCTGCTTGTCCGGCGGCAGGTCGAAGCGGTTGACGACTCTCACCGCGGTCCTCACGCCGCGTCCCGCGCGAGATCGGCGATGTCGGCCTGCTCGTGGCCCATGAGGAACCGCTCCACGGTGGTCAGCCAGGCGTTCTCCCCCATCCGCACGGCCATCACCCGCTCGTCCTGATGCAGCATGACGGCCGACGCCTCGAGGGCGAGGTCGGCCACGCGCCAGTTCTCAAAGACCACCGGCCCCTTCGCCGTGCCGGGGTCGTCGACGACCCGTGGACGCCCGTCCTCGTCGAGGACCAGGCCCATGTGCTCGGAGTTGCGCTCCACCGCGACCTCGACCCCCTCGACCGAGTCGACGCGCGCAGATCCGGGCGGCACCGCGACGACCGTGCGCGTGTGGAGGTAGGGCCGGGTGAACGTCACCTTCTGCGTCCAGGGCTCGTCCGCGGTGAACCCGGCGACGGCGACGTCGAGCGCGCCTCGCTCGAGTCCTTCGACGAGCTCAGCCGTCGACCCCTCCACCCACTCGACCGCGGCGTCGAGCTCGCGCGCCAGGCGGCGGACGAGCTCGACCTCCACGCCCGAGGGCTCGGAGCCCTCGAGCCGGACCCATGGGTCCGCCTCCGACACGCCGACCCGCAACGTCTCACCGCTGACCCGTTCGAGCGTCCCGTCGACGTCGCGGGGCCACTGGCAGCTGCCAGCAACGAGGCGGACACCACGACGGCCGTCACCGGACCCCATCGGCACCCGTCCCGTGACCGGTATGGGAACCGTGTCCCGGTCTGTACACCTCTGTGACCCACACCGGGAGTTCTACCGCCCGCGGTCGTGATCACGCCCGACCGCGCCCGCGCGGTGTCGGGTGGCGCCGGCTGAATCCGCCAGCTGCGAAGCGGCACCGGCCCTGGCGACGGCAGCGGGGGGTGCCGTGGTCCATGCTGGCGCCCGTGCGGTTTTCCCGAGGCGGCCTGACGTTCGACGTACGCGACTCCGGACCGCGGGACGGTCCACCGGTCGTCTGCCTGCACGGGTTCCCCCAGGACGCCACCGCCTTCGACGGCGTGTCGGCCGTGCTGGTGGCCGCCGGCTGCCGGGTCGTCGCGCCGGACCAGCGCGGGTACTCCCCCGGGGCCCGGCCCACCGGACGGCGCGACTTCGTGCTGTCCGAGCTCGCGGGCGACGTCGTGGCCCTGCTCGACTTCCTCGGCCTGGAGCGGGCACACGTCGTCGGCCACGACTGGGGCGGAGCCGTCGCCTGGCGGCTGGCATCGGCGCATGCCGCGCGGGTGAGCGCCGTCACGGTCCTGGCCACGGCCCATCCGGCGGCCATGGTGTCGGCGCTGTCACGGAGCACCCAGGCGCTCCGCTCCGCCTACGTCGGGCTCTTCCAGCTCCCCGTGCTGCCGGAGCGGCTGCTGCTCGGCGGCGGCGGCGCACCGCTGCGCGCGCTGCTCGTGGGGTCCGGGCTGCCCAGGGATCGCGCCGACCACTACGTGTCCCGGATGCTGGAGCCGGGAGCCCTGTCGGCGGCCCTCGCGTGGTACCGCGCCGTCCCGCTCGCCGGGCGCGACGGTACGGCGGGGCGCGCGCGGGTGCCCGTGACGTATGTGCGTGGTGGGCGGGAGCCGGCCATCACCGCGCGCGCCGCGGAGCTCACCGCCGGCTACGTCCGCGCGCCGTACCGCCACGTCGAGTGGCCCGACGCCGGTCACTGGCTCCCCGAGACGCGGGCGCGCGAGGTGGCCGAACTCATCCTCGAGGCGGTCGCGCAGCGACCCGACAGCTTCCCGGGCTGACGCCGGCTTCGTTGCAGCTCTCGGACGGCCCCGTGGCGCGGACGCTGTGGAGCGGCGCACCTCGGGTCAGGACGTCGCGGAGGTCGGTCCGGCGCCGCCGAGCACGACCCGGCGGTCGTCCGGCAGGCGCCGGGTCAGGCGGCGCGCGTCGAGCAACTCCAGCAGCGGTACGGCGACCCGGCGCGTGGTGCC
>JALYMU010000165.1 GCA_030773595.1 Actinomycetota bacterium | reverse complement strand
CCGACGACGTCGCCGACGTCGTCGCCGTCGGGGAAGAAGATTGGGGTATTTCGCGCAGTGGGGTGTCTACGGGCGGAACTACCACGTGAAGAACATCGACACGTCGGGTTCGGCGGCGAAGATGACCCACATCCTGTACGCGTTCGGCAACGTGCAGAACGGTCAGTGCACGATCGGTGACTCCTACGCCGACTACGACCGGTTCTACTCGGCGGCGGAGAGCGTGGACGGGGTCGCGGACTCCTGGGACACCGGCGCGTTGCGGGGTAGTTTCAACCAGCTGCGCAAGCTGAAGAAGAAGCACCCGCATCTGAAGGTGATTTGGTCCTTCGGTGGGTGGACGTGGTCGGGTGGGTTCGGTCAGGCGGCGGGCAACCCGGCGGCGTTCGCGGACTCCTGCTACAAGCTGGTGGAGGACCCGCGGTGGGCGGATGTGTTCGACGGGATCGACATCGACTGGGAGTACCCGAACGCGTGTGGTCTGTCGTGTGACACGTCGGGGTTCTCCTCGTTCAAGAACGTGATCTCGGCGTTGCGGTCCCGGTTCGGCACGTCGAACCTGGTGACGGCGGCGACGACGGCGGACGGCACGCCGGGCGGGAAGCTCGACGCGGCCGACTACGGCGGCGCGGCGCCGTACCTGGACTGGATCATGCCGATGACCTATGACTACTTCGGCGCGTTCGACAAGGACGGCCCGACCGCCCCGCATTCCCCGCTGCGCTCGTATGCGGGGATTCCGGTGGCCGGGTTCGACTCCGACACCGCGGTGCAGAAGCTGAAGAGCAAGGGCGTGCCGTCGAGCAAGATCCTGCTCGGGATCGGGTTCTACGGCCGGGGCTGGGCCGGGGTGACCCAGGCCGCGCCGGGTGGCTCGGCGACCGGGCCGGCGCAGGGCAGCGCGGAGGCCGGGATCGAGGACTACAAGGTCCTGAAGACGAAGTGCCCGGCGACCGGGACGGTCGGTGGGACGGCCTACGGGTTCTGCAACGGGGAGTGGTGGGGCTATGACACCCCGGCCACGATCACCGCGAAGATGTCCTACGCCAACTCCCAGGGCCTGGGCGGGGCGTTCTTCTGGGAGCTGTCCGGCGACACCACCGGCGGTGAGCTGATCACCGCCATGCGCAGCGGCCTCGGCTGACGCCGGGCGCACCACGCACCCAGCAACACACGGAGGGGGCCGGAGGGTCGGGATGCACGTTCCCGGCCCTCCGGCCCTGTCTCGTCCGCGCGTGGACCGGTGCATCCGTACGGCGGGACGATCGTCGGAGAGGTGGACGTCACCGCGTCCGGACCACGATGCTGGCCGCCGCACAGGCGGGGGCCGGCGCCACTGCTCAAGCGTGGCGGTCGGCGACCCGATGAGGATCGTGACCGGAAGGGGTGGCCCATGCACGGGGCAGGTCATCGCCTGGTCACCGAGGTGGCGCAGCTCATCGAGCTGGCGCAGACCGGTGGCGCACAGGCGGCGCTGGAGCGCGCCGACCTGCTGCTCCAGTCGGGCGACGTCGACGGGTACTCCCGCGCCGGCCTGCACTACGCACGGGTCATCGCATTCGCCGTCGCCGGCGACCACGACGGGATGCTCGACGCGTGTGCCGAGGCGCTGCACGTCGCGCGCACCGAGCAGCACGCGATGTGGACGGCCGCGGTCCTCGGCCTCCGCGCCGGCGAGCAGGTCGGACCGGCGGGACCGGACATGTCCTCCTATGACATGGACGAGGTGCTCACCGACCTCGCCACCGCCGAGGTCGCCCTCGAGTCCGCCGGGGCGGTCGACGCCTTCGTGGCGGGGCACGCCCACACCAACATCGCCAACGCCTACCAGAAGCTCCGGCTCTACGAGCTGGCACTGCCACACTACGAGCGCGCGTACGACGTGAGCGTCGGCACGTGCGCCGGGGCCGTCTCCGCCGAGCCGGTGATGTGGCTGTCCAACCTCGCCATGTGCCACCTCGACTGGGTCCTCGAGCTCTACGCCGTCGCCCGCGTCGAGGAGGCCGAGGCGCACAGCGTCGAGGCCGGCCGCTACGCCACGCAGGCGGTGGACGCTGCGGCGGGGCTCGAGGGTGCGGCGTTCCTGGACTATGCGACGCTGCTCGACGCGTGCGCCCGGGCCGACGGGCCTGAGCCGGCGGGCGTTGCCGACGAGATCGACGAGGCGGTCGCGCGGCTCGAGTCCCGAGGTCTGGTCGACCAGACCATGCAGGCGCGCCCGTTCCACGCCGTGGCCCTGCGCCGCACCGGTCGCCACGCCGAGGCCATGCGCGTGATCGAGGAGGCGACCGCTCTCACGGAGCGCATGCCGGTCGACTGGCTCACCGAGGCGGCGATCCGACGTACCCACGCCGTTCTCCTCGTGGCGGACGGCATCCCCGGAGCCGAGGTCGCTCTCCGGTACGCCGACGTCCTCGCCGAGGCGCTGTGGCGGCAGCGTCAGCGCAGCCTCGACACGGCGACCACGAAGCAGTCCTACGAGCGACTGCGCAGCCAGCACGCGGAGATGGTCCGCCATGCCGGGAGCGACGGGCTGACCGGTGTGGCGAACCGCCGCGGGCTCGAGCAGGTGCTCGCCGACATCGCCGGGCGCGGGTCGCTCGTCGTCACGATCCTCGTGGCCGACATGGACTCGCTCAAGGAGCTCAATGACACGCGTGGCCACGAGGTCGGTGACCTCGCCATCAAGAGCGTGGCCGAGGCGATCGTCGGCTCCGTGCGGGAGGGCGACTTCGTCGCCCGGCTCGGCGGTGACGAGTTCGTCGCGGTCCTTCCGGGCCTGGAGCGCGGCGCCGGCGAACTGGTCGCGGAGCGCATCGTGGCGTCGGTGCACGCGCGGACGTGGGACGCCGGCACCGTCAGCGTCGGCGTCGCCACGGGCGAGGCGGCCGAGGTGCGGGCGTTGCTCGCCGCGGCGGACGCGGCCATGTACGTCGCCAAGCGATCCGGCGGGAACAGCGTCAGCACGGCCGCTGCGGTCGCGAGCGCTGCCGCCGCGCGACAGACCCGCTAGACCCCGTCGGTGCAGCGCGGGCCCCCATCGCACCGGGCTCGTCCCGGCCGCGCCGTGACCGTCGGCGAGCGGCGCGCGCTGCCCGCACCCGTCCCTAGGCTTGGATCGTGACACCCGAGCCGCCGCAGCGACCGGCCTCTGATCCCGCGGTCGCCGGCCTGCCCGCGGCGCTCGCGCGCGTAAGCCGGTGCCTCGTCATGGGGGTCCTCAACGTCACTCCCGACTCCTTCTCCGACGGCGGTGCCTACCTCGACGCCTCGGCGGCGATCGCCCAGGGCGAGCGGCTCCTCGCCGAGGGCGCCGACATCCTCGACGTAGGCGGTGAGTCGACGCGTCCGGGTGCCGGTCGGGTCGACGCCGACGAGGAGCGCCGTCGCGTGCTACCCGTGGTTCGCGCCCTGGCCGGCGCCGGCGCGGTCGTGAGCGTCGACACCATGCGGGCGGAGACGGCGGCCGCGGCGCTGGACGCGGGCGCCGCGATCGTCAACGACGTGAGCGGCGGCCTCGCCGACGAGGCGATGCCGCGACTCGTCGCGGGCTCGGGGGTCCCCTACGTCGCCATGCACTGGCGCGGCCACAGCGACACCATGCAACAGCGTTCGTCGTACGCCGACGTGGTGACCGACGTACGCCGGGACCTGGCCGCACGCCTACACGCGCTGGCCGCCGCCGGGGTGGACCCCGAGCAGGTCGTGCTCGATCCCGGGCTCGGCTTCGCGAAGCAGCCCGAGGACAACTGGCCGCTGCTCGCCCGGCTCGAGGACCTGCAGGGGCTGGGTCGCCCGCTCCTGGTCGGCGCGTCACGCAAGGCCTTCCTCGGGCGAGTGCTCGCCGTGCCGGGCGGCACCCCGCGACCTGCGGAGGACCGCGACGACGCGACTGCCGCGGTGAGCGCGCTGGCCGCCGCCGCGGGCGCGTGGTGCGTGCGGGTCCACGCGGTACGCGCGACCCGCGACGCCGTCGAGGTCGCCGCGGCGGTGTGCCGGGCTCGGGTCGGCGACGTCGGGGCCGGACGCCGTCGCGCCGTACCCACGTAGGCTGACCCGATGAGTCGCTGGGTGGAACGGGTCGAGACGTGCGGGTGACGGGCGACGAGGTGCGAGCCGTCGAGGCCGCGAACGAGGCGTTCTACCGTGCCATCGAGTCCGCGGACCTCGACCTGCTCGAGGCGGTGGTCCTCGACGGCTCGCCCGCCGACGCGGCGGCGGTGACGACCGTGCACCCCGGCTGGCCGCTGCTGCGCGGGCGGGGAGAGGTGCTGCGCTCGTTCGCCGCGGTGATGGCGGGCACGCCGTACATCCAGTTCATCCTGACCGACGTCGACGTGCGCACGCTCGGTGACGTCGCCGTGGTGACGTGCGCGGAGAACATCCTCACCGGCGTCGAGCGGGAGTCCGACGGCGAGACCGAGCTCGGCTTCGCGGCCGGACGGGTCGTCGCGACCAACGTCTTCCGCCGTACGCCGAGCGGTTGGCGGCTCTGGGTCCACCACGCCTCCCCCGTCATGGTCGGTGAGGACGGCGACGACGGCGAGGACGACGGGTCCCCGTGACCGACCGCATCGCGCTGCGCGGCGTGCGGGCGACGGGACACCACGGCGTCCTGGCGCAGGAGCGCGCGAGCGGCCAGCCGTTCGTGGTCGACGTCGTGATGGGCCTGGACACCGCACCCGCCGCCGCGTCCGACGAGCTCGCCCGGACCGTCGACTACGGTGCGGTCGCGCTCCGCGTCGTGGAGCTGGTCGAGGGCGACCCCGTCGACCTGATCGAGACGCTCGCCGGGCGCATCGCCGACGCCTGCCTCGCCGACCCGAAGGTCTACGACGTCGAGGTGACCGTGCACAAGCCGCAGGCGCCGATCCCGGTGCCGTTCGAGGACGTGGCCGTGACGATCACCCGGAGACGCCGGTGACCGACATCAACACCAGCATCGTGGACACCCTCAGCGGGAGCATCCACCCGATCCGCCGCGCCGCGCTGGGCCTCGGCAGCAACATCGGCGACTCCTTCGAGATCCTCCAGGGAGCCGTCGACGCGCTGCTCGAGACCTCTCAGATCCTCGCGGTGGGCGTCTCGCCGGTCTACGAGACCGAGCCGGTGGGAGGGCCCGTGCAGCCGTGGTTCCTCAACGCCGTGCTCGTCGTCGACACCATGCTGAGCCCCGACCGTCTGCTCGAGCGTGCGCACGCGGTCGAGGCGGCGTTCGGGCGGACGCGGGACGAGGAGTGGGGCCCCCGCACGCTCGACGTCGACCTCCTCGCCGTGGGGGACACGGTCCTGACCGGCGAGGTCGTGTTGCCGCACCCGCGGGTGCACGAGCGCGCCTTCGTCCTCGTCCCCTGGAGCGACGTGGAGCCCTCCTTCGTGCTGCCCGGCTCCTCCTCGGTCGGGGACCTCGCTGGCGGTGTGGACCGCAGCGGCGTCGTACGCCGGGAGGACCTCGTGCTCACGGTGCCGTGAGGCCCTCCCGGCCGGGTGTCCTCGCCGCGCTGGCGGGTGGCGCGGGCCTCACGGTCTACGTCGTGCTGGCGGTGTCCCGGGCGCTCGTCCCCCCCGTCCCGTGGTCGCTGCCCGCGCTGTTGCTCGGCGCGGCCGGCGCGGTCGTCGCGGCGGCGGTGTCGGTGCGCCGGCGGCTGACC
>JALYMU010000164.1 GCA_030773595.1 Actinomycetota bacterium | reverse complement strand
TGACAGCGGCGAGCGCGCCGGCACGAACAGGCTCAGGTAGATCGTCTCGTGCGACACCCGCATGGCCCGGGTCGTTGGGGTGGTCCAGGCGCAGCCGGTGGCTGATCTGCTGCGGGGACCACTCCAGCTCCAGCCCGTGCCGCACCGCTGCGAGGAGCCGGGCGTTGCCCCGCAGCTTGCCGGGCTTCGGCCGCTGAGCCCGCTCGTAGGCCGCGCCGTCCGCGTCATGAGCGCGGTAGGCCTCACGTCCACCGTTGCGAGCGACCTCCCGCGACACCGTGGAGGCTGGCCGGCCCAGCCCCGCGGCGATCCGCCGCATGCTCCAGCCCGCGGCGAGGCCCCGGGAGACCTCCTCACGCTCCTGCAGTGACAGGTGCCGCGGCGAGCGTCCCGCCGGCCGCGGCCGCACCCCGCCGGTCTGGGCGACATAGCGGCGCACGTGCTGCACCGGCGCCTCCAACTGCCGGCGACGCTGCGCAGCGCCTCACCCTCCCGCCACCGCTGCCACAGCTCGTCCTGCTGCTCCACCGTGAGCCCGTACGTGCGCAAGCCTGCCTCCACCACCACGAAGAGATCATGGTGGTGCGTTGACCGGTTGAGATCGCCGCCGGTTGCGGAGGCCTGGAGTGGGACCGCGACACGCCGACAGTGCCGTGACCGAAACCCACGACCGAAAACCGCGGTCCGGCGATCGTGACCGGCGGTGAGTACCCGGCGATCCCAAGCGCCGTGAGCACGATGGCGGATCACGGGAGCCGCGCCCGACGAGCCTGGGGAGCGCGACGTCAACCGGCCTAGGTGGGGCTCCGACGGCACGGGGTACGGCGAACGGCACCCCCGACGTGCTACCGGTCCCGACGCCCGCCGACGAGCTACCCCAGTGAGGGCTGCGGACAACGGGCTGCGAGGCCCCGCGCCCGCTGTGTACCGACCGACCGGCGCGCGGGCGTCCGCTCGGGAGGCGACGCCACGCCAGAACCTGACCCGGCCGCCACCGCCCATCGTGGAGCACCTCGCATGGCTCCACGAAGCGGGCACCGGCTCGTTGTGGCAGGGCGCGAGAGGCGTTCGGGAGAAGGTTCTGTCGGTGCCGCCCGGCATGGTTCGTGCATGACGACGGACGAGCAGGCGGCTGGGGCGCCTGACCGTGAGCCCCGCCGTCTCGCGCACGCTGTCGTCGACGGCCCTCACGGCTTTGCTGCTGTTGACGTACCCGAAAACCCGTCTGAGGCTCGCGCGCTACGCCGGCAGTGGGCGAACACGTTCTGGTGCTCCACACTTGCGGGCGGCTGCGGGGAGAAGCTGACGCTCGCCGCCGGTGACGTCCGTCGCCCCTACCTGCGGCACGGGCCGAATCCGACGTGCCAGCTCGCGAAGAACCCATCCCGCGCGACGACGGCGTACGAGCACCTGCACTACCAGCGGGAACTCGCGGCCTGGCTCGGTCGCCAAGGGCTCAGCGCGCAAATCGAGCACCGGTTCGGCGCCGAGGGGCGGGCGGATCTGCACGTGATGGTCGAGGGCGTTGCCCAGAGCATCGAAGTGCAGCTGTCGCGCATTAGCGACGAAGAGGTACGCCGGCGCGATGCCCTCTACCGCCGCCACGTCGCGCAGGTGACCTGGCTTTTCGGGGAGCTCCACGCCCGACCGCTTGCCGCCGCGGCTCAAGCGGTCGACGGAGTCGCCCTACTCGTACGGCGCCGAGACGACGGAGATGTCGAGGTGGGCGTCCTCGGGTACGACGACGACGAAGAGTGGGCCCCGCTCGATCAGTGTGAGTTGCGCGAAGACGGCGTCTGGACTCCCCACCTCGACGTCGCGAGGGACGCGCATCGCCGCGTGCTCGAAGCCCGCGCGCGCGAGGCCGAGCGGGAAGCCGCGCAGCGAGCGGAAGCCGAGCGTCGGGCGGCTGAGGCAGCCGCGGCCGCGTTTCGACGCGCCGCACCTCCTCGACCCCCTGCCGACGACCCGCCAGCCCCACCACCTTTCGTGGACAAGCTCGCCGATGTTGACGAGCGCTCGCGGCCCGCCTTCGGGACGCTCGCGTGGTGGCAGGAGATGCATCCCGAGCGGGTCGAGTGGATGCCAGACCACGGGTGGGCCTGGGCCGAGCATCTGCCCGAGCCAGAGCGCACGGCAGCCCAGGTCCTCGCCTACATCGTCCAGCGCATCTACGCCAGCGGCCCCATCACGATGCTCCACCTGCCCGACGGCGGCGACGGCGATGGGGTCGTCGACGCGCTCGATGGTGCGCGGCTCATCCGTCGCTATGACCGCGGCGGGGTGCAGCGGTGGAAACGCGCCTGAGGCGTTCTCGATCTACGCGGTGTCCTCTCCGACCACCTTGCCGCGTCAGGATCATGTCCGCTAGCCGACCGGCTAACGACACAAGATCAGACGGTGTACGCAACATGATCGAGGAGGTACGCAGCGCCCTGTGCCCGGCCAGTAAGGAGCTCCACCGTCTTCGATGCAGCCCGACTCACGATCAAGCCTCAACTGCAGGTCACGCGATCCAGCGGTCGATAAGCGGCGGGGCGAGTCCTCCCCAACCGTCTGGATACCGGTGCCCAAGGCCGGGCACCTCGATCAACTCCACTCGGAGCCCGTGTCCGCTGGCCTGCCGTGAAAACGTGCGCTGGGCCTCCGCGGTGAGCGGGTCGGCTCCTCCGACAACGAGCAATCCTGGCACAGACGCTCGCGGAGTCCACGACCCTGGGGATGGAGCACCCACCACGCACAGATAGCCGACCAGTTCCGGAGCGACACCGGCAAGCGCCAGCCGAGCCGCGACGCCTGCGCCCTGCGATCCTCCGGCTAGTACAATCGGCCCACCGATCTCGCCTGCCTGCGCCAGCCCGGCCCGGACATCGCGCTCGGCGAGGTCTGCATCGTCCCACGACGGTTGTCCATCACCGTTGTGCAGCGTCGACTCGACGCTCACCACGGCAATGCCCGAGCCGGTCACGCCCTCCCAGATCCTCGCGGTCTCCCGTCCACTCACAGTTGCCATGTGAAGGGCAACCACAGTGCACCTCGGCCTCCCGGCCGGCCGAAGGACCTCGAGTTCCGCAGAGGCGGAAGCCGCCTCGGCGATGGCTCGATCCGCGCCTCGCCTCATGGCCGCGGCCAATGAGTCATATTCGGGACAGCTGGCCAACTGCTTCAGGTATGGATCAGAGAGTTGGCGCTGCGACCACCATCTCCCCTCGTACACCAAGCGGCTCATCACCCGAAGTGCTTCATCGCCTCGCCCGCCACTTGCCAGTAAGCAAGCTTGGGCATGTCCCAGCGCAGCGGAGCGGTCCGGAAAACGCTCGATCATCCCCAGGACGGTCCCCAACGCCTCATCGACCTGGCCAGCATGGAAGAGGCGGGCCAGGTCGGTCCAGCCCCGGAGGTACTCCTCGGTAGATTCCTGCCTCACCGTACTGATCGTAGCGCCGGGGACCTCACACGCAGACCAATGACGCGAGCCCCACTCGCCCCAACTGACAGGGGCGAACATCAATCCCGGACGATTGACAAACAGTCACTGTCCACATAATCGAGGCCGACCTGATCAAAGCCCGCACGCGCGAAGGCATGGCCGTAGCACGGGCCGCCGGCAAGCTCCGCGGCCGCAAGCCGAAGCTCACCCCCGCGCGCGAGGCGCTGCTCGTGGACCTGCACCGCACCGGACAGAAGAGCCCGTCCGACCTCGCAGCGCTGTTCGGCGTTGGGCGCTCCAGCGTCTACCGGGCCCTTCAGCGAGCGACGACCGACACCAGCGCGGGCGGCTCGGCCGGGACAGCCCCAACCAAGTAGCGCCGTCAGAATCGCGCCAACTACCGCTGAAGGTCACAGCCATAAGCGGGGGGTCGCGTCGTGCCCGGACCTACCTCTTGCGCCGCCGCGGGTCATACCGACGAGGCGCCCCCGTCGGAGGCGATCGTCTGCCCGGTGACCCACGCGGCCTCGTCGCTGACGAGCCAGGCGACGAGCCGCGCGGCGTCGGTCGGGGCGCCCCACCTCCCGCCCGGGATGGTCGCCGCGACCGCCGTGCGCGTCTCGTCGTCGGCATAGCCGGTGTCGTTCGGCCCCGGCTCCACGCAGTTGACCGTGATGCCACGCGGCATCAGCGGCGCGGCCAGGCTCCGCGTCAGCTCGTGGAGCGCCCCCTTCGACGCGATGTACGGCAGCTCGCCCGGCATCGCCCCGTGGTACTGGCCGGACGTGAACAGCACGACCCGCCCGCCGACGCTCCCGTCGTGACGAGCGGCGAACGCCTGCACCAGCAGCAGCGTGGCGCGCGTGTTCACCGCGTACGACAGGTCGAGCTCCTCGGCGGTCAGCTGCTCGAGCGACTGGCTGCTGCTGCGGGCGTGGTTCGCGACTACGACGTCGAGGCGTCCGAAGGCGTCGTACGCGGCGTCGACCACGCGGCGCGGGGCTCGCGGGTCCGCGAAGTCGGCGGAGACGTGCTCGATGCGGCCGCCGGCTCCGCGCAGCTCGTCGACCAGGGCGTCGGCGCCGCCCGGGTCGGCGCCCCACGGCTGCTCCTCGTCGTGGGGGCTCCACGAGTGCAGGAGCACCGACGCGCCGTCCGCCACGAGCCGGCGGGCGATCGCAGCGCCGATGGCGATGCGGCGGCTGGCGCCGGTGAGGAGGGCGACGCGGCCGTCGAGCGGACGCGGTAGTGCGGGTGCGGCGATGCTCAAGGAGCTCCTTCTCGAGCGGGCGCCCCTGGACGTTCGGGCGCGGAGCTAGGCGGCTGCGGCGGGTGCAGCGGGTGCAGCGGCTGCGGCGGGGCAGCGGCCGAGGATGGCGCAGCACGCAGGCGCCGCGCCAGTCGTTTCCGAGCCTCGGCACACCGCCACCGGCCTCCGAGTGGTCGTTCCCCGCGCAACCCGCTCTCCAGGCGCGTGATCTCGGCCTCTTGGGCGCGCGGCGCGACAGGTCGTCGAGTTCTCGGACCAGGTTCCGCACCCGTCGTTCGACGTCTGCTGCGTGGGAGACCGCGTTAGCTGCGTCCCCAGCGTGTGCGCGGCCTGCTCGGTCAGCTGGTCGATTTCACCCGCGAGCATGGTCTGTGCTCCCGTTCCCGGGCAGGGGCCGTTGACCTGGGTTGCCGACCGTTCTTCGCCCCCTCCCGGCAAGCAAGGCGTTCGCGGGCGGTTGAGGCGGTGGAGGGCAAGGTGGAGCGCCCGGAGCGAAGCGAGGACGTACGACCTTGCGTGGAGCCGCCGCGCCCGCAGACTTGTGCGGCCGGGAGGGGGAGAAGTGCTCTACAGCGCCGGCGTAGCCGGCACCGACACGGCCCGCAGGGCGCCGGTGCTTGATTCCGGGGTGTTTTCGACCTGGTTGCCGGGTGGTGGTGCCCGGTCTACTCGTGTGCCGGCTACTCGGCTTCTGCGTCGCTCGTGCGCGGCTGCGCCGCCCGGTCTGTCGCGCGCTGTCGCCGGGCCCGTCGGGGCCGTCCCGGTGCCTTGCGGTCCGGTTCCTCGAAGCCCACCTTGCGCAGCTCCTCGGCGGACCAGCCCGCCCGCTGCGCAGCTGCGTACGCGGCCGCATCCGCCCGCTCGGCCTCGTCCAGGTGCGCGCGGGCGTCGTTGCGCTGCTGGCGTGCCTTCGCCAGGGCGCGAACTGCATCCACACGGTCATTGAGGAGCCGCTGCGCGGCGTCCGCGGCCGCGTCCGGGGTCAGGTTTGTCGTCATGGGCCGGAGCGTAGACCTGCGGCCGGTGAGCGAGTCATGCTCGACACCGGGAACGGCCCCCGCGCGTCGTCGCGCGGAAACGCAGGCGGAGTCCCGGACGGAGCAAGCTATCTACTTACGTGCCGTAAGTGTCCGGCGGAGCCTGGACACAGGGGTGTCGGGCTGGGCAGACTGATCGTCTGGTCCCCGCTGGTGCGGGGTCGCTGCGCTGGGCGGGAGGGGGCGTCGTGTCTGAGGAGACACCGGCACAACGCCGGTTCGCGCGCCGTCGGCGGGCGAACGTGGCGGGGGG
>JALYMU010000163.1 GCA_030773595.1 Actinomycetota bacterium | reverse complement strand
GCGAGCATCCGGCGTCGCGCCGGCCTGGGGCGCCGGGCCCGGACGGCCGGCGTGGTGCCCGGACGGGCCGGGCGCCACGCACCACCGCGTCAGCCGCGCCGGATCTTGAGCGTGTAGCTCCCCGAGTCCGAGTAGGCGTGCACGCGCCAGTAGTAGTAGCCCGCCGTACCGGAGTAGCTGACGCTCTCCGTCGACGTGGGCCCTCGCTGCGCGCGACGACGGCCCACGCCGAGCCGTTCCACTTGTACAGCCGCAGGTCGAAGTCGGCCCCGGACGGCCCGGTCAGGCACGCGCGGTGCGTGCCTGAGGTGGAGGTGTAGAAGTAGGTGCCGTTGGGCTGGACGTCGTAGTCGGCTGCACCGGACAGCGAGCCGCTGTAGGTCTCCGGCAGGTCGCAGGCCGGCGTCGCCGTGGGTGTCGGGCTCGCGGTCGCCGTGGCCGTGGGCGACGGGCTCGGGGTCCCGCCCGCGCCACGGATGAGGAACGTGTTGTCGGCCATGTTGTAGTGCGTGGCCAGCCAGTTCCCGGCGCCAGGATTCGTGTGGTAGTAGTCGTCGTGGTTGCAGTCCAGCCGCGCGTCGTGCGCCCGGTCGGTGCAGACGTACCTCATCTGCGGGTAGTTCGGCGAGTCGGAGTAGCACATGACGTCGTACTCGTCGACGCAGTGCGCCCCGCCGCTGGTGTTCGGTGCGTTGTTGCTCACCGCGCCGAGGTTGTGGCCCAGCTCGTGCGCGGGCGTGGACGCGCCCCAGCACCGGTTGTCCGTCCGGCCGTAGGACGGGCCGAAGTTGCTGCGGTTGTCCGCGGTCTTGCGGTCGTCCCCCGCGAAGCTGCCGATGCCGCAGTACGTCGCGGCGTCCGCGAAGATCATGTACTTGCGGTCGCGGCGGTTGTAGCCGCGGCTGGACAGCTCCTGCTGCATGGTGCCGAAGCTGCTCATGGCGGCGGAGGACACCCCCACCTTGTCGACAGTGACGACGCACTCGCCGTTGAGCGTCGTGGTGACGTAGCGGATGCGCCGGGCGCCGCCGGTCTCGCGGGCGCTCTCGAGGTAGATCGTGTCCGCGCCCGCGGCCCACGTGCGGATCGAGCCGAAGTACTCGAAGTACCGGTCGGTGCCGCCGGTCTGGAAGGCATAGATGACCTGGACCCGGTTGCCCGTCGTGCCGTCGCCCTCACAGGTCACCGCGGCAGCGGAGGCGACCGAGGCGACCCCCGGCCCCGACGTGCTCGGGACCGGCGGCGCGACGGCGGTCATGGCGACCCTCGGCGGCGGGCTGTCCGGCCGTGCGAGCACATGCTCGTGCCGACCACCTTGAAGATGCCCTTGCACGCGCCCTTGTCAGCCTCCTTGAGGCCGCGGTAGACCAGGCCGCGAGCGGGGTCGGCGCGATGGGGGCGAGCGCGGGGATGGTCGTGGCCGTCGGCCGAGGACTCGGCGACCGCATCGGCGGCCGCCACAGCTGAGACAGCCACGTCCGAGACAGTGGCGGGCTGCGGTGTGGCGCTGGCCGGCGCGACCAGCGCGAGCGTGACGGCGGGGACGACCGCGGCGGCGGAGACGAGCACACGGGCGCGCCGGTACCACGGGACAGACGTCATGGAAGCTCATGGTCGAGGGGTGCGGCGCGACGGGACCCCGTACGGCCGTTCGGGGAAAGCGGCCGGACCGCGCTGGCGCGAGCACGCTAGGGGGCGCGATTCCGAGGTCAACGGGTCGGCAGCAGCGGGATGTTCACATCCGGCGCCGTTCACATCCAGGCGGCTCGACGCCGGCCTGCGGGCTCGCAGCCGCGACGTCACGGTGTTGCGCTCAGCACCCCGGCCTGCACGAGCACGATCACGACGATGCCGAGCACCACGCGGTAGACCACGAACGGCCAGAAGCTGTGCCGCGAGGTGGCGATGTAGCGCAGGAACCACGCGATGACCGCGAAGCCGACGCCGAAGGCCACAACCGTCGCGAGGATTGTCGGGCCCCACTCGGGCGTCCCGGCCTCGCCGCCGATGTCCTTGAGCTTGAACAGCCCCGAGGCGAGCACGGCCGGGATGGCGAGCAGGAAGGAGTAGCGGGCGGCCGCCTCGCGGGTGTAGCCGAGCAGCAGGCCGCCCGTGATCGTGCCGCCCGAGCGCGAGACGCCGGGCACGAGCGCCAGCGCCTGGGCGAGACCGAACAGCGCCCCGTCGCGCAGGTTCAGCCGCTCCAGCGGGATCGCGTTGCGGGCTGCCCGGTCGGCCAGGCCCAGCACGATGCCGAACACGATCAGCGTGGCCGCGATGATCCGCAGATCGCGCAGCGTGGAGTCGATGGCGTCCTCGAACAGGAAGCCGAGGACGCCGATCGGGATCGTGCCGACGATCACGTACCACCCGAGCCGCGCGTCGGGGTCGCCGCGCCACTCCGGCTTGACCAGTGACAGCGTCCACGCGCGGAGAATCCGGGCGATGTCGCGGGCGAAGTAGAGCAGGACCGCGGTCTCGGTCCCGAGCTGCGTCACCGCCGTGAACGCGGCACCGGGATCGCTGCCCATGAGGTCGCCGACGATGCGCAGGTGCGCGCTGCTCGAGATCGGCAGGAACTCCGTGAGCCCCTGGACGATCCCGAGCACAAGCGCCTCGAGGTAGCTCACCGGATCAGTCCCCCAGTCGGGACGCGTCAAGCGCCTCCGCGATCGTGCGCAGCGTGGCGACCTGCTCGTCGTAGGACCGCGCGTACGGCGCGACGCTGAGCGTCGTCACGCCCGCCTCGGCGTAGGCGTGCAGCCGCTCGGTGATGCATTCCCGGGGCCCGAGCAGCGACGTCGCGTCGAGGAACTCCAGCGGTACGGCGGCCGCCGCGTCCCTCGGCCGCCCGCCGAGGTAGAGGTCCTGCACGCGCGCCGCGGCCTCGGCGTAGCCCATCCGGACCGCGAGGCGGTTGTAGAAGTTCTGCTCCCGGCTGCCCATCCCGCCGACGTAGAGCGCGGCGTAGGCCCGGACCGGGTCCGCGCAGGCGTCGAGGTCGTCGCCGACGACGACCGGCACGGTCGGTACCACGTCGAAACCGCCGGTCTCGGAGCCGGCACGCGTGCGTCCGGTGGCGATGGCCGCCATCGACTCGCCCGCGTGCTCGGGGCTGAAGAAGACCGCCAGCCAGCCGTCGGCGATCTCCCCCGCCAGCTCGAGGTTCTTCGGCCCGACGGCCGCGAGGTAGACGGGGATGCGCTCCCGGACCGGACGGATCGACAGGCGCAGCGCCTTGCCGGGGCCGTCGGGCAGCGGCAGCCTCCAGTGCTCGCCGGAGTGCTCCAGCGGCTCGCGGGCCAGCGCCCGCCGCACGATTGCGACGTACTCCCGGGTGCGCCCCAGCGGCTTGTCGAAGCGCACGCCGTGCCAGCCCTCGGAGACCTGCGGGCCGGCTCACGCCGAGCCCCAGCCGGAAGCGGCCCCCGGACAGGGCGTCGAGCGTCGCGGCGGTCATCGCGGTCAGCGCGGGCGTCCGTCCGGGGATCTGGAAGACCGCCGACCCCACGTCGATGCGCTCGGTGCGCGCGGCGACCCAGGCGAGCACGGTGGCGGCGTCGGAGCCGTAGGCCTCCGCGGCCCACACGACCGCGTAGCCGAGCCGGTCGGCCTCGACCGCCAAGTCGAGCGAGGAGAGCCCGGAGTCCGAGGTCCAGTAGCCCAGGTTGAGCCCCAGGCGCATGCGGGTCTCCTCGGGATTCACGGTCGTCGGCCGGACTGCGGTTCCGCCGGACGGCGGCTCCGGCGGCGCGGGAGCCGCAGCCTCGAGCCTGCGCGCCGCGGGCGACTCTATCGGCGCCGCGTCGCGGGCCCCGGATAGCCTCTCGCGCCATGGAGCAGCGACACCTCGGCAGCACCGGCCTGCGCGTGTCGCGGCTCGCCCTCGGGACGATGACGTGGGGCCGCGACACCGACGAGCACGAGTCCGCCGACCAGCTGCGGGCCTTCGTCGACGCCGGCGGGACGCTGCTGGACACCGCGGCGAGCTACGGCGACGGCGAGTCCGAGAGCGTGATCGGCGCCCTGCTCGGCAACGTCGTCGCCCGCGAGGACGTCGTGCTCGCGACGAAGGCCGGCATCGACCGACGTACGGGCAACCGGGAGGTCGACACCTCGCGGCGGGCGATGCTCGACGCGCTCGACCGCTCGCTGGGCCGGCTCGGCACCGACCACGTTGACCTGTGGCAGGTGCACACCTGGAGCGACGCCGCACCGCTGGAGGAGACGCTCTCGGCGCTCGACGCGGCGGTCACCAGCGGCCGGACCCGCTACGTCGGCATCAGCAACTACGCGGGCTGGCAGACCGGCCGGGCGGTGACCCACCAGCAGGCGTGGCCCGGCCGCGCGCTGATCGCCTCGACGCAGATGGAGTACTCCCTGCTCGCCCGGGGCGTGGAGCGCGAGGTGCTGCCCGCCGCCCGGGCGCTCGGGCTCGGCTTCCTGCCGTGGTCCCCGCTCGGCCGCGGTGTCCTGACCGGCAAGTACCGCACCGGCGTACCCGCCGACTCCCGCGCCGCGTCCCCGCACTTCGCGCCGTTCGTCGAGAGCTACCTCGACGACCCGTGCCGCCGCGTCGTCGACGCCGTCGTGACCGCTGCGGACGGCCTCGGAGTGTCACCGGTGGAGGTGTCGCTGGTGTGGGTGCGCGACCGTCCGGGCGTCACCGCACCGGTCGTCGGGGCGCGTACGGCGGCCCAGCTGCGCGGCGTGCTGACCTGCGAGCACGTGGAGCTGCCCGCGGAGATCCGCTCCGCACTGGACGACGTGTCCGCGCCGCCGGTCGGCTACCCCGACGCCGGGGCGTAGCGCTCACACGTCGTAGACCTCGTCGATCCGCACGCGCAGCCACCGCTCGTGCACGCCGTCGAACGGCTCGTCGTCGAGGTCGCCGTCGACCTGGTCGACCACCCACAGCGTGCCGCCGACCGGCTCGAGGCCGAGCTCGTCCGCGCTCGTGGCGAGGCCCTCGACGCCGTGGGTCTGGAGCAGGGCGTAGACGAGGTCGCCGACCGTCTCCTCGGCGTCCTCGTCGGCCGACTCGTCGTCGTCCGCGGCCGCCGCCCGCGCCGCGGTCATCAGCGCGTCGGGGTCGACCACGTCGTAGTCCCGGCGGAGCAGCACGGTCAGCGTCTCGGGCAGCTCGTCCGGGTCGGCGCCCTCGTCGTCGGCCTCGGGGTCGGCGAACTCGAACGGCGTGACCTCGTCGTAGTCCTCGAACAGCGCGTCGTCGTAGTGCTGGGCGGCGACGCGCAGCGCGTCGTAGGCCTGCTGTACGGCGGGATCGGCCTCGCCGGTGCGGGCCTCGCAGGCGGCGAGATGGCGGTCGATGGCGGACTTGAGGTCTTCAGCAGCGGCGCGAGCCTTGGCGGACATGCCCCGAACGCTAGCGTCGTGGGGTCACAATGGGTGCGATGGCCGAGTACGAGTACCAGCAGCTCTACCTTCCGCGGGGCACCTCGCGGAATGCCGCACGGCGCCTGCTGACCGACCACGCGGAGTACGGCCACTGGGAGCTGGCCCGCCTCCGGCTCTACGCCGACGGCAGCCGGCGGGTCTGGCTGCGCCGCCGGGTGATCAAGGTCGTCCGCACCGCCTGACGGGTCAGGTCGCGTATGCCGGGCGTCGCGCCGGCTTTCCGCCGAGTGGCCCTGGCGAGTCCGGCCTGCTCGCGGCGTAGGGACGGTTCAGCTCGTCGCGAGGAAACGGTCGAGGACGCGCACGCCGAAGCGGAGAGACTCGACCGGCACCCGCTCGTCGACGCCATGGAACATGCCGCTGAAGTCGAGGTCGGGCGGCAGCTGCAGCGGCGCGAAGCCGAAGCCGCGGATGCCGAGCTGGGAGAACGCCTTGTCGTCGGTGCCGCCGGACAGGCAGTAGGGCACGACGCGGCAGGACGGGTCCTCCGCCTTCAGGGCGCCGACCATCGCGTCCACCAGCGCCCCGTCGAAGGTCGTCTCGAGAGCGATGTCGCGGTGGACGACCTCGCGGCGGACCTTCGGCCCGAGCAGCTCGTCGATGGTCGCCAGGAACTCGTCCTCGAAGCCGGGGAGGAACCGTCCGTCGACCTCCGCCGTCGCTGTCTGCGGGATGACGTTGGTCTTGTAGCCGGCGTTGAGGCGGCTGGGGTTCGTCGTGTTGCGCAGGGTCGCGCCGACGATCCGGGCGAGCGTGCCCAGGTGGACCAGCAACGCCTTGGGGTGGTCGTGATCGAGGGGTACGCCGAGGGCGTCGGACATCTCGTCGAGGAAGGTCCGCACGGTCGGGGTGAGCCGCACGGGCCACTCGTGCCGGCCGATCCGGGCGACCGCCTCGGCGAGCTCGGTGACGGCGTTGTCGGTGTTGACCATGCTGCCGTGCCCGGCAGTCCCCTTGGCGACGAGCCGGAGCCAGGCGATGCCCTTCTGGGCGGTCTGGAGGAGGTAGACGCGCGTGCCGTCCGGCACGGTGAACGAGAAGCCGCCCACCTCGCTGATCGACTCGGTGCAGCCCTCGAACAGGCCGGGGTGGTTCGCGGCCAGCCAGTGCGAGCCCTTGGTGCCGCCCGCCTCCTCGTCGGCGAGAAACGCGAGCACGACGTCGCGCGGTGGCCTGCGGCCCTGGCGGCGCCACTCGCGGACGACGGCGAGGACCATCGCGTCCATGTCCTTCATGTCGACCGCGCCGCGTCCCCAGACGCAGCCGTCGGCGACCTCCCCGGCGAACGGGTCGACCTTCCAGTCGCTGGCGTCGGCGGGTACGACGTCGAGGTGACCGTGGACGAGCAGCGCGTCTCGCGTCGGGTCCTCACCCGGCCATCTGGCGATGACGCTGGCGCGGCCGGGCTCGGACTCGAGCAGCGTCGGCTCGAGGCCGACCTCGGCGAGCTGCCCGGCGACGTACTCCGCGGCCCGTCGCTCCCCCGGCCCGCTGCCGTCGCCGTAGTTGCTCGTGTCGATGCGGATGAGGTCGCGGCAGAGGTCGACGACCTCGTCCTCGGCGGTCGGCGTGGTGGCCTCGGACACGCTGGCTCCCTTGCGCAGTAGGTCCTCGTGGTCTGTGTCGCTGCCCATCCTGCCGGGCGGCGCCGACACGTCGGCGGCCCGCCCGCCGTTTGCTATGGTGGTGGCCGCGCGACGGCCTCCGGGCCGGAGCGACCACGTCCGGGTGGCGGAATTGGCAGACGCGCTAGCTTGAGGTGCTAGTGCCCCAAAAGGGCATGGGGGTTCAAGTCCCCCCTCGGACAC
>JALYMU010000162.1 GCA_030773595.1 Actinomycetota bacterium | reverse complement strand
GCTGCGACATCGGCGGTGGCCGCCGCCTGCCTAACGCCCGCGTCGGTCCCCGCGTACGCCTGTGCCGCGGCGTCGAGGCCTCGGGCCAGGCCGTCCAGGCGCGCCAGCACCTCCGTGCGCCGTCGGCCCCAGTTGGCCGAGACCTCCGCGAGCGCGTCGGCGAGCTTGGCGGAGCCGAGTGCCGCCGCGCGGCCGTCGTCGGCGGGTGCGCTCTGGGCGCTGATCGCCGCGTGGACGTGGCGCAGGCGCGCGGCAAACGCGGCCAGCTCGTCGGGGTCGACCTGGTAGGTGCTCATGGCGTCCTCCTCGACGGCCCATCCTGGCCGTTGCGGCGTCCCGCGTCGGGTGCGCGCCGGAACCCTGTGGACAGCCGCCGATATCCTCAGGCGGTCGCACCGACCCGAGGAGACCGACGTGCTGTTGCGGATGTCGACCCTGTTCCTGCGGACCCTCCGCGAGGACCCGGCCGACGCCGAGGTGGCCAGCCACCGGCTGCTGGTCCGCGCCGGCTACATCCGCCGCGCCGCTCCCGGGATCTACACCTGGCTGCCGCTGGGCTGGCAGGTCCTGCGCAACGTCGAGCGCGTCGTGCGCGAGGAGATGGACGCCGCAGGGTTCCAGGAGGTGCATTTTCCGGCGCTGCTGCCCCGCGAGCCCTACGAGGCCACCAGCCGGTGGGCGGAGTACGGCGACAACGTCTTCCGGCTCAAGGACCGGCGCGGCACCGACTACCTGCTCGGGCCCACGCACGAGGAGATGTTCACGCTCCTCGTCAAGGACCTCTACTCCTCCTACAAGGACCTGCCCGTCTCGCTGTACCAGATCCAGACGAAGTACCGCGACGAGGCGCGCCCCCGCGCCGGCCTGCTGCGCGGGCGTGAGTTCGTCATGAAGGACTCCTACTCCTTCGACATCGATGACGCCGGCCTGCAGCGCTCCTACGACGCGCACCGCGCGGCGTACATCCGCACCTTCGACCGCCTCGGCCTGCCCTACGTCATCGTGTCGGCGATGTCCGGGGCGATGGGCGGCTCGGCATCGGAGGAGTTCCTCGCGCACTGCGACGCCGGCGAAGACACCTATGTACGGTGCACGGCGTGCGGCTACGCGGCCAACACCGAGGCGGTGCGCGTGCCGGTGCCCGAGGCGCAGCCATACAGCGATGTCCGGGAAGCCCACGTCGAGGACACTCCCGACACCCCGACGATCCAGTCGCTCGTCGAGCTGCTCAACGCGCGCGACGAGCTGCGCCGCGGCGACCGCGACTGGACCGCCGCGGACACCCTCAAGAACGTCGTCGTGAAGCTGCGCCACCCCGACGACAAGGCCGAGCCCCTCGTCGTGGGGGTTCCCGGCGACCGGGACGTCGACCTGAAGCGGCTGGAGGCCCAGGTCGCACCCGCCGAGGTCGAGCCATTCACCGAGGCGGACTTCGCCGACCATCCCGCCCTCGTGCGCGGCTACATCGGCCCGGCCGCGCTCGGCAAGGACCGGGGCATCCGCTACCTCGTCGACCCCCGAGTCGTCGAGGGCACCCGCTGGGTCACCGGCGCCAACGAGTCCGGCAAGCACGTGGTCGACCTCGTCGCCGGCCGCGACTTCACGCCCGACGGCACGATAGAGGCCGCGGACGTCCGGGCCGGCGACGCGTGCCCCAGCTGTGGCGGCACGCTCGAGATGGCGCGCGGCATCGAGATCGGCCACATCTTCCAGCTGGGTCGCAAGTACGCCGAGGCGCTGGACCTCAAGGTGCTGGACGAGAACGGCAAGCAGGTCGTGGTGACGATGGGTTCCTACGGCATCGGCGTCTCCCGCGCTGTCGGTGCCGTGGCCGAGACCACCTACGACGAGCTCGGCCTGTGCTGGCCGCGGGAGATCGCGCCCGCCGACGTGCACCTCGTGGCGACCGGCAAGGACGCCACGGTGTTCGAGGAGGCCGAGCGCGTCGCCCGCGAGCTGGAAAGCCGCGGCGTGCGCGTCCTCTACGACGACCGGCGCTCCGTGTCGCCGGGCGTGAAGTTCAAGGACGCCGAGCTGGTCGGCGTACCCACCATCGCAGTGATCGGCAAGCGGCTCGCCGAGGGCGTGGTCGAGGTGCGCGACCGGCGTACGGGCGAGCGCAGCGACGTCGCGGTCGGTGACGTCGTCGACCGTCTCGTCGAGGCCTGCGCCTCGTGAGCGCCGCGGTCGACGGCGCCCCGGTCGAGGCGGTCGTGTTCGACTGGGGTGGCACGCTCACGCCCTGGCACACGATCGACCTGCGCGAGCAGTGGCACGCCTACACCGCGGTGTACGACCCGGTGCGAGCCGACGAGCTGGCCGGGTCGCTGCGCGCCGCCGAGGAGGAGGCGTGGCGGCGAGCGCGCGACTCCAGCCGCAGCGGAACGCTCCAGGACATCTTCCGTACGGCGGGGATCGAGCCGTCGGGGGAGCGGCACGAGCGCGCGTTGGCGCGCTACCACGCGTTCTGGGAGCCGCACACCCACACCGACCCGGACGCTCCCGCGCTGCTCGAGGGCCTGCGCGAGCGGGGGATCCGCGTCGGAGTGCTGTCCAACACGCTGTGGACGCGCGAGCACCACGAGGCCGTGTTCGCCCGCGACGGCGTACTCGACCTCATCGACGGCCCCGTCTACTCCAGCGAGATTCCGTGGACCGAGCCGCACGAACACGCCTTCCGTGCCGCACTGGAGGCGGTCGGCGTCGAGGACCCGCGCCGTGCCGTCTTCGTCGGCGACCGCCCGTACGACGACATCCACGGCGCCCGCGCGGTCGGCATGCGCGCGGTGCTTGTGCCGCACTCCGACATCCCGCTCGACCAGCGAGGTGCCGTCGAGGGCGACCCCGACGCGGTCGTACACCGTCTCGGTGAGGTGCTCGACGTCGTGGACGGCTGGTCCGGGCGCGGCTGACGTGGAGGTCCTCGACGTCGTCCTGCTCTGCCTCGCGGCAGCCCTGGCGGGCTGGGTGGACGCCGTCTCCGGCGGGGGAGGGCTGGTGCAGCTGCCGGCGCTGGTCGTGCTGCTCCCGGGCGCGGCGCCCGCCGCGATCCTCGCGACGAACAAGCTCTCGAGCATCCTCGGCACGTCGGTGGCGGCGTGGACCTACCTGCGCCGGCTCCGACCGGACCTCCGCACGGCCGTGCCCATGGCTCTTGCAGCACTCGCGGGCGCTGCGGGCGGCGCGGCGTGCGCCTCGCTGATGCCGCAGCCGATCTTCCGGCCGCTCGTCCTCGTGCTGCTCGTGCTGGTCGGGATCTACACCTGGCGGCGCCCCGCCCTCGGCGACGTTCAGGCGCTGCGCTGGGACGGGCGTCGCCACTACGTCGCCGCCGTCCTGGCCGGCGCGGCGATCGGCTTCTACGACGGCATCTTCGGACCCGGCACCGGCAGCTTCCTCGTCTTCGCCCTCGTCGGGCTGCTCGGCTACTCGTTCCTCCAGGCCTCGGCGAAGGCCCGCATCGTCAACCTGTGCACGAACCTCGGAGCGCTGCTGGTGTTCGTCCCGCAGGGTGCGCCGATGTGGCGGCTGGGCCTCGCCATGGGCGCGTGCAACGTGCTCGGCGCCCGCATCGGGGCCAGCGCGGCCATCGCGCGGGGCAGCGGTTTCATCCGGGTGGTGTTCCTCTCGGTCGTCACGCTCCTCATCGCGCGCCTCGCCTACGACCTGGTGTGACGCCGTGGGGCGCGAACGCACCGGGTCAAGAGCGTTCGGGCAGGCCCGGGAACGCCACCGTGCGACCGCGCCATGAGGCGGCGCGCACGGCCGCCTCGGTCAGCCCCAGGACCGTCATCTCGCGGGTCCGGCCGGACGTCGCAGCGACGGCGTCGGCGTACGTCGCCGCGACCCTGTCCTCCACGGTGGCGGCCAGGCGGCGCGCCGCCGCGGCGGTTTCCAGCTCCGGCACGTCGTAGCCGGCGGCCGCGGCCACCGGCGTGGCCCCGAGGTCGCGGACCAGGTCTGCCAGGCGGTCGCGCCGAGCCAGGTGTCCGGCGTACGACGAGAGGGCGCGGGTGCGTTCGGGCTCCGCGAGCCGGGCGCCCACGACGCCGTAGGCGTAGGCCGCCGCGTGCTCCGCGGCGAGCGCGAGCTGCAGCGCATCGAGTTCCGTCACGGCGGGCTGCCCAGCAACGCCGCATGTGCGGCCTCGGCAGCGGCCACGCTCGCGAGCAGTCGCGCCGATGCCGGTGAGACCGACACGGCGTCGCCGGCGCGAGCCCGCGCCGCGTCCCGCTCGGCCCGGACGAGCGCGGCAAGCGCGGCGGCGGGGGAGCGAGGGATGTCCCGCTTGCGTGCAGCGGTGTCCCGCGGCGACGGTGACGGCCGTCCCCTGCGCTTGGTCGCTGTGCCGGCCGCGTCCGCGAGCGCCGCCAGGTGCGCCTCGTGGTGAGCGACCACGGGCCGTAGGCGGCGCCCAAGGCGAGGGTGGGCGTCGAGGACGGAGGCGTAGAGGCCGAGAAGCGCGCGTTCAGCGGCGATGGCGGACCCGAGCACGCGGGCGTCGGCGGCCGTGGTCGCCGGCGGCGGAGTCGTCCCGGCGGCGTCGGGCGCGGGAGAGGCCGAATGCTGCGGCGTGCCGTCGGGGGTGGGCTCGGGCGTCGAGGGTGGCTGCGGCGGACGGGTGCATCCGCCGAGCAGCCCCGCGCCGAGCCCGAGCAACATGACCCGTCGCGACGGGTACGGCTTGGCCATGCCCGCCTCCTGCGTCCGGCCCGTCCATGTCGCGCTGGGTAGTGCAGCCAGCCGCCGACCACGCCGGTGGGCGTCGCTGCCCGCGCGGCGCGGCCG
>JALYMU010000161.1 GCA_030773595.1 Actinomycetota bacterium | reverse complement strand
GCCTGGAGGAACCACCTCGACCCGGTCTCGCGAGCCACGCCGATCGCATCGGCGGCAGCCTCGGTCGAGCTTCCCGCGGCGATCAGCCGCCAGAACCGCCGCCGCCCCTCCTTCGGCAGCGGAACGTGTCCCGTCGCTCCCATCGACCACACCCCATCTCAGGGGGGTGTTGCTACGACTCCTTGAACCCGAGCCACGGAAACTGCCACCCAGCGCACACCCTTCGGTGCGATCAGCCGCTCACCCGCTTGTAGACGTCGGAAGGCGCGGCGCCGCCGGCCACGACGAGGGAGGACCACTCGTCGAGCCGGCGGGTGAGCTCGGGCAGATCCGGGCCGATCGCCTCGACCAGCGGCGCCATCGCGGACTCGGTCTGCAGCTCGATCAGGTTCCGCAGGGCCTGCCCCTCGGGCGTCAGCGCGCCGCCGTCGACCAGGCCGCGGGCGACGAGTCCCGCGTCGGCCTCGGCCATGGCGTCGGCCGACCAGCCCCGCGTGCCCGCGTACTCGGTCGGCTCCCATCCGAGCCAGTACTCCGTCATCAGGTTCATCTGCAGGCCGGTCAGCCCGGCGGCCACGTTGGCGGCCACGTGCACGTCGCCCCGGTACTCGCGCAGCAGGTTGGTGGCGTGCCACAGCTGCCCCACGGGATCGGCCGGCCAGGGCAGGGACGCCAGCCCGGCGAACAGGGGCCGCCCGGCGACGTCGGCCGTGGCGACGTCGGTGGCCCGGCGCAGCTGCGCGACGGCGTCGGTGACGTCGGCGTCGGGCAGCAGCTCCCGCAGGGAGGCGACCGAGCCCTCCTCCCGTACGGCCAGGACCTGCTCCCGCGACGCCGTCCGGCGGGCCTCCTCGTACAGGCCGGTGATCAGCCCCGGCTCGAACACCGCGAAGGCGGACACCACCACGGGCGCGGTCGGCTCGCCCATCGGCGCCGTCCGGCTCCACAGGTAGCCGGTCAGGAAGTTCAGCCCGAGGGCGGCCAGGCGCTCGTTGACCGGCCGGCCCCAGATGTAGATCGTCGCGATCGGCTCCGCGGCGTCCCGCAGTCGCCGGGCGGGGGTGTCGGGGGCCCGCGGCGCCGGCCGCTCGGCCGCCGGAGGGGAGAGGAAGACCGTCCGCGCCTGCTCGTAGTCCATGACCGCATCCTGGCCCGGTGCAGCCGGAGGCACCATCCCTCCGGCCGCGCAGGCGGTGGGGTCCCCCCGGTCAGTAGATTCTCCCGACGTGACTGCGCACGCGGGAAACCCCGACCGGACGTCGCTCGCGTGGTGGGCGGACGGCGAGCTCGCCGTGGCGGGCCGGCTCGACGCCCTGGCCGACGACGACCTTGCCGCGCCGTCCCGGCTGCCCGACTGGTCGCGCGCGCACGTCGTCGCCCACCTCGCCCGCAATGCCGACGCGCTGGTCAACCTGCTCACCTGGGCACGCACCGGCGTCGAGACGCCGATGTACCCCTCCCGCGAGGTCCGCGACGCCGAGATCGCCACCACCGCCGCGCAAGCCACGGCCGACCTCCGCGCCGACTACGCGTCGGCCTGCTCCCGGCTCGCGGTGGCCATCGAGACGCTGCCCGCAGCTGCCTGGACGGCGACGGTGCGCAACGGGCAGGGCCGGATGGTGCCCGCCACCGACGTGCCGTGGATGCGGGCCAAGGAGATGTGGGTGCACGGCGTCGACCTCGGCGCCGGCCTGACCTTTGCCGACGTCCCGGCCGAGTTCTGCGCCGCGCTCGTCGACGAGGTGCACGCCCTGTTCGTCGAACGCGGCTCCGCTCCGGACGCGACCGTCGTGGCGACCGACGTCGGCCGCACCTGGGGCTCGGGCGCGGCCCGGGTGGAGGGCCCGGTGACCGCGGTCGCCGCGTGGCTCACCCGCGGCGAGGCCTCCGGGCTCGCCGGCGACGTTCCCGCGCCGCCCGCCTGGATCTGAGTCAGGCCGCTCGTCCGGTCAGGGGAGGCCGGCGTGCGGGACCTCGACGTCCACCGCCAGGAGGACGGCCTCGCGCACCGGCGCCCGCGTCTGCTCCAGGAAGTCCGGCGCGCAGCAGAGCAGCAGCGTCCGGCCGTCGTC
>JALYMU010000160.1 GCA_030773595.1 Actinomycetota bacterium | reverse complement strand
GCCCAGAACGCGCGGGCGGAGCTCTTGCGAGCGACGACCGCGCCGACGCCCAGCGCGGGCAGCGCGCGGACCAGCGTGCTCGCCCGCGGAGCCCGCATCCGTGCGGTACTCAGGCGACGGCTCGTGCGCCCCTCCCCGGCAACGGCTGCCGCGACCTGCCCGCCGGGGTAGGCGAGGACGAGCGGCAGCTGCGCGCTCGCCGCATCCCCGTAACCCTCGTCCACGAGCTTGGTGACGTTGAACAGGTCCGGGTCCACGCGCCCCGACGCCACCGCGGCCAGCGCCTCGCGCGGGATGACCGTGATCTCCTCGCCGTCCCGCCGTACGACCCCACCCGGTGCGGGGTCCGCCGGGTCGGGGACGAAGCCGACGTCGCGCCGACCTTCGGGTGAGGTGGTCAGCCGCACCCGGTCGCCCGTGACGAGCGTGATGGTGTCCACCCGCGTCGGCCGGGACGGGGCGGCCGGCGAGGGCGAAGCGGTAACCGCCGTGGCGGGGGTCGGTACGCCGGTCACCATCGCGAGGGCGAGGACCGGCAGGGCGAGGAACGGCACGGTGCGGAAGGGCACTGGCATGGGGAAGGGACGCTCCGGGGAATGGTGCGCCTCACGCCGAGTCGCAGGATCTCGACGGTAGGCGACCTACCGGCCGCCCAAGAAGTGACCCAGCGTGATGTCACCCGTACGCAGCATCGAGCGACGACCCCGTGACGTCGAGGCCGCGCCGCTCAGCCGCGTGTGGCGTCGTCGAGCAAGGCATCGAGCATCTCGTCCTCGGGGAGGAACGGCGCGAGCGCGGGCAGCTCGTCGACGGAGTTGAGACCGAACCGTTCGAGGAAGTAGGACGTCGTGCGGTAGAGCGTGGCACCGGACTCGGCGTCCGTGCCCGCCTCCTCGACCATCCCGCGCGCGAGCAGCGTCCGCATGACGCCGTCGACGTTGACGCCGCGTACGGCGGCCACCCGTGCTCTGCTGACCGGCTGGCGGTAGGCGACGACGGCGAGGGTCTCCATCGCCGCGTGCGTAAGCCTCGTCTGCTGGCCGTCGAGGACGAACCGCTCGACCACGGCCGCGCACTCGGGCCGGGTGTAGAGACGCCAGCCACTCGCCACCCGGCGCAGGTCGAAGCCGCGGCCCTCCCGGGTGTAGTCCTCCGACAGCGCGACGAGCTCGGCCGCCACCGTGTGCGTCGGGTGCTCGAGCACCTGCGCCAAGGTCAGCTCCGACACGGGCTCGTCGACGACTAGCAGAACCGCCTCCAGCGCCTGGCGCAGCGGCGGGGCCCCCGCCGGCTCAGGCACCGCCGTCACGATGGGGACGGCTGCCCCGTCCTGGTCGGTCATCCTTGCTCCTCGCCTGCTGCGGGGTCGGCCGCACGCCGCGGCGTGGGAGCGTCCGTGTCGAACTCGTCGGGAACCTTGACCTCGCCGGAGTCGGGGCCGGTCCAGCGCACGTGCAGCTCCCCCAGCGGCGACACCTGGTCGAAGGCGACGGCACCCTCCCGGAAGAGCTCGAGCAACGCAAGGAAGCGCGCCACGACGAGCAGCGTCGAGTCGCAGTCGCCGGTGAGCGACCGGAAGGTCGCCGAACCGAGCCGCCGTAACCGGTCGGTCAGCACGCCCGCCTGCTCGCGAACGCTCACCTGTGGCGCATGGATGTGTGCCACCGACACGGTGGGTACCGGCTTGGTCGCGAGGGCGCGGGCAGCCAGGGCGGCGAACTGCTCCAGGCCGAGGCCCACGACGACCTCGGGGAGCACGTTCGCGAGCGCGGGCTCGAGCGAGACCGATCTCGGGTAGCGGCGGGACTCCTCCGCGAGGCGCTCGGCGAGGATCCCGGCGGCCTGCTTGTACGCGCGGTACTGCAGCAGGCGGGCGAAGAGCAGGTCGCGTGCCTCAAGCAGCGCGAGGTCCTCCTCGTCCTCCACATCGGCGGAGGGCAGCAGCCGCGCGGCCTTGAGGTCGAGCAGGGTCGCGGCGACGAGGAGGAACTCCGTGGCCTGTCCGAGGTCCCACTCGCTGCCGAGTGCGCGGATGTGGGCGATGAAGTCGTCGGTGACCTCGGAGAGCGCGACCTCGGTCACGTCGAGCTTGTGCTTCGCGATCAGGCCGAGCAACAGGTCGAAGGGCCCCTCGAAGACGTCGAGGTGGACCTCGAAATCCGAAGGTCGGCGGTCCTCCTGCACGGGACGGTCCTGCGTCCCCGCCGCGGGGGAGACGCGTCCGGGCTCGGAGGTCACCTCGAGAGCAGCTCGCGGGCGAGTTGGCGGTAGGCGGCCGCCCCGGCCGAGCTCGACGCGTAGCTGGTGATCGGTTCCCCCGCCACCGTCGTCTCCGGGAACTTCACCGTCCGGCTGATCACCGTGTGGAACACCGTGTCGCCGAATGCCTCGACCACCCGGGCGAGCACCTCGCGGCCGTGGATGGTGCGGGAGTCGTACATCGTCGCGAGGATGCCGTCGATCTCGAGGTCGGGGTTGAGTCGGTCCTGGACCTTGTCGATCGTCTCCACGAGCAGCGCGACACCGCGCAGCGCGAAGAACTCGCACTCCAGTGGCACGATGACGCCGTCGGCGGCGGTGAGCGCGTTGACCGTGAGCAGGCCGAGCGAGGGCTGGCAGTCGATGATGACGACGTCGTACTCGTCGCGGACCGGTGCGAGCGCGCGGGCGAGGATCTGCTCGCGGGCGACCTCACCGACCAGCTGAACCTCCGCGGCGGACAGGTCAATGTTGCTCGGGAGCAGGTCCATCCCCGGGACGTCGGTCTTCAGCACGACGTCGGCCACTGTGCAGCCCCGCTCGAGCAGGAGGTTGTAGACGGTGCGGTCAAGGTCGTGCGGGTTGAACCCGAGGCCGACTCCGAGCGCGCCCTGGGGGTCGAAGTCGACGAGCAGCACGCGGCGGCCGTACTCCGCGAGGGCGGCCCCGAGGTTGATGGTCGTGGTCGTCTTGCCGACGCCGCCCTTCTGGTTGCACATCGCGATGATCCGCGCCGGGCCGTGCCGCTCCAGCGGCGGCGGCTCCGGGAAGTGGCGCACCGGGCGACCGGTCGGCCCCAGCAGCGCCTGCGCGGGGCTGTCGAACAGCGTGGCGGCGACCGCGTCGGCGTCCGGGACCGGGGGCGGCGTGGCGTCGGTGCGCGCTTCCCCGGCGAGGAGCTTCGTCGCATCCGGCGCGACGCTGTCCTCACCGGGGCCGGGCGCGACCTCACCCGGGCCCGGCCCGACGGGTGCCGGATCGGCGAACTCCCCGTTGCGCAAGGCGTGCGGGTCCAGCCGCTCGTCCGCGGCCGCACCGGTGTCGGTGTCGGTGTCGGTGCCGATGTCGGTGCCGATGCCGGTGCCGATGCCGGTGCCGGTGCCGATGTCGGTGCCGATGTCGGTGTCGGTGCCGGTGTCGAGGGGCGCACCGGCGCCCGTGCCGTGGGGCGCCTCCACGTCAGGACGTGGCAGGGCGGCAGGGTCGTCGATGACCTCGGGGCGCTCGCCGTACGGCGGTGTCGGCATGGTCACGAGCCGTTCTGCCCTCTCTGGCGTCGACGTCGGCCGGAGGCTCGCCGCACGTGTCCCCGCGGCGCGCCGGAACTCTAGGCGCTCCCAGGGCGGGCAGGGAAGCTCCCGGCCCGGGAAGGGACCTACTCTGCCCTACCGCCGGTCAGTCGCGGGCGCGCGGGTGGCTGCCGGCGTACACCTCGCGCAGCCGGTCCACCGTCACGAGCGTGTAGAGCTGCGTGGTCGTGACCGACGCGTGCCCGAGCAGCTCCTGCACGACGCGGACGTCGGCGCCGCCGTCGAGCAGGTGGGTGGCGAAGGAGTGCCGCAGCGTGTGCGGCGAGACGTCACCGGAGACCTTCGCCCGCTCGGCCGCCGCTCGCAGGACCGCCCACGCGCTCTGACGGCTCAGCCGCCCGCCCCGGGAGTTGAGGAACATCGCAGGCGTCCCCCTCCCGGCCGCGGCCAGCACCGGGCGCGCCCGGACCAGGTAGGCGTCCAGCGCCGCGCAGGCGTAGGAGCCCAGCGGCACGACCCGCTCCTTCGACCCCTTGCCGAACAGCCGTACCGCCCGCGCGTCGAGGTCGACGTCGTCGCGGTCGAGCCCGACCGCCTCGGAGATGCGCGCACCGCAGCCGTAGAGCAGCTCGAGCAGGGCCCGGTCACGCAGCGCGAGGGGGGTCTGGTCCGCCCCGGCCGCGTCGAGCAGCGCCACGACCGCGTCGACGGGGATCGCCTTCGGCAGCCGCCGAGGCGTCGCCGGGGGGCGCACCTCCCGGGCCGGGTCCCGGACGGTGAGCCGCTCACGCTGGGCGAAGCGGTGGAACCCGCGTACGGCGACCACCGCCCTGGCCGCCGATCCCGCCGCGAGCCCGGGGCGCTCCCCGTCACCCTCGCGCAGGGCGACGAGGAAGTCCGACAGGAGGTTCTCGGTGACCTCGGTGACGTCGGTGACCCCGCGGGCGGCGAGAAACCCCGCGTAGCGGCGTAGGTCGCGCCGGTAGGCGGCGAGGGTGTTGTCCGCGACGCCACGCTCGACCGCGAGGTGGTCGAGGTAGGTCCGGATCGCACGGCTCAACGGCGAGACGCCCGGGGTGGAGGTCCCCACGCCGGGCGTCTGCTCGTGCGCCGCTTCGCTCAGGTCAGCACCTCGTCCAGGGTCCGCGCCGCCATCCCGTGCGCCTCCGCCACGGGCCCATACGTGACCGCGCCGTCGTAGGTGTTCAGGCCGAGCGCGAGCGCGGGGTCGGCTCGGATGGCGTCCCGCCAGCCGAGGTCGGCGAGCTGCACGACGTAGGGCAGTGTCACGTTGGTCAGGGCGTAGGTCGAGGTGTGCGGCACGGCGCCGGGCATGTTCGCGACGCAGTAGAACACCGAGTTGTGCACCGCGTAGGTCGGGTCGGCGTGGGTCGTGGGACGGGAGTCCTCGAAGCAGCCGCCCTGGTCGATGGAGATGTCGACCAGCACGGATCCGGGCTTCATCCTGGACACCAGCTCGTTGGTGACCAGGGTCGGCGCCTTGGCGCCGGGCACCAGCACCGCGCCGATCACGAGGTCGGCGTCGATCACCGCGCGCTCGATCTCGTAGGTGTTCGACGCCACGGTCTGCAGATGGCCCTGGTAGATCCGGTCCGCGGCGCGCAGCTTGTCGATGTTCTTGTCGAGCAGGAGCACCTCGGCCTGCATGCCGATCGCGATGGCCGCGGCGTGCATGCCCGAGACGCCGGCGCCGATGACGACGACCTTGGCGGCGTAGACGCCCGAGACGCCGCCCAGGAGGATGCCGCGCCCGCCCTGGGCGCGAAGCAGGGTGTGGGCGCCGACCTGTGTCGCGAGGCGTCCCGCCACCTCGGACATGGGCGCGAGCAGCGGCAGCGAGCGGTCGGGCAGCTCGACGGTCTCGTAGGCGATGCCGGTGACCTTGCGGTCCAGCAGCGCGTCGGTGCAGGACTTCGACGCGGCGAGGTGGAGGTAGGTGAACAGCGTCTGGCCCTCCCGCATGCGGGAGTACTCCTCGTCGATCGGCTCCTTGACCTTGAGCACGAGCTCGGCGCTGCCCCACACGTCGTCGGGGCTGGCCAGCGTCGTCGCACCGGCCGCGACGTAGTCGGAGTCGGGAATCGAGGAGCCGACCCCGGCGTCCTTCTCGACGAACACCTCGTGGCCGTGACGCACGAGCTCGTGGACACCGGCCGGGGTGATCGCCACCCGGTACTCGTGGTTCTTGACCTCGCGTGGGATGCCGACCTTCACGGCTACCAACGTCCTCCAGGACCGGTGCGGGGACGGCCCCGTTGCCGCCCGCACGACCGCATGCCCGCGGCGGGCGCAGTCTAGCCACGGGCCGGGGGCGCGACGCGGTCGAAGACCGCACTGTGGACACCGGTACGGCCGGCGCCGTGCGGGCAACTGCTCCGGCATGAGGTTCTACGCCGACTCCCCCGCCCGCCGCAGCCGCCAGCTCGCCGCGGACGTGGGCATCGTCGTCTGGACGGTGTCCTGGGTCTGGCTCGGCGTGACGCTGCACCGGCTCGTGTCGTGGCTGGCCGCGCCGGGACGCGAGCTGCAACGCGCGGGCAGCGACTTCTCCGAGGGGCTCGCAGGCGCCGCGCGCCGCGCCGGGGAGCTTCCCCTCGTCGGGGACGCGCTCCGGGAGTCGCTGGCGCGAGCCGGCGGCGCGGGCACCGTCCTCGCCGACGCGGGCCGCGCCCAGCAGGAGACCGTCGAGCGGCTGGCGTTGCTGCTGGCTCTGCTGGTGGCGGGGCTGCCCATCGCCTACCTCGTCGGGCGCTGGCTTCCTCGGCGGCTGCGGTGGGCCCGCGACGCCCAGGCCGCCCGCACGCTCGCGAGCACTCCGGACGGGCTCGAGCTGCTCGCCGTACGCGCC
>JALYMU010000159.1 GCA_030773595.1 Actinomycetota bacterium | reverse complement strand
GCGCGTCGTCGAAGTGCTTCGCGAACCCCTCCGGGTCGATGGTCGCGCTGGTGATGACGACCTTCAGGTCGGGCCGGCGCGGCAGCAGCTGCTTGAGGTAGCCGAGCAGGAAGTCGATGTTGAGGCTCCGCTCGTGCGCCTCGTCGATCAGAATCGTGTCGTACGCCGACAGCTCGCGGTCGTGCTGGATCTCCGCGAGCAGGATCCCGTCGGTCATGACCTTGACCAGCGTGTCGTCGCTGCTGTGGTCGGTGAAGCGGACCTTGTAGCCGACGGCCGCACCGAGCGGCGTGCCCAGCTCCTCGGCGACGCGCTCGGCGACCGTGCGGGCGGCGATGCGGCGCGGCTGGGTGTGGCCGATCACCCCCCGCACGCCGCGCCCCAGCTCGAGGCAGATCTTGGGCAGCTGCGTCGTCTTGCCCGAGCCGGTCTCCCCCGCCACGATCACGACCTGGTTGTCGCGGATGGCCTCGAGGATGTCGTCCTTGCGCCGGCTGACCGGCAGCGCCTCGGGATAGCGGACAACGGGTACGCCGGACCGGCGCGCCGCGATGCGGCGCTCGGCGCCCTCGACCGCCTGCACCACCTCCGCCAGCGCCGACTCGCGCAGTGCCGGGTTGCGGGTGCGGTCGAGCCGGTCCAGCCGGCGCGCCAGGCGTCGCTGGTCGCGCAGCATCACCTCGGACAGACGCGCCTGCACGTCCGCCCGCGACAGGGCCGTCGGCTGCGCGTCCATACCGCCCCCAGGATAGGCGCTGCCACGTCGAGATGCCGCGTGTCCACGCCTCCAGGACCGGCCCCACGAAGAAGTGCGGCGTGGTGGTGCTTCAAGCAGCGACGCGCGCCAGGAACCGGCGGGTCCGCTCGTGCTGGGATGCGTCGAAGACCTCGTCGGGGGGTCCTTGCTCGACGATGCGCCCGCGGTCCATGAAGACGATCCAGTCCGCCACTCCGCGGGCGAAGCGCATCTCGTGGGTCACGATCACCATGGTGAGCCCCTCGCTGGCCAGGACTGCCATCACCTGGAGCACCTCGTCGACCAGTTCGGGATCGAGCGCCGAGGTGGGCTCGTCGAAGAGGATGACCTCAGGGTCCATGGCGAGTGCCCGAGCGATCGCGACGCGCTGCTGCTGGCCGCCCGAGAGTTGATGGGGGTACTTGTCGGCGTGCTCGGCGAGGCCCACCTTGGCCAGTAGCGACTTGGCGCGCCGGACCGCCTCGTCGCGCGACACCAGTCCCGCCTGAACGGGAGCCAGCACGACGTTGTCCAGCGCGGTCATGTGCGGAAACAAGTTGAACTGCTGAAAAACCATGCCGACCCGCCTGCGTTGCCTGGCCACCGCGCTGTCGGGCAGGGGCAGGTGCCGGCCGCTGCCATCGGTCCGGTAGCCGATCGGCTCCCCGTCGAGCAGCACGTCCCCGGCGTCCACTGTCTCCAACGCGTTCAGGCACCGGATGAGGGTGGTCTTGCCGGATCCGGACGGGCCGATGACGGCGACGACCTCGCCGCGGTGCACGTCCAAGTCGACCTGATCCAGGACAGTCACCTCGCCGAACGCCTTGCGAACTCCCCGCATCGCGAGCACCACGTCACCTTCGTGCGGCCGTCGGGGGCGCACGTTGGCCAGGGGCTCCGCCGTGACGGCTGGTAGCTCGGCAGCCGCTGTCCCACGGGTGCGGCCGCGGCGTCGGACGTCGAGACGGCGCTCGAGAAGCCCGCGTAGCTGGTCGAAGACGGTGACGAGCGCGACGTAGTAGAGCGCGACGGCCAGCAGGGTCTCGAGGACCTTGAAGTTGGAGGTGTAGAGCCGTTGGCCGACGAGGAGGAGCTCAGCCAGGGAGATGGCGGAGACCAGCGACGTCAGCTTGAGGATGGTGACGAACTCGTTGCCCAGGGAGGGCAGAGCCACCCGGAAGGCCTGTGGCACGACGACGTAGCGTTGCACGTTCCGCCATGGCAGGCCGAGCGCCCGCGCTGCCTCACCCTGCCCGGCTGCCACCGAGAGCAGCCCGCCGCGGTGGATCTCGGCGATGTACGCGGTCTCCGAGAGCACCAGGGCAACAAGGCCTGCGACGAAGGGCGAACTCAATACGGTCTGCAGGGACGGCGCGACCTGAGGCGCGTTGTACACGAAGATCAGCAGAACCAGCAGGGGAAGACTGCGGAAGAACCAGACGTAGGTGGTCGCGGGCCAACGCAGCAGCGGGACGCGAGACTGCTTTGCCAGCGCCACCAGCAGGCCGAGTGCCGTAGCGATGGTCCAGGACAGGACGGCCATCACCACGACGACCATGGCGGCGCGCCACAGGTCGCGGTTGGCGAAGAGTCCGAGGATGTAGGACCAGTCCATGTCAGCTCCGAAGCCGGCAGGAGGTGATGGTGACCGGTCGCCCGGTCAGGAGCCGAGGATCTTGTCGACCTGGGCCGGGTCGGGTTCCTGGAGGTTGTACTTCTGCAGCAGCCGGGCGTACTCCCCCGAGGACCGCAGCTTGTCCAGTCCCTCCCGTACGCGCCGGGCCAGGTCGGTGTTGCCCTTGCGCACCGCCAAACCGACCGGAATCGGGTACAGGAGGTCCTTACTGCTGATGGCCAGCCGCCCCGCCGTCTTCTCCACCACGTTTTTCGCCACGGCCGCGTCGGTGACGTGGACCTCCACCTGACCGGCCAGCAACGCCTGCGTGGCCTCCGGGTCGGTGGTGAACTCGCGCACGTCCACCGGCTCCTGCCCCGCGGCGCGGCACGCCTCGCTGGCGTCCTGGCGCAGCCGCTGCACGATGTCGCCGCCCTTGATGACCGCCGCACGCTTGCCGCACAGCTGGTCGGCGGCGGCGGGCTGATCGCCACCGACCTTCGCCACGATGGAGTTCCCGGTCGTGAAGTACGGGATGTAGTCAACCTCCTTGGCCCGCTCCGCAGTGATGTAGAGAGCCGAGGCGATGAGGTCGAAGCGGTTGCCCTTCAACCCGGCGATCAGCTGCTCGAAGCGGGTGTCCTGGAACTGCGGCTGCGCGCCGATCTGCGCGGCCAGCGCACGAACCACCTCGGGGTCGAAGCCGGCGGGCTCGCCCCCGTCGAGGAACGCGTACGGCGGATATGTCAGGTCGGAGCCGACCCGCAGCGCCTGTCCGCCGGCCGGGGCGCTCGACGTTGCCGCACCAGGACCCGATCCTGGCCCTGCGGCAGGGGAGCCGCCCCCGGTTGGGGAGCCGCCGCCGCACCCCGTGAGGGACAGGACGGTGGCGGCCACGCCGGCGAGCAGTGACCGGCCAAGCAGGTTGGGACGGCGCAGGAAGTCCAATCCAGTCATGGGATGAGACGGTAGGACTGTTCAACGAAATCGTCAACGATTCCCGAGGTCACAGCTTCGCTGTCGTCTGAACTGCGACGCCTGTCCCGAGATTGTTCTATTATCCGGCGTGTGCAAGACGTGACACGAGGGGCGGAGGCCGAGTCGGGCGACGAGAGCACCCTGGCTGCGGACCGCGTCGTCGCGAGTCTGCGGCAGGACATCGTGGAAGCGAGGTTGCGCCCCGGCGCCCGACTTCCCGACCAGCGGCTGGCCGAGCGGTTCGGGGTCTCTCGCAACACCATCCGCGATGCCCTTCGCCTGCTCGTCGCCGAAGGGCTGGTGGTGTCGCGGCTGCACGCCGGCAGCGCGGTGAGGCGGCTGCGCCCCGACGACGTGCGGGACATCTATGCCGTACGCCGGGTGCTGGAGGCCGCCGGCATCCGCGTCAGTGCCCTGGCAACCGAGGAGCGCCTGGCGGCGGTGGAGCGCGCCGTGGAGTGCGCCGAGCACGCCGTCGACAGCCAGCGGTGGTCAGAGGTTGGGACGGCAAGTTTGGACTTCCACCGGGCGCTCGTGGACTTGCACTCATCAGCTCGGCTCAGCGGCTTCTTCGCCACCATCATCGCCCAGCTGCGGTTGGCCTTTGCCGACATGGACGACGAGCGCGCCTTCCAGGCGCTCTGGATCCCACGCGACCGGGTGATCTGCGAGTTCGTGCTGTCCGGCCGACGTGAGGAGGCGACCGCCGCGCTGGAGCGCTACCTCGACGACTCGGAGCGAATCGTCATCGACGTGGTTCGCAGGGCCGGACGGCGCCGCGCGTCGCGCAAGGACTTCCCGCTCACCGCCGTATCAAGACCGCCCCGATGAGAGGACCAGCATGAGCACTGCCGCCGCCTACCAAGCCACCGCAGGAGGCGCCCTCGACATCGACCGGGCGTTCTACCAGCGTCTCACCCAGACCGGTGACTGCCGAAAGCTGGTCGACTCCTTCGTCCTCCCCATCCGGTCCGGCCGGGCGTGGCCGGTGCCGGCAGGACATCTGTGCCGCATCACCACGATTGACGGGCCGCAGGTCGGCGACCTCAACGTCTGGAACCTGCACAACCCGCGGGAGCGGTTCTGGGCTGCCCGCACGCGCCAACTGCAGCGCGCGCACCTCTCCACCTTCGACCGGTTGTGGTCGACCCTGCCCTACCTGCGCCCGTTGGCCACCATCACCGATGACAGCCTGGCCGACTACGGCGTCGACGCCGAGGGCGGCCGGGTGCACGACACCTTGGGCTCGCGCTGCGATCCCTACGTCAACCGGTTGCTGACCGACGAGGACTTCAGCTTCAACTGCCACTCGAACCTCGTCCGTGCCGTCCTGCCTTACGGTCTCACCGAGTTCGACGTCCACGACGTGCTGAATGTCTTCCAGTGCACCGGCCTGAACGAGCATGATCAGTACTACATGAAGGCCTGCCCGGCCCAGCCGGGTGACTACTTCGAGCTGTTCGCCGAGATCGACCTCCTGTGCGCCCTGTCCACCTGCCCCGGCGGCGACCTGTCCGTGCCCCTGTGGGGGCCAGACGCCCGCGACCCGCTCGAGGTGTGCCGACCTCTCCAGGTCGAGGTCTACCAAGTCGACGCTGATCTGCTGCAGGGCTGGTCCTCGCCACAGCCCGCCTCGTACCGCGGCCTGCACGGGATGCGGCTCCCACAGTGGGGCGAGCAAGCCTGACGCCCCGTCTTGTCGCCCGCGTGCGCTCGGCATGCGGGTCCAGGGTTCTCGCGTCCGGCCCGCTGTGGGTCCGGAGCAGCGAGAGGCAGTGCAGGCGTCCCGAGACACACCTGCACGGCCCCGGCGGTGCGGCTCAGAGATTGCCGCGGCGCGCCTGCTCCCGCTCGATCGCCTCGAACAGCGCCTTGAAGTTGCCCTTGCCAAAGCCCAGCGAGCCGTGCCGCTCGATGAGCTCGAAGAACACCGTCGGCCGGTCCTGCACCGGCTTGGTGAAGATCTGGAGCAGGTACCCGTCCTCGTCGCGGTCGGCGAGAATCTTCAGCTCACGCAGCGTCTCGATCGGCACGCGGGTGTCCCCGACCCACTCGCCGAGCGTGTCGTAGTAGGAGCCGGGCGTCTCGAGGAACTCCACGCCCATCTCGCGCATCGCCCGGACCGTCGAGACGATGTCGTTGGTCGCCAGCGCGATGTGCTGCACGCCGGGGCCGCCGTAGAACTCGAGGTACTCGTCGATCTGGGACTTCCGCTTGGAGACCGCCGGCTCGTTCAGCGGGAACTTCACCCGGTGGTTGCCGTTGGCCACGACCTTGGACATGAGCGCGGAGTACTCGGTGGCGATGTCATCGCCCACGAACTCCTTCATGTTGGTGAAGCCCATGACCTTGTTGTAGAACCCGACCCACTCGTCCATGCGGCCGAGCTCGACGTTGCCGACGCAGTGGTCGATCGCCTGGAAGTACCGCTTGGGGTGGTGCGCCGGCTTCGCCGTGAAGATCGGCTCGGCCGCCACGAAGCCCGGGAGGAACGGCCCGGCGTACTCCGAGCGGCCGACCAGGGTGTGGCGGGTCTCGCCGTACGTCGCGATGGCTGCGACCGTGACTCGGCCGTGCTGGTCCTCGACGACCTCGGGCGCGGCCATCGGCGTCGCGCCCTGCGCGACGGCGTGCTCCAAGGCCTTGTGCACGTCCGGCACCTGCAGTGCCAGGTCCACGACGCCGTCGCCGTGGGCCTGGACGTGCCGGCCGACGTCCGTGCCCGAGTGAACCTCACCGGTGATGACGAAGCGCGCCTTGCCGGAGGCCAGAACGTACTCGGCGTAGTCCCGGGAGCCCGTCTCGGGACCGCGGTAGGCGATGCAGGTCATGCCGAAGGCCGTCGAGTAGTAGTGGGCGGCCTGCTTGGCGTTGCCGACGGCGAAGCGGACATGGTCCATGCCCATGACCGGGAACGGGTCGCGGTCGACGTCGTGGGTGACCGCCCCGATCAGCGTGTCGATCTCCTCGACGGTCGACTCGTCCGTCAGGAGCTCGATCGGGGTCGGGGACGTGGTGTCGAGCGTGTCGGTCATCGAAGGCCCTCCGGCAGCTACGCGGTGCGGTGGGACGACGAAAGCCGAAGCGCCGGCGATGTTCAACAGGACCGCCAGGCGATGGACACTTTGTACAGTCGGGGCTCGACCTCGGCCCTCTTAGGAAGCAGGTTGCCCCGTGCCGATCGACACCCTGGACGCTCGCCTTCTCGAGCTGCTCACGGCGGAGCCGCGGATCGGCGTCCTGGAGGTGTCGCGCCGTCTCGGCATCGCACGCGGCACCGTGCAGGCGCGGCTGGACCGGCTGACCGAGCGCGGCGTCGTCCGGTCGTTCGGACCGGAGGTCGACCCGGCTGCGCTCGGCTACGGCGTGATGGCGTTCGTGACGCTGGAGATCCGCCAGGCTCGCGGCCACGACACGGTCGCCACCCACCTGGAGACCATCCCCGAGGTGCTCGAGGCACACACGATCACCGGCACCGGCGACCTGCTGCTGCGACTGGTCGCCCGCTCAAACGCCGACCTCCAGCGGGTGATCGACCGCGTCGTCGACGTCGACGGCATCGAGCGCACCTCGACGGTCATCGCGCTGGACACGCAGATCCGCCACCGCGTCCTGCCGCTCGTCGCGGAGGCCGCCCGGGCGCACGCGCCGCGCTGAGCCACCGCGTCACGCCAGCCGGCTGGAGAGCTCCTCCGCCGCGGCGCGCACGCGTGGGCCGACCGCCGCGACGTCGAGCGAGCCGAGCGCCACCACGCCGACCGAGGCCTCCACCGCCGGGACGCCGGTCAGCGCGACCGCGACACCGGACGCGCCCGGCTGCAGCTCGCCCGCGGTGACCGCCACGGCGTCTGCGCCGGAGGCGTCCGCGCGCGCGGCGAGGATCGCCCGCCCCGCCGCTCCGCGGTCGAGGGGGTGGCGCGAACCCACCCGGTAGGCGACGTGGAAGTCGGTCCAGCTCGGCTCGACCACGGCGAGCGCCAGCGCCTGCCCGTCGTCGACCACCGTCAGGTGGGCCGTCGCACCGACGTCCTCGGCCAGCCGGCGCAGTACCGGGACGGCGGCCTCGCGCAGCAGCGGCTGCGCGCGCTGGGCCAGCCGGAGCAGAGCGAGACCGAGGCGCACGGCGCCCGCGGCGTCCCGGCGTACGAAACCGTGGGCCTCCAGCGTCGTGACCAGGCGGTAGGCGACCGTGCGCCCGACGCCGAGGCGGACCGCGAGGTCGGTCATCGACACGCCGCCGGGCGCGTCGGCCAGCACGGACAGGACCCGCAGGCCCCGATCCAGCGTCTGCGACGTCTCCGAGGTCACGTCCGCCCGTCCGGGTGCACCGGGTCGGCCCCGGTGGCATGCGCTGGCACGGTCACGTGCGGCTCGCCGTGCACGGGATCCGTCTCCGGCATCCGTACTGGCGCGTCGACGCGGGTGGCGCCGCCGCGGGCGGTGTCCGAGGGCACCGCCGCGCCCCGCTCCGCTCCCTCGCCGCCGCGCAGCTGCGAGCGCTCCCCGGCGTGCGGGCTCTCTGACACCGGTGTGGCCATCGCCTGCTCCGGGTGCGGCGCTGACTCGCCATTGAGCTCCGCGATGCGGTCGCGCAACACGTACCGAAGGATGACCTTGATCGCGGCCGTGATCGGCAGCGCCACGACCGCGCCGAGGACTCCGGCGAGGCCGGCGCCCACGAGGACCGCGATGAAGACGCCGAGCGCGCTGAGGTTGACCGCCTTGGCGAAGACCCGCGGGACCAGCACGTAGTTCTCGATCTGCTGGTAGACGAGGAAGAAGACGAACGTCGCGATGCCGACCTTCGGTGACTCGGTGAACGCCACGGCCGTGACGAGGACCGACGCGAGGATGGCGCCGACCTGGGGCAGCAGGTCCAGGACGAGGACGGCGATGGCGAGGATCTCGGGGTACGGCGCGCCGATCAACCGCAGGAAGACGTACGACGTCACACCGGCGATCAGGACGATGACGATCTGCCCGCTGACGAAACCGCCGATCTTGTCCAGGGACTCCTCGAACACCTCGTAGCGCGCGCGGTTGTGCAGCACGCGGGCCCAGAAGTCCCGGATCCGCGGCAGCGCGAGCATGAAGAACACCATCAAAACCAGGACGGTGAAGGTCTGGAAGATCCCGTTGACGAACGACCCCAGCAGTCCGACCACCACGGTCAGCGACCCGCCGAGGACCGACGGGATCCTGCCGGCGAGCTGGGAGGCCTGCTCCTGGATGCGCACACCCTCGAGGAACCGCGCCAGCGGCCCGCGCGTCGTCACGTCCTGGAACCACTGCGGCAGCGACTTGATGATCTGCGTGAGCTGCTCGATCGCCGGCGGCACGATGAGTGCCACGAACCCCACGAGCAGCAACGTGATCATCAGGACGAACAGCGTGACGCCGACCCCTCGGCGTACGCCCTTGCCCTCCATCCAGCGGATCAACGGCTCGAAGCCGGCCGCGAGGAAGAAGCCGAGGAACACCGTCACGAGCACGCTGCGGACGATGTACACCAGGTAGCAGGAGACGAGCACCGCGACGACCGTGAGCGTCGCGGCCGCCAGGTAGAGCAGCGGCGGCAGGCGGCGCGGGGGCGCTGTGCCGCCCGACGGGATCAGTGACATGGGCCACCCATACCCCGCCGCACGTCCACACTCCCGCGGCGCCGGACGGTGTCGCGCACGACCGGCGTACGGCGGACCACCCGCCGGCGGAACCGACCGTGACATCGTCGCCACCGCGTTCACATGGGGCGGTCGGCGGGCACACCGGGACGGTACGCGCGACGAGGGAGACGACGAGTGCACGACTACGACCTGCTCGTGATCGGGTCCGGTCCCGGCGGCCAGAAGGCCGCGATCGCCGCCGCGAAGCTCGGCCGGCGCGTCGCGGTCGTGGACCGGCGCGACATGGTCGGCGGCGTGTGCGTGAACACGGGGACGATCCCGTCGAAGACGCTGCGCGAGGCCGTGCTGTACCTCACCGGCCTGCACCAGCGGGATATGTACGGCCAGAGCTACCGGCTCAAGGAGCAGATCACCGTCCAGGACCTGCTCAGCCGGACCCAGCACGTCATCGGGCGGGAGGTCGAGGTCGTCCGCGCGCAGCTGTTCCGCAACGGCATCGACCTCATCCCCGGCACCGCGTCCTTCGTCGACCCGAACACCGTCGTCGTGTCCGCCGACGGCGAGCGCCGGGCGAGCGCCGCCAACATCGTCATCGCCACCGGGACGAAGCCGGCCCGCCCGCCGCACGTGCAGTTCGACGGGCGGCGGGTGGTGGACTCCGACGGGGTCCTCGCGCTCGACCGGATACCCGCGACGATGGTCGTGGTCGGAGCCGGTGTGATCGGCATCGAGTACGCCTCGATGTTCGCCGCGCTCGGCACCCGGGTGACCGTCGTGGAGCAGCGCGACTCCATGCTCGACTTCTGCGACTCCGAGGTCGTGGAGGCGCTGAAGTTCCAGCTGCGCGACCTGTCGGTGACCTTCCGGTTCGGTGAGCGAGTGGCGGCGGTCGAGACCGGCGAGCGCGGCACCATCACCACGCTCGCCAGCGGCAAGCGGATCCCGGCCGACAACGTGCTCTACTCCTCGGGCCGCCAGGGCGTCACCGCCGAACTCAACCTCCCGGCGGCCGGGCTCGCGGCGGACCAGCGCGGCCGCATCGCGGTCGGCCCCGACTACCGCACCGACGTCAAGCACATCTTCGCCGTGGGCGACGTGATCGGCTTTCCGGCGCTCGCCGCGACGTCGATGGAGCAGGGGCGTCTCGCCGCCTACGCCGCCTTCGACGAGCCGGCGAGCACGCTGCACGACATCCAGCCCTACGGCATCTACACGATCCCGGAGGTCAGCTTCGTCGGGCGGACGGAGGTCGAGCTGACCAAGTCCTCCGTGCCCTACGAGGTCGGTTTGTCCCGCTACCGCGAGCTCGCCCGCGGGCAGATCGTCGGCGACTCCTACGGCATGCTCAAGCTCCTCGTCTCGACCGAGGACCGGACGCTGCTCGGGGTGCACGTCTTCGGCACGGGCGCGAGCGACCTGGTCCACGTGGGGCAGGCGGTCATGGGGTGCGGCGGCACGGTGGACTACCTCGTGGACGCGGTGTTCAACTATCCGACGCTGTCCGAGGCGTACAAGGTGGCCGCGCTCGACGTGGTGAACAAGATGCGGGCGGTGGCGCGCTTCGCGGGCTGACGTCGAGCTGCGCCGGCCCGTCCGCGAAGATCAGGCCAGCGTGCGGCCGGTCGTGGCCCACCGCCGGATCCGGTCGATCCGCTGCTGGAGCTGCTCCCCGGTCGCCTGCGGCGTCGGTGGGCCGCCGCACTCCCGGCGCAGCGCGGAGTGGACGACGCCGTGCGGCTGCCCGGTCCGGTGGTGCCACGCGCCGACGAGCCCGTTGAGCTCCTTGCGCAGCGAGGCCACCGCGCGGTGCGCCGCGGGGGCGTCCGGAGCCCCAGGTCCGGCCGCCGGCACGGGAGGTGGCCCCTGAGTCGTCGCGTCCGGCGGCGTACCGGCCCTTGGCCCACGCTTGCGCGCGGCCGCCTGCTGGCGCGCCTGGCGGGCCTTGAGCAGGGTCGCGACCTGGTCGGGCTCCAGCAGCCCGGGCAGGCCGAGGAAGTCCGCCTCCTCCTGCGAGCCGACCTCGGCCTGCGTGCCGAACTCCCCGCCGTCGAAGAGAACCCGGTCGAAGGTCGCGTCGGACCCCAGGGCCTCGAAGCTCATCTGGTCCTGCAGCGCCGACGCCGCCTCGGCACGGTTCGCGCGGGACAGCAGGTCTGCCTCGGGGTCGAACGCCTCCTCACGCAGCGGGCGGTCCAGCGCGTGGTCCCGCTCGAGCTCCATCTCTCCGGCGTGGCCGAGCAGCGTCGGGACGCTCGGCAAGAACACCGACGCGGTCTCGCCACGCCGCCGCGCCCGCACGAACCGCCCCACGGCCTGCGCGAAGAACAGCGGAGTCGACGTGCTCGTCGCGTAGACACCGACCGCGAGCCGCGGGATGTCCACGCCCTCGGACACCATCCGTACGGCGACCATCCACCGCGCCGTCGAGGCCGCGAACTCCTCGATCCGCGCGCTCGCCGCCGGGTCGTCGGAGAGCACCACGGCAGGCGCCTCACCGGTCAGTGCCCGCAGCCGCGCTGCGTAGGCCCGGGCTGAGGCGTGGTCGCTCGCTATCACCAGCCCGCCCGCGTCCGGCACACCGCGGCGTACCTCGGTCAGGCGGCGGTCGGCCGCGGCGAGGACCTGCGGGATCCAGTTGCCGTGGGCGTCGAGGGCCGTGCGCCACGCCTGCGCGGTCAGGTCCTTGGTCAGCGGCTCCCCGAGCGTCGCCGCGACCTCGTCGCCGGCCGAGGTGCGCCAGCGCATCTGGCCGGTGTAGGCGAGGAAGATCACCGGCCGGACGACCCCGTCGCGCAGGGCGTGGCCGTAGCCGTAGGTGTAGTCCGCGGCGGACCGGCGCACGCCGTCCGGACCCGGGACATAGCTCACGAACGGGATCGGGTTGGTGTCCGAGCGGAACGGCGTCCCGGTCAGCGCCAGGCGCCGCGTCGCCGGCTCGAACGCCTCCTGCACCGCCTCGCCCCAGGACAGCGCGTCACCGGCGTGGTGGACCTCGTCGAGCACCACGAGCGTCCGGCGGCTCTCGGTACGCCGGCGGTGCAGCATCGCCGACGCCGCCACGCCGGCGTAGGTCACTGCATAGCCGATGTAGTCACGGGAGAAGCCGCCCGAGGCGTTGGCGAGGTCCGGGTCGAGGCTGATCCCGACCCTGTGGGCGGCATCGGCCCACTGCCGCTTGAGGTGCTCGGTCGGGGCGACGACCGTGACGGCCTGGATGACGCCCCGCTGGACGAGCTCCGCCGCGACCCGCAGGGCGAAGGTCGTCTTCCCCGCGCCCGGCGTCGCCACGGCGAGGAAGTCGCGCGGCGTCCCGCGCAGGTAGGCGTCGAGCGCCTCCTGCTGCCACGCCCGGAGCTTGCCGGCAGTGCCCCACGGCGCCCGCTGCGGGTAGGCCGGGGACAGGTGCGAGGCGGCGGTCGTACTCATCGGGCCGGAAGGCTAACCCGGGCTGCCCAGCCGACATGCCGACGCGGTGGTCCTGCCGGGACATCGGCCGACCCCGTGGTAGCGCGTGTCGGCGGCTCGCGGACACACGGTGTTCGCCCTGCGTTGTCCCGAAATGCACTCGGCGGTGCACCCGCAGGTCGGCAGGCATGCAACGATTCCGGCTCGCCGTGCGTCTGGCATGGCATCAGAACCGGCGGGACGCCGGGCGCAGCAGACGGGGAGGCACCATGGATGAGTTCGCGGCGGCGTTGCGGTCGCGATTCGCGGCAGTCACGGCCGCCCTCGGCGACGCCCTTGCCGACGGCGACGACTACCTGGCCTCCGTGCGCTGCGGCGAGATGGAGTCGCTGCGCCGTATGGCCGAGGACAACGGCGTGTCGCTTCCCGATGTCGACGTGCCGTGCGCGCGTGAGGCCGACGCCGTGCCCGCGCAGGGCGGCTGCGTCGTCACGCAGCCCGCAGGCCCGTCCGCCGTACACTCGCGGTCATGACCTCTCCCGGCCTCGACTCCCCCGGCATCGGGACGCCCGCCGGCGGCACCGACACGCTTCCCGAGGAGGCCGTCGACTACCGCCTCGACGAGGGCGACCACGAGCGGTTCTCCCACTACGTGCCCAAGGACAAGCTCATGGCCGCCATGGTCGAGGGCACGCCGGTGCGCGCGCTGTGCGGGAAGATGTGGGTCCCCTCGCGCGACCCGGAGCGCTTTCCCGTCTGCCCGGAGTGCAAGCGAATCTGGCAGGGCCTGCCGCCCGGCGGTGACGACCAGAGCTGAGGTCGACGCCGGTCGGGGACCGGCCGCCTCGCTGTGCCGCGGGTCACCTCAGTTCAGCGACGGGTCCTCCGGGTAGGTCGACACGAAGGCGAGGTCACCGCGCTGGCGGCGCAGCACGGCGCGCCACAGGGCAGTTGGGTCGGTCGTGAACACGTCACCGGGCTCGGAGTCGACGACGTACCACGCTCGCTGCTCCAGCTCCATGTCGAGCTGTCCGGCCGACCACCCGGCGTAACCGGCGAAGATCCGCATGGCGGCGAGCTCCGGCACCAGCACCTCCGGCGGCGCGTCCAGATCGACCAGGCCGAGACCGCCCACGACCCGTCGCCACCCGAGCGGCTCGCCGCCCCCCGGCACGGACGCCAGCGCCAGTGCGCTGTCGAGCGCGACCGGACCGCCCTGGAAGACGACTCCGGGACCGGAGGTGTAGGGCTGCCAGTCCGGCAGGACGTCGGCCACCGGCACGGGCGTCGGGCGGTTGATCACCACGCCGAGCGTGCCGTCCTCGTCGTGGTCCAGGACCAGGATCACCGCGCGCTGGAAGGTCGGGTCGCCGAGCGCGGGTGAGGCGACGAGCAGGCGCCCGGCGAGGGACTCCTCGGACATGCCGGTTGCTTGCCCGCCGTACGGCGGTCTATCCCCGCGACCGGCGGGCCAGCGCGCCGAGCCGGTCGGCATGTGACCCGGCCAGGGCTCCCGCTGCGGTCCCGGCGAGGTCCGCGACGGCGTCCCACGGGTCACCGGAGCGCGCCGCCAGCAGCTCGGCCTGCACCAGCTCGCTGAGCCCGGCATGGACGACGAGGGCCGCGACGACGAGGCGCAGGGACACGCCTGCCGGGCGCGCCGGAAAGGCCACGGCGGCGAAGACGGCCGCGTGGACGATCTTGTCCAGGTGCGGCAGCGCGGCGGTCGCCGCGGGGCCCGCCGTCGGGCTGTAGACCACGAGGAGCTGCACTGCGACGGCGACTCCGAGCGCCGCCCGCCACCGCCGGTCCGGCCTCGTGCCCATGACGGCCCAACCTACGGCGACCGACCGTCGATGTACGCACCGGCGCCGCCGTGCGACGATCCGCCCAGCCCGTGACACCGTCGCACCCTGGAGGAACCCCCGTGTCGCTCACCGCCGTGGTCGGAGGGCTCCTGCCCGCGCTCGACGCGGCGTTCCCGACCGACCTCGCCCGCGTCCTCGGCACGTTCCTGCACGAGCACGCGGACGCACGCTGGGTCGGCATCTACCTCGCCGACTACGACCAGCTCCGGCTGCGCCTGCTCCCGGACGAGCACCCCAGCGCCCGCCCAGATTCCTTCCCGGTCGACGGCAGCGAGCCCGGGCGCGCGTTCCGCGCGCAGGCGCCGACCTTGCAGCAGACCAGCGAAGGCACGCTGATCCACCTGCCGGTCAGCGTGCGTGCCGAGCGGCTCGGCGTGCTGTCCGTGTGCCTGCCCGCCGTCCCGGCCGGTGACCTGCTCGACGGGCTGCACCGGGCCTCCACCGCGGTGGCCTACGTCCTCATGACCGCGGCGAACTACACCGACATCATCGAGCGGGGGCGGCGCGACCGCCCCCTCGAGCTACCCGCCGAGATCCAGTGGACCCAGCTTCCCGTGCAGGCCTACACCTGCCCGGAGTTCGCCATCGCCGGCCAGCTGGTCCCGGCGTACCAGGTCGGTGGTGACCTGTTCGACTACGCGGTCGACCACGAGGACCTCACGATCACCGCGACCGACGCCATGGGCCACGGGCTCAACGCGAGCGTCCTCGGCGCGCTGGCCGTCGCGGCGCTGCGCAACGCCCGGCGGACCGGCTACGACCTCGGCGACCAGATCCGCACGGCGGACAACGTCCTGCACGGCCGCTACGGCGGCGACCAGTTCGTCACCGCGCTGTCGATGTCCGTGTGCCTCACCACCGGGCACGCGAAGGTGGTCAACGCCGGGCATCCGGCGCCGTTCCTGCTGCGAGGCGACCACGTGTCGGCAATCGAGATCCCGGCGCAGCTGCCGATGGGCATGTTCGAGGCGACGCCGTACGAGGAGCACGAGCTGACCCTCGAGACGGGTGACCGGCTGCTCATCGTCAGCGATGGAGTGCTCGAGGCGCGCAGCGCCGAAAACGGCGAGGAGTACGGCCAGCAGCGCCTGGAAGGGGCGCTGCTCGCCACGCGCACGTCGTCACCGGCCGAGACCGTGCGCCAGATGGTGCGGCTGCTGCAGACCTACCAGGACGGCGAGCCGCGCGACGACGCGACGATCCTCTGCCTGGACTGGACCGCCTGAGGAAGGAGCCGCTCGCGTCGTCAGCCCGCGGGCGCCTCCGACCGCTGCGGCTTCACCCGCGCCGTGCCGGCAGCCACGGCGGCGTCGCGTACGGCGGCCGCGACGGTGTCGGACAGGCCGGGGTGGAAGACGCTCGGGATGATGTAGCTGGCGTTGAGCTCCGCGTCGGTCACCACACCGGCGAGCGCCCGCGCGGCCGCCAGCAACAGCTCCGAGGTGATGGTGGAGCTCTGCGCGTCGAGCAGACCGCGGAAGACCCCCGGGAACGCCAGGACGTTGTTGATCTGGTTCGGGAAGTCGCTGCGGCCGGTGGCGACGACCGCGGCGTGCTCGGAGGCGTCGAGCGGGTCGACCTCCGGGACCGGATTGGCGAGCGCGAACACGACCGCCTCCGGCGCCATGGTGGCGATGTCCTCCCCGGTGAGGATGTTCGGCGCCGAGACTCCGATGAAGACGTCGGCGCCGGCGAGCGCCGGGCGCAGGTCCCCCGTCAGACCACGCGGGTTGGTCGCCTCGGCGACCCACTCCAGCGACGGGTCCAGGCCGGGACGGTCGCGGCGCACGATGCCGTGCTGGTCGGCCACGGTGACGTCCTTCGCTCCCGCGGCGAGGAGCAGCCGCAGCACGGCCGAGCCCGCCGCGCCCGCGCCGGACGCAACGATCCGCACGTCCTCGATCCGCTTGCCCACGACACGCAGGGCGTTGGTGAGCGCGGCGACCACGACGATGGCCGTGCCGTGCTGGTCGTCGTGGAAGACGGGGATGTCGAGCAGCTCGCGCAGCCGCGCCTCGATCTCGAAGCACCGCGGTGCGGAGATGTCCTCGAGGTTGATCCCCGCGAAGACCGGCGCGATTGCGCGCACAATCGCGACGATCTCGTCAGCGTCCTGGGTGTCCAGGCAGATGGGGAAGGCGTCGATCGCGGCGAACCGCTTGAACAACGCCGCCTTGCCCTCCATGACCGGCAGCGCCGCGGCGGCGCCGAGGTTGCCCAGCCCCAGGACCGCGGAGCCGTCGGTGACGACCGCGATCGTGTTGCGCTTGATGGTCAGCCGGCGGGCGTCCTCAGGATTGGCCGCGATGGCCTGGCAGACCCTTGCGACGCCGGGTGTGTAGACCATCGAGAGGTCGTCACGGGTGCGGATCGGTACCTTCGAGGTGACCTCGATCTTGCCGCCAAGGTGCATGAGGAAGGTCCGGTCGGAGACCTTGCCGATCGCGACGCCCTCGACCCGGCGCAGCCCGGCGACCAGCGCGTCGGCGTGGGCGGTGTCGGTCGCCGCGATGGTGACGTCCATGCGCAGCCGCTCGTGACCGGACGCTGTGACGTCGAGCGCGGTGACCACACCGCCGGCCTGCTCGACCGTGCTGGTCAGCCGGCTGACGGCACCGCCACGCGCGGGGACCTCCAGCCGGACCGTGATGGAGTAGGACACGCTCGGCGACTGCGACATGCGCTCGATCGTGCCACCGCCCCCGCATACCCCCGCAACCGGCGCGCGGTCGTAGCCGGTCATGCGTGGCGGTTGTTTCCCTGCGCAACCGACCGGGCATGCTTGACGGGTCCTACGATGGGAAGTCCTGACGATGTTGCTCCTCGCCCTCCTCGTGCCCTTCGCCTTCCTGGTGGCCCTGCTCGGCATGGAACGTCTTGAGCGGTGGGTGACCACGGACAGCTCGCGCGACTAAGGTCACGTGCCGCAGCCGCTCCGGCCGGCTCGGGGCCCTCTCTCATCAGCGTCCGTGGCTCAGCGCACCCGTCGCGCGTACGTCGTCGTCGCGTAGGCCTCGGTCAGCCCGGCGCGTTCCCAGAACCGCTGCGCCACCCCGCCGGCCTCGGCGGGTGCGGCGAGCAGGGACGCTCCGCGGTCGGCGAGCAGCGCCACCGCCTGCGCGACCAGAGCGGTGCCCAGGCCCTTGTGCCGCGCGCGCAGATCGACCGCCAGGTCTGTCACGACGGCGAGTCCGCGGTCGGCCACCGCGAGAAGCACGCCCGCCGGCTGCTCGTCGCGGGCCGCGACGAGAACGAGGGCACGCGGGTCCTCGACGCGGTGCCCGACGTGGCGCAGCAGTGCCTGCTCGGCACCTCCCGGCAGCCCCGCCGCGTCGGCCAGCAGGCCGGCCACCGCGGGCAGGTCCGCGTCCGCGAACGGGCGTACGGCGCAGGGCCGGCCGGCTGCCGGGACGAGCCCGCCGAGCGCGGCGACCGCCACCACGCCCTCCTCGACGGCGGACCAACCCGCCTCGTCGGCGACGAGGTCGAGCTCGGGCAGCGACGTCGGCGAGCCGACGACGACCGCCTCCTCGCGTCCGGCTTCGACGTAGAGCGACTCCAGCGCCCGCAGCGTCGCCGTGGCCTGCGCGGGCGTGCCGCCGACCGCGCCCGCGGCGTTGCCCAGCAGGAACGGGCTGTCGGGGTTGACGACCGCCGTCGCGGTGCCGACGCGCAGGATGCTGCCGTAGCGCAGCGCTCCGGCGGCCCGCGCGCTTGACTCGACCAGCTGCGCCAGGGCCACCTCGTCGTCGGGCGTCGCCGCGTCGAGCGTCATGGACCCTCGACGGGCGTGGCGGGCGGCCGGGTCAGGCGGGGCTGCGCGGTTCGTGCCGGGGCCCCGGCACGCGCGTCCAGAGCAACGCGTCCTCGTCGCGCTCGACGGCGTAGATGTCCTGAGAGCGAGGCCCTCTGGGGTCGAACAGGTCGCAGAGAAGTGTGATGGGGACGCCTCTGCTCAGGGCGCCCATCACGGGATGCGGGGTCACCGGCTACCTCCTCGTCTCGGTCCGTGTCCTGCGGTTCCCACCGTGCAAGAAAGGCATCGACGGCGGACCGTCGGAGCGGATGGTCCGAGCGGGCGACTGCGCACGCTGAGAAGATCCCGCACCTCCCGAGGACGCGGACCGGACGAGGACTGCCCGCGCACCGGACCGGATGACGCCCGCCAGCCTACGAGCGGCCGCAACGCCCCGAGTCCGTACGCCCCGAACCCACCCGCGAGGGAGACGGACGTCGGTGCTGCGCGTTACGGTGCCGGTCATGGCGAGGCACGGGGGGCAGGCCGGTGGCGCCCAGCTCGGTCCCTACACGCTGCTGCGGCGGGTCGGCGAGGGCGGCATGGGCGTCGTCCACGCGGCGTCCACCCCGGACGGCCGCCTGGTCGCGGTCAAGGTGCTGCGCCCGCACATCGCGGGTGACGACACGGGGCGGGCGAGGCTGGCCCGCGAGGTCCGTGTCCTGCGGCGGGTCGTCGGCCGCAACGTCGCCGAGGTGCTCGACGCCGACGTCGACGCCGAACCGCCGTACCTCGTCACCCGGTTCGTCGACGGCAGGCCGCTCGACGACGTGGTGCGCGAGCACGGGCCGCTGCGTGGCGGCGCGCTGCTCCGGCTCGCGCGGGGCCTTGCGCGCGCCTTGGGCGACGTGCACGCCGCGGAGGTCGTCCACCGTGACCTCAAGCCGGGCAACGTGCTGCTGCCCGAGGACGGCGAGCCGGTCGTCATCGACTTCGGCATCGCCCGGGTGGCGGACGAGTCCCCCCTGACGATGACGGGCTTCCTCGTGGGGACGCCCGGCTACCTGGCGCCAGAGATCGTCGCCGGGGCCGACGCGACGCCGGCGAGCGACGTCCACGCGTGGGGAGCGACGGTCGCGTACGCCGGGACCGGCCGCCCGCCGTACGGGTCTGGGCCGTTGGACGTCGTCCTCTACAACGTCACGCAGGGACGGCCGGACCTCGACGGGCTCCCCCCGGCGCTCGTCCCGGTGGTCCGGGCGGCGCTCTCCCCGGACCCGCGCTCGCGCCCGAG
>JALYMU010000158.1 GCA_030773595.1 Actinomycetota bacterium | reverse complement strand
CGTCCAGCTCAACAGCGTCGCCCGGTCCTCGTCGCGGATGTGCACCTGGCCAGTAGACAACGACATGCCTGATCATCCCGCAACCACGACCCAAAGTAAAGGAACTAACGACGCGTGACACTAGATGTCGAAGTAGAGCTCGAACTCGTGCGGGTGCGGGCGCAGGCGGATCGGGTCCACCTCGTTGACCCGCTTCCAGTCGACCCAGGTCTCGATGAGGTCGCTGGTGAAGACCCCACCCTCGAGCAGGTAGTCGTGGTCGGCCTCCAGCGCATCGAGGACGGCCGGCAGCGAGTCAGGCACCTGCTGGATCTCGGCGTGCTCCTCGGGGGGCAGCTCGTAGAGGTCCTTGTCGACCGGCGTCGCCGGCTCGATCTTGTTGCGGATGCCGTCCAGGCCGGCCATCAGCATCGCGGCGAACGCGAGGTAGGGGTTGCAGGACGGGTCCGGGACACGGAACTCGATGCGCTTGGCCTTCGGCGAGTTGCCCGTGACGGGAATGCGCACGGCGGCCGACCGGTTGCGCTGGGAGTAGACGAGGTTGACCGGCGCCTCGTAGCCCGGGACGAGCCGGTGGTAGGAGTTCACGGTCGGGTTGGTGAAGGCGAGCAGGGACGGCGCGTGCCGCAGGAGACCGCCGATGTAGTAGCGCGCCATGTCCGACAGCCCGCCGTACCCGAGCTCGTCGTAGAACAGCGGCGAGCCGTCCTTCCAGAGGCTCTGGTGGCAGTGCATGCCGGAGCCGTTGTCGCCGAACAGCGGCTTGGGCATGAAGGTCGCGGTCTTGCCGGCCGCCCAGGCGACGTTCTTGATGACGTACTTGAACGCCATCATCTGGTCCGCGGAGTGCAGCAGCGTGTTGAACTTGTAGTTGATCTCGCCCTGGCCGGCGGTGCCGACCTCGTGGTGGGCGCGCTCCACCTCCAGGCCTACCTGCGCCAGGGTCAGCGACATCTGGTCGCGCAGGTCGGCGTGGTGGTCGACCGGCGGGACGGGGAAGTAGCCGCCCTTGTACCGCGTCTTGTAGCCGCGGTTGCCGCCGTCCTCGACGCGCCCGGTGTTCCAGGCGGCCTCTTCGGAGTCGATGAAGTAGTAGCCCGCGTTCGGCTTGGTCTCGAAGCGTACGTCGTCGAAGACGTAGTACTCGGCCTCGGCCCCGAAGTACACGGTGTCGGCGATGCCGGTGCCGCGCAGGTAGGCCTCGGCCTTCGCCGCGATGTTGCGCGGGTCGCGGCTGTACGGCTCGTCCGTGAAGGGGTCCACGATCGAGAAGTTGATGTTGAGCGTCTTCTGCGTGCGGAACGGGTCGAGGTACGCCGTCGCCACGTCGGGGATGAGCTTCATGTCCGACTCGTGGATCGCCTGGAAGCCACGGATGGAGGAGCCGTCGAACATCTGGCCCTCGGTGAAGAAGTCCGCGGTCAGCGTCTGTGCCGGCACGTTGAAGTGCTGCATGACGCCCGGCAGGTCACAGAACCTGACGTCCAGGAACTGGACGCCCTCGTCCTTGATGTACCTGAGGACCTCGTCGGCGTTGGTGAACATCCATCCTCCGCAGTAGGCGAGCAGCGGCTTTTCCACCGCGACAGCGACGGTAGGCAGGGGCGGTTTCCCGACCGTGTCCCGTGTGTTTCCGTCGTGTTACGCGGTCCGGGCGCTTCCTCGAGGGTACGCCGCGGGCGCGGTCACGCGTTGACGACGACGGTCCGGGCGATCTTGTCGTGCAGCCCGCGGCCGTCGCGGTCCCAGACGAGCGGAGGTACTGCGAGCGCGAGCAGCACCGTGCGGACCGCTGCGGGGCCGAGGCGCGGCGGGCGGCCGGTGCGCAGGTCGAGCACGCGAAGGCGCGCGACCCGGTGACCGAAGGACGCGCCGCCGAGGACGGTGCCGAGGAGGACCTCGGCGGTGAAGACGGCGAGGTTGACCAGGCCGAAGGCGTCCGCGGCCCACGGCAGGAAAAGCAGCGTGACCAGCATGCTGGCGAACCAGTCGACGACGAGTGCGGCGATGCGCCGGCCGATCCGCGCCAGCGAGCCTGGGCCGCGCTCGGGGAGACCCAGGCGCTGGCCGCGGTAGCCCTCGTCCGCGTCGTGGTCGAGCCCCGCCCCCGGGCCCTCCAGCCACGCGCCGATCTCGTGTCGCTGCACTCTCTAACCGTACGCGTGTGTTCCGTGGGGGCGCGTCGAGGCGATCCATGCTCGACGGTCCACCGCGTCCGCGGCGCTCGGAGACGATGGGTGACAGCGCCGCCCCGAAGGGTCACGGCACGTCTACCAGCTCCACCTCACAGTCAACAAGCCCGGGCCGAAGAATGTCGTAGACCTCCTGTGACACGGTCAGCTGATTGTGCTCGTTGAGGGCGACGTCGTCCCGGTCGGGCCGTCCCGTCACGTCGAACCATTGCCAGTTGGGCAGCGCCGACCCTCTGTAGAACTCTTCGTATGTGTCCGACACCGACACCTCGGCGGAGCGCAACTCGAAACCGGACAGTGCCCGCTCCGACATGGCCTGACCGACCTCCTTCGTGACCAGGAGGCATGGAAAACTCTCAACGAGGACGTCACCATCCCAGGCGTCGAACACGTAGTGCGCTCTGCGCAGGCGCCAAGGCCAAGATGACGTGTCCAGGTCGGTGTTGGGACCTAGTGGTCCGTCGCTGAGGTTCCTTGTCGGTCGGCTCTGGCGAGGATCTCCTCGGCGGTCTCGGTCCAGACGAAGGGGTGGCAGCGGTCGTTCCAGCCGTCGATGAAGGCGCGGATCTTGGCGTT
>JALYMU010000157.1 GCA_030773595.1 Actinomycetota bacterium | reverse complement strand
GCTCGACGCAGGACCCGGCGGCCGGCTCGACGCAGGACCCGGCCGACGGTCCGGCGGCTTCCCCCACGGACGCCGTCACGGACGCCGTCACGGACGGACCCTCGCCCGACGGGTCGGTCCGGGCGCCGGCGAGCGCCACCAGCGAGGCCACCGCGGGGTAGTTCGGCCGCGGACGGATCCCGGCGGCGACAGCCGACGCCCACGTTGTGCCGGCGGCGACCGGCCGCCGCCACCGGCAGTGCCGTCAGCCGAACACCGAGCGGCGCGCCGTAAGCAGCGAGTAGAGCGTGTGCTGGATCGTCTCGCGGACCTGGTCGGTCAGGTTGAACACCAGCATCGGGTCGTCGGCGGCAGACCTGTCGTAGTGGTCGGTCGGGACGGGCTCGCCGAACTCGATCAGCCACTTGCTCGGCAGCGGGACGAGCCCGAGCGGGCCGAGCCACGGGAACGTCGGCGTGATCGGGAAGTACGGCAGGCTGAGCAACCGGGCGAGGGTCCGCGCGTTGCCGAGCATCGGGTAGATCTCCTCGGCGCCGACGATCGAGCACGGGACGATGGGCACGCCGGTGCGGATCGCGGCCGAGACGAACCCACCGCGGCCGAAACGCTGGAGCTTGTATCGGTCCGAGAAGGGCTTGCCGACACCCTTGAACCCCTCGGGCCACACTCCGACCAGCTCGCCGCGGCACAGCAGACGCTCGGCGTCGGCGTTGCAGGCGAGCGTCGCCCCGCTCTTGCGGGCGAGCTCGCCGAGGAACGGCGTCGCGAAGACGAGGTCGGCGCCGAGCATCCGCAGATGCCGGTGTGCCGGGTGGTGGTCCAGCAGCGCCAGCTGGGTCATGACCGCGTCGACCGCGATGGTGCCGGAGTGGTTGGCCACGACCAAGCACCCGCCGTCGGAGGGGACGTTGTCGACGCCGCGGACCTCGACGCGGAACCACTGCTCGTAGAGCGGGCGGAGCGCGGCCAGAAGCACGGTCTCGGTGAGCTCTGCGTCGAAGCCGAAGTCGTCGACCTCGTAGTCCCCCGTCAACCGGCGGCGCAGGAACGCCAGCGCGGCTGCAGCCGTGTCCTCCCAGGCCGCCACGGCGACGTCCGGGGAGCCGTCAGGCTCGGCCTCGACGCGCGAACCGCCGCGGGGCGGGCCGTCGGCGCGCGAGCCGTCGGCGCGGCGCTGCCCCGGCGACGCGGGGATCGGCTCAGCCACCGGAGGCCTGTCCCGGGACGAGGAGGGCGGCGAGGCGGTCCTCGGCCGCGCGGATGCGGGCGGCGGCGAGCACCCCCGGCTGCCGGTCACTGCCCGGTCCGCGCAGGAAGTCCTCGAAGGTCGCCGCCGTCGTGTAGGTCGGGTCGAGGCCGAGCTCGGGGCGCATGCGGGTGCAGTCCAGGACGCGGCCGAATGAGAGGAAGCGCATCTGCTCCGGGGAGAAGTCGGCGATGCCCGAGCGGCGCAGCGTCGAGCCGACCCAGCCCCCGAGCGAGGTGGGGACGCGCAGGACGGGCCGGCCCGCGCGCCGTGCGGCCTGGGAGAGCAGAAGCACGCCGTCGCCCGCGACGTTGTACGTGCCGGCGTGGTCCTCGACCGTCGCCAGCCGCAGCGCCTCGAGTGCGTCACGCTCGTGCACGAACTGCAGCCTGGCGTCGAACCCAAGTGGCACGGGGAGCACCGGGAGGTCGAAGTAGGCGGCCAGCGGGGTCGCCAGCCGCGGCCCGAGGATATTGGCGAAGCGCAGCTGCGTCACTACCACGTCGGGGCGGCGGCGCGCGAACCCGCGCACGTAGCCCTCGACCTCGACGGAGTCCTTCGCGAAGCCCGAGCGAGGCAGCTCGCGAGGCTCGGTGTCCTCGGTGAACATCGCGGGGTCCTTCGGCGAGGACCCGTAGACGGCGGCGGAGGACTTCACGACGAGCTTGCGCACGCCCGGCGCTGCCTGGCACGCCGCCAGCAGCTGCATCGTGCCGATGACGTTGATCTCTTTCATGGTCGTCCGGCCGCCGGCGCCCACAGGCGTGGCGATGACGTTCATGTGGACGACCGTGTCGACGTCGCGGGAGGCGATCACCTTCGCGATGACCGCGTTGCGGATGTCGGCGCGGACGAACTGCGCACGGCCGAGGTCATGACGGGGAGGCACGACATCGACCCCGATCACCGTGTCGATGTCGGGGTCGTCGGTCAGCCGGCGGGTGAAGCGGCCGCCGAGGGCACGGGACACGCCCGTGACCAGCACCACGCGAGCCACCGTGCCCCCCTCCGCGCCGGACGCGCATACGAGACCGGTCCTGGCGCGTCCACCACCCCAGCTGGGCTACTTCTTGTTGCGCCGCTGCACGCGAGTGCGCTTGAGGAGCTTGCGGTGCTTCTTCTTCGCCATCCGCTTGCGGCGCTTCTTGATGACCGAACCCACCGGAATACTGCCCCTCGTCTCGAGCGTTCTACCGCAGCACGGACACGCGCGCGGACCGGCGGCCCAGACTACAGGCACCCGTCGCCACCAACGACCGCTCCGATCACCTCGACGCCCACGGCCGGCCGGGGCTGCCCCGAAGGAACCATCGCATTCCTGTGACGTGGCCCAGAAGGGCTAGTTGCAGCGCTTCGCGCGACAAGTTCCACGCCGGACGGTCAGGCGTGGGAAGTCCTCGGGCGTGGGAAGTCCTCGGAGGACCCGTACGGCGTACCGCCGCTGGCGTCGTGGCCCCGACGTCGGCGCAGGTCCAGGCCGTACGCCGGCTCACCGCGGCCGCCGGCTCCGGCGCTCGCGTCTCGTGGGACGAGCGCTTCGGCACGTCGCGCATCCGCCGGTCGGGGGGCTACCTCACCGCCGCGAGGACCGGGACCCCCGTCGACATCGCCGCGCGTGGCTCGACGCCAACCGTGCGGCGTTCGGCCTGACCAGCGCCTACGTCGCGGCGCTGCGGGTGCTGCGCAACCACGCGCTTCCGGGGACGGGCACGCGCACGATCGTCTTCCAGCAGGTCGTCGGCGGCGTGTCGACCACGCAGGGCAGGCGCATGATCGTGCCGTCACCAAGGACGGCAAGGTTCTCAGCTACACCGGCAACAGCGTCCGGACTGGGAGCCTCACCGGCAGCTACACGTTGACCGCCGGCCAGGCCCTTGACGCGGTCGCCGGGCGGCTGGCGCCCGGCGTCGCCTTCACGCCGTCCGCGAGCGACACGCAGGCCGGCTACACGACTTCGCCAAGGGTCCCTTCGCCGCCTCCTCCTACGTCCGCAAGGTGACCTTCCCGACCTCGAGCGGCACGATCGCCGTGTACCGCGTGCTGTTCGTCAAGGACCTCGACAAGGCGTGGGACGTCGTGGTGGCCGCCGACAACGGCCGCGAGCTCTACCGCACGACCCTGGTCGCCCACGAGAGCGAGGGCACGGGGGTGCGGGCACGGCCTCGTCACCGACGGCATGCCGCTGACGGCACCGGACCCGTCGATGCTCGACACCCGCGACGGCATCCTCACCGCCGACCTCGACCGCTACAACGGCCCGAACACCGCACTGATCTGGTCGGTCTTCGCCAAGCGCGCCGGTGCGTCGGCCGTCTCCGCCGGTGGTGACGACACCGACCCGAAGCCGTCCTACGACCACCTGGCGGCGGCCCGCAACGGGACGCTGGTCGGCAAGGTCGTCAACGCCACGACGGCGGCCGCGGTCCCGAACGCCCGCGTCATTGTCGGCGAGTACGAGGCTCGCGTCTCCCCTGCCGCGCGCACCTCCTCGATGGGCGGCTTCAACGAGCCGGAGCGCAAGCTCCCGGGACGTCCCCGCCGGTCACGCGGATCGCGCGCCGGCACAACGCAGGGACAGCAGGACCAGCAGCCCGCCGAGACGTCCCCGCCCGAGCAGGCGTGAGAACCGCGCACGCCACAGCCTGACCACCGGGACCGCCGAGTAGACGCGCCACCGGCCCTCCGGGCCGTGACCGTGCCGGCTACGCCGGCGCTGTAAGCGCGCCCCTTCTCCCGCTCCCGGCCGCACAAGTCTGCGGGCGGGGCGGCTCCACACAAGGGTCGTTCGTCCTCGCTTCGTTGCGGGCGCCCCACCACCCTTGCCCTCCACCGCCTAGTGCGCCGCGGACGCCTTGCTTGCCGGGAGGGGGCGAAGAACGGTTGGCCACCCCGAGGTCAACCACCCTGCCCATGCACCGGAGGGTGCACATGCTCAGCGGTGAGATCCACGACCTGGCCCTCGGCTTGCAGCCCAAGTCGTACATCCCGGGGACGATCTCTGCGGTGATCAGGTCCGGCTTCTACTCCCCGGCTGACCGCCACCCACGCGGGGAGGGCCGCCGAGACGGAGACGGTGGAGCCGTCGAGCACGATCCGGGCAGGGCGTCGCCCAGCCCCGCGGGCCCGCATCGTGCTGCTCGCCGCTGACGCGATCTCCGCGTTCGCCAGCGGAGCTCCCGAGTCGCGGTGGGAGTACGAGCCGATCAAGCCGCGTCGACCGCCCCGACCTTGAGCCGGCGTCCGCAAGCGGATCGGGCAGCGGGACGAGCTAGAGGTCGCGGACGTGCAGGAGTGAGCGCACCTGCAGCCTCCGGCGCACGTCGCCTCGAATCGACCCATCAACGACGACCGCGAGCCCGGTCCAGGTGGCGCCGGCTCGCTCGACCAGCTGCTTGGCCCCGGTCATCTGCCCGCCCGTCTCGACCCAGTCGTCGACGGCGAGCACCCGCTCGCCGGCCTGGAGGTGGCGCGCGCGGACTCCCAGGCGCAGGTGCCGGTCCCGGTAGTCCGGCGGAGTCGTAGCCTGCACCCAGGCGTCGCTGTCCGCGCTGGGCGAGCGGTTCTTGCGCACCTCGAGCAAGCCCACGCCCAGCTGCACCCCGACGAGCGCTCCAAGCAGCGAGCCGCGGGACTCGATGCCCAGCACTACTGTCGGGCGTTCCTCAGCAACCAACGCGGCCAAGGCCGGCCCGAGCGCGGCCAGAACCTGCCCGTCACGCCACCACCCAGTCATATCCGCCAGCGACGCGTCGTCGGTGCGGTCGCCCTGCCAGGTGAACAGCTCGCGCAGCCGGCGGCGAAGTTTCTCACTCGACAGCCCCGACACCGTCTAACCGTAGCCCCGACCTGTGCAGCGAACGCCGGCATGCACCCAAACATGGTCCAGTGTCGGCCTTCGCGCGTCCCGCAAGAGGAACCCCCGTCGGTGACGCTGCAGGTGGGCGGGCATCCCGGTCGGGGACCGTCCCGTAAGTCCTGTCCGGTGACGTTCCCGGGACAGGGGCGTCCTGCGGCACACGCCTGGCGTCTCACTTGCTTGGTTCTGAGACGTGGGCGTCGGCGCTGACGGGCTCGCCCGTCACGCTCAGCGGTGGTCGCAGAAGTCGGTCCCAAGCTGTCGGACCCCCGAGGCGGGATCTGCGTCGACTATTGAGACGCAGGAGCGCTACAGGCGTTGGCGGGTCCACCGCTGGTTCTGCTGATTCCGGTCAGACGCCTTCCTCGAGGGCGGCGGCGAGCTCGTCAGCAGAGGGTAGGGACGGCCCGCTCGTCGGTGGGTAGGGCGTCGTAGGTGTAGTCCGCGACGGCTAGGGGCGCCGAAGCGCCAGCGAGGGCATAGCGGACGAGAGTGTCGTTGCGGCTCTTGCACAGCAGGATCCCGACCGTGGGCGCGTGCCGGTCGGGGCATCGGAGCCGGTCGTCGACGACCGCGACGTAGGTGCCGAGTTGGCCGACGTACCCGGGGTCGAACCGGCCGGGCGTGTCAAGTTGGCTGTGTAAATGGGATCTTGGGTTAGATCTGGGCGGGAAGTCGCCCGGGGAAGATGATTTCGAGTTGGTTCAGCGCGGCGGTCCAGCCGTGAGTGCCCGAGCCGCGGGCGAGGATGCTCTTCTTCCTGGC
>JALYMU010000156.1 GCA_030773595.1 Actinomycetota bacterium | reverse complement strand
GTCGCCGCAGCCGCCGGCCCTGCCCCCGCAGCTCAGGCCGCGATCCCGCCGCAGCGCCGACGGCGGTGAAGACGAGCGCGACCGTGTTCGTGACGTTGGCGCCGACCGGCGAGAGACCCACGGCAAGCAGGGCGGGGTAGGACACGAGCGACGCCAGGCTAACGACCGTGCTCACGACTCCGGCGAGGACACCGGCCGAGAACAGCCACGCGAGGTCGGCCGGCGTCAGCGAGGGCATCGGGACATCCTCGCGCGGCACAGGCACCCGGCACGCCCGCGCGCGTCGTACGCTCCGGGCATGCTGCGCGCGCTCGTGGTCGACGACGAGATACCGGCCCTGGAGGACCTCGCCTGGCTGCTGCGCCAGGACCCCCGGGTCGCCACCGTGGCCACCGCCGACGGGAGCGCGGCCGCGCTCAAGGCGCTCGACGGCGGGAACATCGACGTGGTCTTCCTCGACATCAAGATGCCGGGGCTCGACGGACTGGACCTGGCCCGGGTCCTCAACCGGTTCCGGCTGCCACCGCGGATCGTGTTCGTGACCGCCTACGAGGACTACGCCGTCGCCGCCTTCGACCTCGAGGCGGTGGACTACCTGCTCAAGCCCGTACGCCCGGAGCGGCTGGCCGACGCCGTCCGGCGGGTTCTCGACGCGAGGCAGGCACCGCCGGGAAGCACGGACAGCGTGCCGGTGACGGACCCACCCACCGTGGACGAGACGATCCCGGTGGAGCTGGCGGGGGTCACGCGATTCGTGGCCCGGTCCGAGGTCCGCTACGTCGAGGCCTGCGGGGACTACGCACGGCTGCACACGTCCTCGGGCAGCCACCTCGTCCGGGTGCCGCTCACCACGCTCGAGGACCAGTGGCGTGCGGCGGGGTTCGTGCGCATCCACCGCAGCCATCTGGTCGCCTTGCGCCACGTCGACGAGGTCCGCGTCGACGCCGGGCGGTGCACCGTGCGGCTCGGCACCGAGGAGCTCGTCGTGAGCCGCCGCCACACCCGCGAGCTGCGTGACCTGCTGGTGCGCCGGGCGCGGCTCGACCGCCACGCCGAGGCATGACGGACCGGCTCACTCCCCCGGACCCCGCGCCGCCGTCCGGCCCGGGTCCACGGACGGATGCACCCTCGCGGGCGCGGAACGGGCCGGCGCAGCGGGTCGTCGTGACCAGCCCGCGCGCCCGGGCGGCCCGGCGGCCGGTGGCCGGCGGGGTGACCTTCGACATCGACGAGCAGACGGTCGTGGGGGAGGTCTACCTGCGCACGTTGATGCGCGCCCAGCTGCGGCTGGCGCTGGTCGTGCTCGCCGGTGTTGGGCTGGTGCTCGGTGGCCTTCCGCTGCTGTTCCTCGTCATTCCTGAGGCGCGGACCCTGCGGGTAGCCGGCGTTCCGCTTCCGTGGCTCGTCCTGGGCGGCGGCGTCTACCCGGTCCTCGTCGCCGCTGCGGCCCTGCACATCCGGGCCAGCGAGCGTGCGGAGCGGGAGTTCGTCGAGCTGGTCCGGCGTACATGACGGCCACCTACGCCGTCGTCGCGGTCGCGCTCGTCGCGCTCACGACGCTCGCCATCGGCGCCTTCGGCCTGCGGCTGTCCCGGACGACGAGCGACTTCTATGTCGCGTCCCGCACGGTATCCCCGGTCCTGAACGCCTCGGCTATCGGCGGCGAGTATCTCTCCGCCGCGTCGTTCCTCGGCGTCGCCGGGCTGGTGCTCGCCTACGGCGTCGACATGTTGTGGTTCCCGATCGGCTACACCGCGGGCTACCTCGTCCTGCTCGTGCTCGTCGCGGCACCGCTGCGCCGCTCGGGCGCCTACACGCTGCCCGACTTCGCCGAGGCGCGCCTCGAGTCGAAGACCGTACGCCGGGTCGCCTCCGCGCTGGTCGTCCTGATCGGCTGGCTCTACCTCGTGCCGCAGCTGCAAGGCGCCGGCCTCACCCTGCGGGCTGTCGCCGGGCTGCCCCTGTGGGCCGGTCCGGTCGTCGTGGCGGTCGTCGTCGTGCTCAACGTCGTCGCGGGTGGCATGCGCAGCATCACGTTCGTCCAGGCGTTTCAGTACTGGCTCAAGCTCACGGCGATCGCCGTGCCCCTGGTGTTCCTCGTGCTCGCCTGGCGCGCGGACGGCGCGCCAGTGGTAGGCCGTGACGCGAGCCCGACCTTCCGCGCGGACACCACTGTCCGGGTCGAGACGGACACTGCTGTACGCCTGGACCGGCCGGTGCGCGTGCACGTCGACGGAGCTGTCGACGGCCGCGTGCACGACGGTGCCGTCCGCCTCGACGCGGGGGCGCACGAGGTCGGGCGCGGCGCGGTGCTGCGCTTCCCGGCCGGTTCGGCGGTCCCGCACGCCGAGCCGCTGGCGGGCACGACCGGTGAGGCGTGGGCCACGCCGGTCGGCGGGGCGCGCGACCGCGCCCACCCGCTGTACTCGACGTACTCCCTGATGCTCGCGCTCTTCCTCGGCACGATGGGGCTGCCGCACGTGCTCGTGCGCTTCTACACCAACCCCGACGGCCCCACGGCGCGGCGCACGACGCTGGCCGTGCTCGTGCTCCTCGCCGTCTTCTACCTCGCGCCCACCGCCTACGGCGTGCTCGGCCGGCTCTACACCCCGGAGCTGCTGCTCACCGGCCGCACCGATGCCGTCGTGCTGCTGCTGCCGGAGCGGATGGTCGGCGGTACGGCGGGCGCGGTGCTGACCGCCGTCGTGACGGCCGGCGCCTTCGCGGCCTTCCTCTCGACGTCCTCAGGGCTCGCCGTCTCCGTGGCCGGCGTGTTGTCCCAGGACGTCCTGCGCGGCAGCGTCCGTGGGTTCCGCGCTGGCGCCGTCCTCGCGGTCGCCGTACCGCTCGGGTTGGCGCTCGTGCTCACCTCGCTGCCGCTCGCCGACGTCGTCGGACTGGCCTTCGCCGTCGCCGCGTCGTCGTTCTGCCCGCTGCTGCTGCTGGGGATCTGGTGGCGGCGGCTCACCGACGTGGGCGCCGTGAGCGGCCTGGTGGTCGGCGGCACGCTGGCCACCGTGGCGCTGGTCTCGAACGTGGTCGGCGGGAACCCGGACGGGTGGCCGGGGGCGCTGCTCGCGCAGCCGGCGGCATGGACGGTTCCCGTGTCGTTCGCGGTGATGGTCGCCGTCTCGCTGGCCACCCGGTCGCGTGTGCCGGCAGGGGCGGGCCGCACGCTCGTACGTCTGCACGCGCCGGAGGACCTGGCGCTCTCCGATCAGGCCGTACACCCATGACGGCGCCCAGGATGCAGGCCCTGCGTGTCGGGCGGGACGGCGCGTGAGTCGCGGCCTCCCGCCGCGCAGCGCGTATCTCCCGTGCACGCGCGCCTGGCCGCTCTGGTCCGGCCTCACGACGGGCACCACCAGCTCGTGCACGGCGACCTCGCCGGCAACGTGCTGTTCGGCGGGGGACCTCCCGCTGTGCTCGACCTCTCGCCGTACTGGCGGCCGGTCGGCTACGCCGTAGGCATCACGGTCGCCGACGGGCTGCTCTTCCATCGCGCGGGTGCCGACCTCCTCGACCGGGCGGCCCCTGACACCGATCCCGCCCTTGTGGCGCGGGCTGCGCTGTTCCGGCTACACGTGCTGAACCAGGGCGTGCGCGCCACGCGCCGGCGTGCGGTGCCCTCGGACCTGGCTGCCTACGAGCACGCCGCCGACATTCTCGAGCGGGCCTGACAGGCGGTCGTAGGGCGAATGCCCGAGGGTGTCGGTCCCGAGCGACCGACGCAGTCCGAAGGCGGCAGCTGCGCTGCGTCAACCCTCGAGGCTGACGGCGCGAAAGACCGCCATGGGCCGGCACGTTGATGCGCCACGGACACCTCCGCCGCGTGCATTGGGAGACACTCCCACATGCGTCCCGGCGAGATGAACCTCGACGAACTGGTGCTCCGCCAGGGCGACCGCGTCGAGACGTACGGTCGCCTGGTCTCGACCGGCGACGGCTGCTGGTTCGAGCCACCGCTGCCGCAGACCCTGATGCTGGGTGTTTCGCGAGTCGTGAGCCCGCCGTGGCACGGGGCTGTCCCGCTGGTCGGGGCGAGCGTCGACGACGTGCAGGACCGCGCCGAGCACGGCAGCCTCGTCGAGGGCTACGCGACGGTCGTCGGCCGCTGGAGCGGCGACGGGATCGAGGTGGAGAACCAGAGCGCGTCGAGCCCGGTCCCGGACCCTGACCCGCCGCGGTGGTTCCACCCTCCGTGTCCGCCGCCGGAAGGTGGCTGGCCGCATGGGATGCCCGACGGCGACCCCCGCGTCGACGCATCGCGGGTGACCGAGTCCGGCGCGGCGGTCGCGGTCTCGGTGTTCCGCCCGAGCCGGACCCAAGCAGTTGTGGTCGTTGCCGCCAGTGACGTCGACGTGGTGGAGCGGCAGTTACGGCCGGACCTCGGTGCAAGCCTCTGCGTCGTGGTGAGCAGGTTCTCCCGCCCACGGATAGACCGCATCCGTCAGGTGCTCGATCGCCACTGGCACGACTGGGGCCTGTACGAAGTCGGTGAGTCGGTCGATCGGCATGGGCAGGCGTGTGTCACGGCTCGGCTGGCGCGCCTGGTCCCCGAGATCGTGCAACATGCGACGCAATGGCCCCCGGGCCTCGTGGTCCTGCGCCCATGGCTGGCGCCGGCGACGGTCCCGGGGACGGGTTGCTGACCCTTCGCAGGTCCCCCGGAACGCCCTCCGGCGCGACGCCCACCGTGGGCGCCGCGCCGGAGCGCGAGAGGGACTCGTCAGGACAGGGCGACGACCCGGACGTCGTCGACGCCGGCCTCCACCAGTGACGCCGTCCCGGCGTCGACTGCCTCGACCACGATGCGCACCGTCTGACCGGCGTACCCGGACAGGTCGAAGGTTCCCGACGTCCACGACCCGTCGACGTCGGTCGCGGACCCGCGCCGGTCGAGCAGCGTCGTCGTCGTGTTCCCGACGACGCGTACCCGCAGGGCGTCGTCCGCCGTCGCGTTCGAGCCGTGCGCGAGGTAGGAGCTCAGGCGCAGCTGGTACTTCGTGCCGCCGGTCAAGGTGATGGCCGGCGACTGGACGGTCGTCCGCCCGCCGTCCACGTCGTAGCTGCCCGCGCTCGTGCCGGCCAGCGGTCCGGTCACGAGGTCGAAGGAGCCGCTGACCGTCGTACCCAGTTGCTTGGCGCCGTCCGACGTCGTGCCCTCCGGGTTGGCGCGCGACCACTGACCGGAGGTCGCGGTGTCCGTGCCCGCCGGGTTGACCGTCCACCCCTTCGCGGTCTCGAAGTCGTCGGCGAACACCGTCGTCTCCGTGCCCCCGGTGCCGCAGTACTGCGACTGCTTGCCGATCAGCTTGTAGACGCAGTCCGCCGCCTCGAGCAGCTTGAGTACGGCGTCGCGGTTGCGCGCCGTCTCGCGACCGATGACCTCGTCGGGCGGGTAGAACCCGCCACCACTGCTGCTCACGGGGAACATCTCGAACGTGTAGGTGAAGATTTTGTGGACGCCCCAGATCCAGTCCTCGATGGAGCCGTCCGTGACGTAGAGGTCGGACGCCTGCTCGGGCGTGTAGCCGTTGCTCGCCGCCATCTGCTGACCCAGAACCGCGTGCGCGTCACGGTCGTCCTGCGTCAGCCCGGTGTCGGTGTCGGCCGTCGTGTAGCCGTAGGGCCAGAGGATGAGCTCGGAGTAGGAGTGGAAGTCGATGTGTGCCTTGAGCTGCTGCTTGCCCCCGATGACCCGGGAGTTGACGAAGTCGGCGACGAGCCGGCTCTCCGGCGCGGAGAACGCCGACGGACCGCGGTAGGTGTCCGACGACGGGCTCGTGGAGGAGCCACCGCAGCAGCCCCACTTGTAGCCCCAGTTGCGGTTGAGGTCCGTGCCGACGTAGGTCGAGCCGGCGTTCGGCTGACGGTTCTTGCGCCACGACCGGTAGGAGCCCGTGGCGATGTCGTACTCGACACCGTCCGGGTTCACCATGAAGACGATCCAGATCTCGCGGTTGTTGACGACGTTGCGTACACGCGTGTCGGTCGCGTACTTCCCCGTCAGCTCGTTGAGCAGGTAGAGGCACTGCTCGACGGTGAGGTGCTCGCGCGCGTGCTGGTTGCACGTGAACAGCGCCTCGGGCTCGTTCTCGTCGGTGGCGACGTTGTCGGAGATCTTCGCCGCCCAGATTTCCCGGCCCTCGTAGGAGCGGCCCAGCGACATGCGGCGCACGATCGACGGGTTCGCCGCCGCGACGTTCGCCGTCTCGGTGCTCATCTCGCTGTAGGTGTGGTACGCCGCGTCGGCGGCCGGGAAGTCGAGCGCGGCGACGCCGGTGCTCGACACGGTCGTCTCCTGACCCGGGGGACCGCTCTTGACGAGCGTGACCTTGAAGCCCTTGCCCTTGAGGGCAGCGACTTCACGCTTGGTCGCGCTGACCAGGACGTGTCCGTGGTCGGCCTCGACCACGACGGCGCCGGTCGACGCGACGGCGCTGCGCTGACCGCTGGTCCGTGCGCCGTCCACCTGGTACGTCGCGGTGTCGTCGGACGGGACGGCAGCAGGTTTGCCCGACGCGGGCGCAGGCCCCATGGTCAGTGGGACTGCAGCGGTGGCGACGGCCACGGCGAGGACACCGAGCCGACGAAGTCCTTGCATACGAGATCTCCCCATCGAGATTGAGGTGCGGTGGGCACGGCGGGACTGCGACCGCCGGTAGGGCGAGCACAGCATGGCCGACCCGTTGCGACCCGTCGAGATCGAATCAACACCGGAAATTCCGCACCGCCGGGACGCTCGCCTTCTCCCGCGGCAAGCGCTCCTCCTGCCGCTGGCGCCGTCGGCGTCAGCGCTCGTCGACGGGGTCAAGCAGCGGTTTGATGTCGACCACCGGCGTCCCGGCGACGGCCGCCATCCGCCCACGGTCAGGCGGTCGGCGTCCACGCCGTCGATCCTGACGCGGTGCAGCCCGATGGGTTGGGCGGTCCGGCGAGTGCGCGCCGGAGTTGCTCAGCGGGCGCGGATCGTGCTGCTGGCCGCGCAGGGGTTGCCCAACGCCGAGATCGCCCGGCGGGTGGGGGTGTCTGGTCCCACGGTGCTGGCCTGGCGCAACCGTTACGCGGCCGGCGGCGTCGCGGCGTTGCGGGATGCGCCGCGCTCGGGTCGCCCGCCGGTGCATGACGAGGTCGCGGTCGTGGTGGCCACGCTGGAACCGCCTCCGGGGAGATTGGAGGTGACGCACTGGTCGGCGCGGCTGCTCGCTGACCAGCTTGGGATCTCCTTCGCCACGTGTAAATGGGATCTTGGGTTAGATCTGGGCGGGAAGTCGCCCGGGGAAGATGATTTCGAGTTGGTTCAGCGCGGCGGTCCAGCCGTGAGTGCCCGAGCCGCGGGCGAGGATGCTCTTCTTCCTGGC